>NZ_JBEOPT010000017.1:0-115946 GCF_040310325.1 Pseudomonas sp. HY7a-MNA-CIBAN-0227 | reverse complement strand
CGGTATTGAGATTGCTGTCATCAACCGCCTTAGGCACGTCATCGACGATGGTAACGTCCAGCGAGCCGGTAGCGGTGTTGGTATCAGAGTCGGCGGCCGTTACAACGAAGGATTCACTGATGCTGTTAGCGCCAGCGCCAGTCGGGTGGCTATCGGTACCGTTGAGGGTGTAGCTGTAGCTGATTACGCCCGTGGTCGCGTTGTAGTCGGTGATGGTCAGGGTGTTGCCATAACCGGTCGGGATCGACTGTGGAAAACCAGCCGCCACCCCGCCGCTGACGACGCTGATGCCGCCCACGGTCAAGGTTTGCAAACCATCCAGCGCGGTGACGGTGAAGGTGCCGCTTTGGGTCAGGGCAGGAGTGTCTGTAGCGCTGCCCAACGGCAGGTTTTTCTCGTAGACAGTGAGTTCGCCGCCGTTCACTTCCAGGCCAGTGAGCACGACCGGGTCGTTGTTGTTATGCACTTGCAAGACGAGATTGGCAGTGCTGGTGTCGCCATCGGCATCGGTCAGTGTGTAGGCGAAGGTTTCGGTGCCGTTACCGCCGCCGTGCAGGGCGATGAAGTCGGTGTCTGCTGGGTTCAGTGTGTAGGTGTAAGTACCGTCGGCGGCCAGTACCAGCGTGCCGTAAGTCCCGGCAAAAGTACCCGCTGTGATAGGCCCGGTGGCCACACGATCAGCGCCTTGCACATCGTTGCTGAGCACGGTGCCGCTGAGGGTTTGCAAGCTTTCAGACGCAGTGCTGAGGTTGCTATCATCAACTGCCTGCGGCACATCATCAACCACACTGATATGCAACGCGCCCGTGGCCGAACTGTCATTGGTATCCGTGGCGACGACGCTGAAGCTCTCGGCCAGGCTGTTGGTACCGCCGCCCGCCGAATGAGCTTCATTGCCGGTCAAGGTGTAGCTGTAGGTGACGACCCCAGTGGCCGCGTTATAGCCGGTGATGGTCAGGGTGTTGCCCAACCCGGTAACGATCGATTGCGGAAAGCCTGCGCTTACGCCACCAGCGACCACGTTGATGCCACCTACATTGAGACTCTGCAGACCATCCACCGCCGACACTGTCAGGTTGCCGGTACGGGTCAGTGCCGTGGCGTCAGGGCTGCTGCCATCGGTCAGGTTTTTTTCGTAGAGGGTCATGTCAGCACCGTTGACGTTGATACCGCCAATCACCACTGGATCGTCGTTGTTGTGCACTTGCAGCACCAGGTTGGCGGTGCTGGTATCGCCATCGGCATCGGTCAGGGTATAGGCAAACGTTTCCGTACCATTGCCGCCGCCGTGCAGGGCAATAAAGTCCGCGTCGCCCGTGTTCAACGTGTAGATGTAGCTGCCATCAGCCTGCAGGACCAGGGTGCCGTACTGCCCGGCAAACGTACCGCCGACGATCGGGCCGCTGGCGACACGGTCGGCGCCTTGCACGTCGTTGCCCAATACATTGCCAGTGAGGATCAATTGGCTTTCCGAAGCGCTGCCTTCGGGGGTGTCGTTGATGGCCCTGGGTACATCATCGATAACCGTGACATCCAGCGAACCTGTGGCCGAGTCGCCGTCGCTGTCAGTGGCGACCACGCTGAACTGTTCGCCCAGGCTGTTGGTACCGCCGCCCGCCGAATGGGCTTCATTGCCGGTCAAGGTATAGCTGTAGCTGATCACCCCGGTGGTGGCGTTATACCCGGTGATACTCAAGGTGTTGCCCAGCCCGGTGGTGATGCTTTGCGGGAAGCCACTGGCCACGCCGCCGCTGACGACACTGATCCCGCCCACCGTCAGGCTCTGCAAGCCATCGAGTGCCGAGACGCTGAAGGTGCCGGTTTGCACCAGCGCCGCCGGATTGCTCGCTGAACCCAAGGCCAGGTTGGCCTCGTTGACGGTCACTTCACCGCCTTCGACCGTCAACCCGCTCAAGGTCACCGGATTATCGGGTGGCAGGACCGGTGGCGGCGCAACCACAGGGGTGTCGTTGCCGGTATCGGGCTCTCCCGCGACCTGGAATAGCGCAAACTCGGGAATCCCACCAAAGCCGGCCGTCGGAAAGCCGATGACCGGTTCCACCCGCCCAGCCACCTCCGTCAGCAGCACAAAGGAATGCCCGCCACCCAAGGCGCCAGAAGCGTTGGTACCAGTGGGGCCGGCAGCGGTGGCTTCGCCGGTTTGGGTCGGGTCGGCGCCGGCGGCAATAGCTTTTTGCAGCTGCTGGACATCGGTCAGCATCGCCTCGGTGGGCGTCACACTGTCGGGCGTGTTGACCTGGGGCGCCTGGCTTGCCAGCAATTGCGGTGACAGGCTCAAGCTGCTGTCGCGCCCAAGGGTCAGTTCATGGCCGTTTTGCAAGTGCACCGCCACCGCGCCAGCAGCGCCGGTCTGCAGTTGCTCGCCAGCGAACAGGCGGTCGCCTTCGGTCAGGGCACGGCGGCTGCCATCCCCCGCGACGGCAAAGACTTCCCCAACGATCTTGCTGACAACACCGATTAGCTTAGCCATGTGCTCTTCTCCATGTCCGACCCAGGTCGGCACATCGGTTACGTGCACAAATGCAGCGGATTCATGAATCACCAGGCTGGCGACTGGAGGGCTCTCGGCATACCGCAAGCAGTGGCACAAAACTGAATCAAATCAAGCTCAGCCAACCCCTACACACCTGCTAAAAAGAGCCATCCAAAAAGGCAGGTGACAAAAAACCGTCACCTTTGAATTCCTTTTTTTCCTCTCAACCTTCACCCGACTACATTTGCGATTGAACTTTCCTTGAGCCCGAAAACGCGCCATAGCGCTTAAAATTCAAGGCCTGTGGTTTGAACAATGTATTGCTTCAAGCCGAACGCATAAGTTTTTTTGTGCATAACCATTATGAGAAATTCTTCTTAGCTTGCCCCGCAAATGTTCTTAGCTGTGTTGTTACAAGCCTGAGACGGTTTGATCATTAAAATTCGTCAAATAAATGGCGACAAGCTAGCAACACTGACAGCGGGAGATGTACCCCATGCGCGTTTTGACCCCACTCTGCAGCGCGATTCTGATCGCCATGGCCTGCGCCAATACCCAAGCCATGTCGCTGACCCAAGCGATCCAAAGCACTCTGGACAGCCATCCTGAACTGAACGCCAGCCGCAACAACCGGCTCTCGGCCGATGAAGATGTGAAAGTGGCCCGGGGCGGTTTTTACCCCAGCCTCGACCTCAACGCTGCCTATGGCCGCGGCTATAGCGACAACAGCACCACACGGGCGCGAGGGAACAACCACAATACGCAAACCGACAACTACACCCAGTCGGAACTGCGCTTGCGGCAAATGCTCTTTGACGGTTTCAACACCTCCAACGAAGTGCAGCGCACGGGCGCCGTGGTCAACTCCAGAGCCTATTACACCCGTGGCACCGCCGAGAGCCTGGCCTTGCGCACCACCGAGGTGTACCTGGAAGTGCTGAAACGGCGGGAGTTGCTGACCCTGGCAAAAAACAACCTGCAGGCGCACCTGCGGGTCAATGACCAGATCGGCCTGCGCACTCAGCGCGGCATCGGCAGCACCGCCGACAGCGATCAATCCACTGCCCGTCGGGCCCTGGCGGAAAACAACTACCAAACGGCGATGGTCGACTTGCAGGACGCCGAGTCGAATTTCTTCAGCGTTGTCGGTCGTCTGCCCGATGAGCTGGAAGGCCCGGCCTCAATCAAGGGAGAACTGCCCGCTGACATGCTCGGCGCAAGGCGAAGCATGCTGGAGAACAACCCCTACCTGAAATCCGCCCAGGCCGATGTGATGGCCGCCGAAAGTCAGTACGAAGTGGCCAAATCGCCGTTCTACCCGCGCTTCGATGCCGAGGCGGCGGTGGGCGCCAACAATAATGTGCAGGGTGATCTCGGCCACGACAATGAATGGCGGGTCGGCGTGGTGATGAACTACAACCTGTTCCGTGGCGGCAGCGACAAGGCACGCCTGGCGTCGGACTCCCACAAGATCAACCAGGCCATGGACATCCGCAACAACGCCCTGCGCATGCTCAACGAAAACCTCTCGCTAGCCTGGCATGCGATGGACAACGCGCGCGTGCAGACCCCCACCGCACGGGAATACGCCGAAACCACCCAACGGGTGCGGATGGCCTATCAGGATCAGTTCGGCCTTGGCCAACGCACCCTGCTCGACCTGTTAGACAGTGAAAACGAGCTGTACAACGCCAACCGACGCTACACCGAAGTGCGCTACACCGAAGAGTTCTCCATGTACCGCGTGCTGGCCAACATAGGCGAGTTGCTGAACAAGGAACGCGTGGTGGTGCCGGCCGAAGCCATTGCCCAGTCGGAAGTCAGAAGCGATGCCCACTTGCCTGAAATGAAGTAGCCCTACGCCCTGGAGCACACCGCCGTGACCCAAATGGAACCGCTGAACACCGGCATCGACCCGCGCCAGAGCTTTGATGACCCGCTGCTCGACGGTCTGCTGATCCTCTGCAAACTGCACGGCTGCACCGTCAGCCGTTCCAGCCTGAGTGCCGGTTTGCCGTTGGCGCAACAGCGCCTGAGCCTGGAGTTGTTGCCACGGGCAGCGGCGCGGGCCAGTTTGCAGGCGCGGTTACTGCGTCGCGAATTGGGAGCGATTTCAGCGTTAAACCTACCGGTCTTGTTGATATTCAAGGACGGCCGTTGCGCCGTCCTCAGACGCTGGAGCGAAGATGGCCAGGCGCTGATTTTACCCAGCGAAGCCGAAGGTGGCGAGCAATGGGTCAGCCGCGAAGAGCTGGCCGAGGCCTACAGCGGCCAGGCCCTGTTCGCCCGCCCCCGTCACGAAATCGAAGACCTGCGCGCGCCTCTGGTGCCTCGGGTTGAAGCCTGGTTTCGCGACACCCTAAAACTGTCCCGCTGGCTCTACAGCGATGCGATTCTCGCCAGTTTCCTGATCAACCTGCTGGGGCTGATGGTGCCGCTGTTCGTCATGCAAACCTACGACCGCGTGGTGCCCAACCAGGCGGTCTCGACCTTGTGGGTGCTGGCCATCGGGTTGTTGATCGGCACCAGTTTTGAGTTGGTGCTGCGGGTGGTACGCGCCCATTTGCTGGACACTGCCGGCAAGAAAACCGACGTAATTCTTTCCGCCACCTTGTTCGAGCGCATCACCGGTATGTCGATGAAGGCCCGACCCGCGACCATCGGCGGCTTCGCCCAGAGCATCCATGACTTCCAGGGCCTGCGGGAATTCCTCACCGCCGTGACCCTTACCAGCCTGATCGACTTGCCCTTCGCCGTACTGATGTTGGTGGTGATTGGCCTGTTGGGTGGCTGGCTGGTGATCATCCCGCTGTGCGCGTTTCCACTGACCATCCTCTTCGCCCTGATCATCCAGACTCGCCTGCGCGATACCGTGCAAAAAAGCCTGGTCCTGGGGGCTGAACGCCAGGCCCTGCTGATCGAAACCCTCGGCGGCCTGGAAACCCTCAAGGCCTGCAGCGCCGAAAGCGAACGCCAGCACCAGTGGGAAAGTACCCACGGCGCGCTCACCCGCCTCGACAGCCACGCGCGCACCCTGTCGGCGCTGGCAACCAACGGCACGCTGTTTATCCAGCAGTTTTCCGGGATGGCAACCATCGTCGCCGGGGTCTACAGCATCATTGCCGGCAACCTCAGCGTCGGTGCGCTGGTGGCGACTTACATGCTCGGCAGCCGGGTATTGGCACCGCTGGGGCAGATCGCCGGGCTGATCACCCGCTACCAACAGGCGCAACTGACCATGCGCAGCACCGACGCGCTGATGTCCTTGCCCCAGGAGCGCGACCCGCACCAGCGCCCGCTGGAGCGCACACAATTGACCGGAGCGCTGGAGGTTAACCAAGTGACCTTCCGCTACGCCGGGCAAAACGCCCCGGCCCTGGCCACTATCAGTTTCAGCCTCAAGGCCGGCGAACGCGTCGGCATCATCGGCCGTAGCGGCTCGGGCAAAAGCACACTCGGGCGACTGGTGATGGGTTTTTATGCGCCCGATGAAGGCCAATTGCTGCTGGACGGCCTCGACCTGCGGCAACTGGATGTGGCCGACCTGCGTCAGCAAGTGGGTTACGTCGCCCATGACCTGCCGCTGCTGGCCGGTAGCTTGCGCGATAACCTGACCCTCGGCGCCCGCTACATCAGCGACGCGCGGATGCTCGAAGTAGCCGAACTGACCGGCGTCAGCGAACTGGCCCGCCAACACCCGCAGGGCTTCGACCGCCCAGTGGGTGAGCGCGGCCAACTGCTTTCCGGCGGCCAGCGCCAGGCGGTGCTGCTGGCGCGGTCGCTGCTACTCGACCCGCCTATCCTGCTGCTGGACGAACCCACCAGCGCCATGGACAACAGCAGCGAAGAACTCCTGCGCCAGCGCCTGGAACACTGGATCAAGGGCAAGACCTTGCTGCTGGTGACCCATCGCACCTCGATGCTCAGCCTGGTGGATCGTCTGATCGTTCTGGACAACGGCCGGATCGTTGCCGATGGCCCGAAAGAAAGCGTCATCGATGCACTGCGCAAGGGCCGTGTCGGCTCGGCGGCGGTCTAGGAGCCCTACCATGTCAGCGTCTACCGATTCACGGGGCTATTTTTCAAGCTTTGGCAAAAGCGCCGAAAGCGAATTCATGCCCGAAGTGGCCGGTGCCTCGCTGCAGGATTCGCCACGAGGCTCGCGCATCACCGTGTGGCTCACCGCCGCCCTGATCATCAGCGCCCTGGTCTGGGCCAATTTCGCCGTGCTCGATGAAGTAACCATGGGCGAAGGCAAGGCCATCCCATCGAGCAAGGTGCAAGTGATCCAGAACCTGGAGGGCGGTATCGTCACGCAGATTTTCGTGCGCGAAGGACAAATGGTCGATAAAGGCGACACCTTGCTGCAACTGGACGACACGCGTTTTCGTTCCAACAAGGGCGAAAGCGAGGTCGACCGTTTTGCGCTGATCGCCCAGGTCGAGCGACTGTCCGCTGAGGCTGAAGGCCGGCCGTTCAAGCTGTCAGACGAAGTGATCGCCAAGGCGCCGCAGGTGGCCGAGGACGAGCGCTCTTTATATGAACAACGCCAGCGACGCCTGAACAGCGAACAACGGACGTTGACCGAACAACTGCGGCAGAAAACCCAGGAACTGGCGGAGTTTCGCTCCAAGCAGGGCCAGTTCAGTTCCAGCCTGGCGTTGCTGCAGCAAGAGATGAACATGTCGGCGCCGCTGGTGGGCACCGGCGCGGTGTCGCCGGTAGAAATCCTGAGGCTCAAACGCAGCGCTGTGGAGATTCGTGGCTCATTGAACGCGACCACCCTGGCGATCCCAAGGGCGGAGTCGGCGATCAATGAGATCAAGAGCAAGATCGACGAATCGGTGCAGGGCTTTCGTTCGGACGCGGCCAAGGAACTCAATGAAAAACGCACCGACCTGTCGAAAATCACCGCCACGAGCATCGCCATCGACGACCGGGTCAGCCGCACCACCGTGGTCTCGCCGGTGCATGGGGTGATCAAGCAATTGAAGGTCAACACCATCGGTGGCGTGGTCCAGCCGGGCAGCGATATGGTGGAAATCGTGCCCCTGGAAGACAACTTGCTGATCGAGGCCAAAGTGCGCCCGCAGGATGTGGCGTTCCTGCATCCGGGACAGAAGGCGATGGTCAAGTTCAGTGCCTACGACTACACCATCTACGGTGGGCTGGCGGCGAAGCTGGAGTTGATCAGCGCCGATACGATTACCGATGACAAGGGCAACAGTTTCTATCTGATCCAGGTACGCACCGATAAAAACCATCTGGGCGGGGATGCCAAACCGCTGCTGATCATTCCGGGGATGGTGGCAACGGTAGACATTATTACCGGGGAGAAGAGTGTGCTGGATTACTTACTCAAGCCAGTGTTGAAGGCACGGACGGAGGCAATGCGCGAACGGTAGACTGGGTGGCTGACAAAGAACTTGTAGCGAGCGGGCTTGTTGTGGCGAGCGGGCTTGCCCGCGTTGGGCTGCGAAGCAGCCCTAAAACCAACAACTGCAGTCTTCCTGACAGATCGCAGTGGCTCTATTGGGGCCGCTACGCGGCCCAACGCGGGCAAGCCCGCTCGCCACAGGTTCAGCACTTACGGCGATGGTTCGCCATGATTTCTCTGAAAAACCTCTTCGCCCATAGCCGCAATCTGCCCTTCGATCAACGCTTCAAACGGCCTTAATAACGGCTCAAATGAGGCCGGAGCTTCCAGCACCTGCAACGCCTGCACAATCGCCTCTACCGTCGACAATGCCCCAGGCCCCGGTGCCTTGCGCAGCCGATAGCGGGAAACAGCGCCCTCGGCCAACGTCACCCGAGGCAGTGCCGCCAGCAGTGGATTGAGGTGCAGCAACTTGCGCGCCTTGCGCCAGGTGCCATCGGGGACCACCAGCAACAACGGTTCGTCGGACGGCGTGTAAGGCTGCAATGGCTGCGCACCCTCAGCGGGAAACAACAACCGCGCCTGATACCCCGGCGGGTTCAACAGCGCCGGTAAATCGTCAAACACCTCCCCCACCACCAACTGCGCATTCTCCAACCCCAACGCCGCCAGCCGCGCCGTATTCAAGGCATGGTTGACCTCACTGGGATGCTGCAATAGCAATACGCGAGTACGGCTGTCGAGGCTGGGGATCAGCGCGCATAAACAATGGCTGGCGGGGCGCATACAGCGTGGGCATTGGGGTCTGGACATGGGAATCAGGCCTGGTTGAGCTGGGCTTTAAGCAAATCGCGGAAAGTCTGGATCAGCGGCTCGCGGCTGCGGCCCCGGCGCATAATCATCGAGAACGGCGCCTGATAACCGAAGGTTGCCGGCAGTAATACCCGCAAGTCGCCCTTGTCGGCCCAGGCCTGGGCATAGTGCTCCGGCAAGTAGCCGATGTAAGCGCCGGACAGCACCAGAATCAACTGTGCCTCCATACTTTCCACAGTGGCGGCGCTGTGCTTGAAGCCGTGGCGCGCCAGTTCCGCCTGGCTCCAGTAACCACGGCCGACCATGCGCTGCTGGGTGATCACCTGTTCGGGAATGCGCCGCTCGTTGAACAACGGATGGCGGGAGCTGCAATACAGCCAGTGCTGTTCGCGATACAGCGGCATATACATCAACCCGCTCATGCGTGTGGAAAAGGCACCGATGGCCAAGTCCAGGCGATTGTCCTGTACGCCCAACTGCAATTCGTAAGGGCTCATCACCGACAGGTGCAAATGCACCGCCGGATGCTCAAGGCTGTAGGCGCCGATCACTTCGGCAAACGGCAGTGCCTTGTCGCTGACGGTGGAGTCCAGCACGCCCAGCTTGAGAGTGCCGCGCAGTTCGCCTTTGAGTGCGGCGGCGTATTGTTCGAAGCCTTCCAGCTCGCCCAACAGGCGCAGGGTTTCCTGGTGGAACAACTCGCCCTTGCTGGTCAGGCTGAAACCGCCTCGGCCACGGTGGCACAGCACCAGACCCAACGCGCCTTCCAGTTGGCTCATGTAAGTGCTGATGGCCGACGTCGACAGGTTGAGTTCGTGCTGGGCGTTGGCAAACCCCTGGTGCCGCACGACGCTGACAAAGATGCGCAAGAGTTTGAGGTCGGGCAAGGCGCTGGCCATGGGTTCTCCGCTTAAGAGCGGACGCAGAGCGTCCAGGGCGGCATTCCCACGTGGAGCGTGAGAATGATCACTGCGCAGTCTACCTCAGGCTTTAGTTTAGAAAAATATGAACTAAGTATTTGCCCACAGCGATTCTTTCCACCCTCGGCATTTCGCAGAATCGGCCTCTAATAAACAAAATAACGATGAGGTAATCCCGTGGACAAGATTTTCCACCAACCACTGGGCGGCAATGAAATGCCGCGCTTCGCCGGCATCGCCACCATGATGCGTCTTCCCCATCTGCAATCGGCCGAAGGCCTGGACGCTGCCTTTATCGGCGTGCCTCTGGACATTGGTACCTCACTGCGTCCCGGCACCCGCTTCGGCCCCCGGGAAATTCGCGCCGAATCGGTGATGATCCGCCCCTACAATATGGCCACCGGTGCCGCGCCGTTTGACTCGCTATCGGTTGCCGACATCGGCGACGTCGCCATCAACACCTTCAACCTGCTGGACGCCGTGCGCATCATCGAAGAAGCCTACGATGAGATCCTTGAGCACAAGGTCATCCCCCTGACCCTGGGCGGCGACCACACCATCACCCTGCCGATCCTGCGAGCGATCCACAAAAAACACGGCAAGGTTGGCTTGGTGCACATCGATGCCCACGCCGACGTCAACGATCATATGTTTGGCGAGAAAATCGCCCACGGCACTACCTTCCGTCGCGCCGTGGAAGAAGGCCTGCTCGATTGCGATCGCGTGGTACAGATCGGCCTGCGGGCCCAGGGCTACACCGCCGAAGACTTCAACTGGAGCCGTAAACAGGGCTTTCGCGTGATCCAGGCCGAGGAATGCTGGCATCACTCCCTCGCACCCTTGATGGCTGAAGTGCGGGAAAAAGTCGGCGGCGGCCCGGTGTACCTCAGCTTTGATATCGACGGCATCGACCCGGCGTGGGCACCTGGCACCGGTACGCCAGAAATTGGCGGGCTGACCACTATCCAGGCCATGGAAATCATCCGTGGCTGCCAGGGCCTAGACCTGGTTGGTTGCGATCTGGTAGAGGTTTCGCCGCCCTACGACACCACCGGCAACACCTCGCTGCTGGGCGCTAACTTGCTGTACGAGATGCTCTGTGTACTGCCCGGCGTGGTCCATCGCTGAGGATCGGCCTGGTGGTGACCCTGGGCCTGGCTTCGGTGGTTCACCTGAGTTTGCTCAGTCTTTTTCCGGAATCGGCCTCTGTTTATGGGCCGAAAAATCCTCGCAGCAAGCGCATGGATGCGTTCGATAAACCGGCGATGCGTCAAGCCGCCTGATAGCCCATAAAAAAGATAATCGGAGACTCTCATCATGGCTTTGGATTTATTCGTCGTACTCATCTACGCCGCCGGCATGCTCGTGCTCGGCTACTATGGCATGCGTCGGGCCAAGACTCACGAAGACTACCTGGTCGCCGGCCGCAACCTCGGCCCGACGCTCTACATGGGCACCATGGCCGCCACCGTGCTGGGCGGTGCGTCCACGGTAGGCACCGTGCGCCTGGGTTATGTCCACGGGATTTCCGGGTTCTGGCTGTGCGCCGCACTGGGCATGGGGATCATCGCGCTGAACCTGTTCCTGGCCAAACCGTTGCTGAAGCTGAAGATCTTTACCGTCACCCAGGTGCTGGAAAAACGCTATAACCCAATGGCCCGCCAGGCCAGCGCGGTGATCATGCTGGCCTACGCGCTAATGATCGGCGTGACTTCGATCCTGGCCATCGGCACCGTGCTGCAAGTGCTGTTCGACCTGCCGTTCTGGATCTCGGTGTTGGTGGGCGGTGGCGTGGTGGTGGTTTACTCGACCATCGGCGGCATGTGGTCGCTGACCCTGACCGACATCGTGCAGTTCGTGATCAAGACCGTCGGCCTGATGTTTATCCTGCTGCCGATCTGCCTGTACCGCGTCGGCGGTTGGGATGAACTGGTGGCCAAGCTGCCGGCATCGAGCTTCAGCTTCACCAGCATCGGCTGGGACACCATCATCACCTACTTCATGATCTACTTCTTCGGCATCCTGATCGGCCAGGACATCTGGCAACGGGTGTTCACTGCTCGTGACGAAAAAGTCGCCAAGTACGCTGGCACCTTCGCTGGCGTCTACTGCATTCTCTACGGCTTGGCCTGTGCGCTGATCGGCATGGCCGCCCATGTGCTGATCCCGGACCTGGACAACGTCAACAACGCCTTTGCCGCAATCGTCAAAGTGTCGTTGCCCGAGGGTATTCGTGGCCTGGTGATCGCCGCCGCATTGGCCGCGATGATGTCCACTGCCAGCGCCGGCTTGCTCGCCGCTTCCACCGTACTGACCGAAGACCTGCTGCCGCGTCTGCGCGGTGGCAAACAGTCGAGCCTGAAGATCAACCGCCTGTTCACAGCACTGACCGGCATCGCCGTATTGGGTATCGCCCTGGTGGTGAACGACGTGATCAGCGCTCTAACCCTGGCCTACAACCTGTTGGTGGGCGGTATGTTGATTCCGTTGATTGGCGCAATCTACTGGAAGCGGGCGACCACCTCGGGTGCCATTACGTCCATGACGCTAGGCTTTGTCACCGCGTTGGTGTTCATGATCAAGGATGGGTTGGATGCCAATACGCCGATCTATTACAGCCTGGGGGTTGGCCTGGTGAGCTTTGTGTTGGTGAGTTTGCTGTCCCGTCGGCCGGAGCCGGTGGCCGAGGCGGCCTGAGTGCTGCCTTTGCCTTGAGGGAAAAGGAGTATGGGAAATTCAAATAACGAAAAAGCTGACGCTTAACACGATGGGAAATATCCGACCAGGAAATCTCCATAATCAGACGAATACACCGTGGGAGGGAGTTTCGGAAGGATTTAGCCCGCGAGCGCGACCTTTAGGGACAGGGAATGGCCCCAAATAACTCACCCGGCAGCGCTCGCCCGATACCAGCAACAATCGTTCGAGCGCTTTTCAGGACTTACCTGCGACGTGGGCGACGCTGCTCATCATCGGTGCGAATTGGCACCGGTTGCAGCGGTGGCTCGATCAAGCCGAGTGCGACGCCGAGGTCGTGCAGCCAGTTTTGCAGTTTATCTTTCATGGTGCCCCCTTTGAGGGTAGTGCCGAGCGGCTGGAATTCTGTAACCGCTTCCTACAGATAGTAGCCCTAAGTCCTACGTAATGCTCGCCTGAAACCACAACGAACTATTACTGAATTGATCACGATTTTGACTGATCGTTCAAGCAATCGCTCGTGTGCCCTGCAGCGGTACCGTCCTGCTCTCTTATTGCAGGTCAATCCACGCATTGAGATTAGCCCCGAGCATGGCTTTGCGCCACATCAACCACGCACGCGTGGGAAAACCAGGCGGGCCAGCCGCGCCCGATAGGAACAGCTGCGTCGGAAGGTGAACACCAAGCGGCCAGCCACGTCCTGCTGCCCGCGCACTCTCGGATGGTCAGCTCAGCTCAATACGATCCGAGTGAATCACAATGTGCCCTTGCTTGTAGAGCGCCCCAATGGCCTTCTTGAAGTTGCCCTTGCTGACACCGAACAAGCTGCTGATCACCGCCGGGTCGCTTTTGTCGCTAACCGGCAAGGTGCCGTTGTTGTCACGCAACTTGGCGAGGATCTTCGAGTTCAGGCTCGAAGCGGCTTCTTCGCCCACCGGCTGCAGGCTCAGGCTGATGTTGCCGTCGGCACGAATCTCCTTGATAAAGCCTTTCTCTTCCTTGCCCGGACGCAGGAACTTGAACACTTCGTTCTTGTGAATCAAACCCCAGTGTTTGTTATTGATGATGGCCTTGAAGCCCATATCGGTCGCTTCGGCTACCAGCAAGTCAACTTCCTGACCGACCTGGTAGTTAGCCGGGGTCTTGTCCAGATAGCGATCAAGGCGAGCGGTGGCGGTGATGCGCTTGGTGTGTTTATCGAGATAGACATGCACGACGCAATATTCACCCGCCGTCATCTGGCGTTTTTCTTCGGAGTACGGCAGCAGCAAGTCTTTGGGCAGGCCCCAATCCAGGAAGACGCCGATACTATTCACTTCAACAACTTTCAGACTGGCAAACTCGCCCACCTGAACTTTCGGTTTTTCCGTGGTGGCAATGAGCTTGTCATCGCTGTCCAGATAAATAAAAACGTTAAGCCAGTCTTCATCTTCACTGGGAATATCTTTGGGGATATACCGATTGGGCAAGAGGATTTCTCCCTCTTGATCACCGTCCAGGTACAAACCAAAGTTAGTGTGTTTAACCACTTGCAAGCTGTTGTAGCGCCCGACTAAAGCCATTTCCAATACCCTCATTGCGTGGGCGGCATTCTACCCGAGTTTGGCGGCGGCGGTGCCGCGTCCAGGCGCGCAACCCCGAAAAATCATGTCCTGAGTGCGGGCGGTCCCGCTCGTCTGATCAACACCCTCGACTTCACCGATGATCCAGGCACGCTTCCTCGAGGGTTCGTAGTTAAAACAGCGAGTTAGGTATTTTTTCAAACGTCAACTTAGCCAATTTCCAACAGCACCGCTTATTTCAGGAGGATATTTACCAAGCAATTGTCAAGCTTTTCATGTACGATGTTTGGCCAAGTTAATTTTCTACAGGTTAGTGGCCGCCATGCGCGTAAAAGCATCCAACAGCAAAGCAAAGCCAGCTCCGGCCGTTGAAACCAGCGAATCGATCAACAACCAAATTGCTGCCTTCCTCAAATCCGGTGGCGAGATCCAGCAGATTGCCAAAGGCGTGAGCGGTCAGACTTTCGGTCCGTCCAAGCAGATTACGCTGGGCAAGAAGTAAGCTTAAAAAAAGCAGCTTGCGCATCACACCTGGTCCCTATGCGCTTTGCCTTCCAAGGCGCTAGGACTAGAGCCCGCAACACCCATCTTGATACACCCCTTGCTTAACTAATCGACGAACGGGCCTCATCGCCAGGCTTTCGCCGGTATGCTTGCACACGTCTAGATCAGGCACTTTCCTGATATTTCCGGTTACTGCTCCTCGCTTTTTACGGAGTGAAGCGTGCTCAAAATATGCATCCTCCTGGTCAGCGCCCTGTTGGCTTGCCCCGTTGCCCAAGCGCAGGTCTTCCAGCGTGAATTGGGCGATTTCGACCTCAAGTTAGGCACCAGCCCCAGCCGCAGCATGGCCCAGGGCCTGGTCAAACCCACGTCTGCGGGCAGCGACTCCTTCCATGGCGGACTGGACCTGGCCCACAACAGCGGCCTGTACTTCGGACAATTCTCACCCAGCATGGGCATTTCGCCGACCAGCAATCTGGAAGTCGATTCCTATATGGGTTTCAAGCGCCCTTTCGACCAGACCCTGGGCTATGAGTTGGGGATGATTCATTACAGCTACCCCAAGCTAAGCCCCCTCGATAGCCAGGAACTCTACGGAGGTCTCAACTTGCTGGGCAATCGCTTCGGCGCGTCTTTCAGCAACGACCCAGACCGCCGTGACAGCACCTTGTTTGCCGACCTGGGAGGCACTCAGCCCTTCGGCATCGGCGTCAGCATGAAGTACACCACTCACCAGTTGGGCGCCCCGGTTTCAGTGGCCGATGGCGGCTCCATCAGTAACTTCAGCGACTGGTCGGTGAAGTTCTCTCGCCCCTGGATGGGCATTGACCTTGACCTGATCTACAGCGACTCCAGCCTCAGCGGCGGCGATTGCTCGGCCTACTCTGGGCGCAATTCGCAATGTGATGGCCTGTTGACCTTGAAGGCGGAACGATCGTTTTATTGATGTGCTGAACTGTCGCGCCCATGGCGAGTTCAGATGCATTACTCTCGTCTGCGCAAGGACTCGCCCATGCTGCGTCGGTTAAAACTCCTGGTGATATTGCTGACCCTGAGCCTGGTGCTTGCAGGCTGCAACCGCGTCGGCCTGGCCTACCGCAACCTCGATGTGATCATCCCCTGGACCCTCAACGACTACCTGGACATGAACGCCGGGCAAAAGAGTTGGTTCAACGACAAACTCAAGGAACACTTGGCCTGGCATTGCACCACGCAACTGCCGGGCTACCTGGGCTGGCTGGACCGTTTGCAACAGATGGTCGACAGCAATCAGGTGACCGACGCCGCTCTGCAAACCCGTACCACGCAAGCCAAACAGGCTATTGCCGAGGTCGCGCGCGAAGTCACGCCATCGGCCATCGAGTTGCTGCAGGGATTGGACGACCAGCAGGTCGAGGAAATGAACGAGGCGCTGGCCAAGGACCTGCGCAAGCGCCAGGACGAATACCTGAAACCGTCCCTGGAACAGCAGATCAAGGAGCGCGGCGAGCGCATGAGCAAACGCCTGGATGCATGGCTGGGACCATTAAGCGCCAGCCAGCAGAATCGAGTGACCGCCTGGTCGATCGCACTGGGCGAGCAGAACAAACAGTGGATCGGCAACCGGGCTCACTGGCAGGCGCAATTCATCGCAGCCGTGGGGCAACGCGCCAGCAGCGATTTTCCGCAAAAAATGGAACAGTTACTGGTGGACCGGGAAAGCCTGTGGACCCCGGACTATCGACAAGCCTACGCCCAGACTGAAGCTGCGGCCCGCAGCCTGATTGTCGACCTGATGGCCGAAAGCACCGTGCAGCAACGGCAGAAACTGGCGCTGAAGATCGACAAGGTGCGCAGTGATTTCAAGGCATTAAAATGCCTGAAGGCCGCCCCTCTGTAGAGCGAGCTTGCTCGCGATGAGTTCAAGAACCGCGCGCTTATCCAAAAAGCACGCGTTAACGTACACGACCATCGTCAGATCGCCGCCCGGAGCAAGCTTGCTCAACATTTAATCAGGCAATCTGCGCCTTGGACGCTACCTCATCAAACGTCGCCGTATCCAGCGCATCCGCCTGCTCATCCAGCACCTGGCGCGGGTGATCGTTGCCGGGGATCGAGCTGTCGATCAGGCTCAACAACTGTGAGCCGCGAGGGGTCAGGATGAAGTTTTCGCCATTGCCACCTTCATCTTCAGGACGCGACTCGATAAAGCCACGGTCCAACAAGAGCTTTTCGTACTCGGTGGCAGTCACTTTCAGATCATCCAGGTTACCCGTCGGCTCACCGTCCGCCGCCTTGGCCGCCGCTTCCTGTTCGGCGTAGGGGCGTGGTGTAAAGCTGTGACCGGCGCTGTTCTGCACTTCATGAAGCAGACGCTCGATCAAATCCCAATTGTAAGTCGTCATCCTGATTCCTCCTGCAGGCACACGAAAAAGATGCCCTTCAAAGGTTGTGACATGCGACATCACTGGCCGTTCAGCCTAGTGGACAGGCGTCATTGCACTGAACTTTTCACCCGCCTGGGCCCTCAACCAAACATCACCGCCATGGAGGTCTGAACAATGAAAACCCTACTGAATATGGCTATCGCTGCTACGTTGCTGGCCGCCCTGCCCGTCTGGGCCTGCACCCCGGAAGAAGCCACGGTCAAGCGTGAGCAACTGGCCCTGGAAGTGACAAGGCTCACCGAACAAAATCCAAAAAAAGCCAATGAAATCAACGATGAGCTGCAGAAAATGGACCTGGACACCGAAAGTTCAAAGTTCCCGGACAAGTGCCAATTGATCGACGCTCGACTCAAGGAGTTGAAAGAAGCGGCGGCCAAAGCCGATAGTTGAGGCCAAAAAAAACCGGACATCGTCCGGTTTTTTTACACCAACGCTTTATTCAGCGGCTGGCGCTTCTGGCTTGCGGCGCTTGAGTGGCGCCATGCCGTCCTTGCTGACCAGCGACAGTGCGTCGGTCTTCGGTCGGTTGGCTATCTTGCGTTTGGTCGGCGACTTGGCGCCGGTTTTCTTCTTCTCGCCCTTGGCGTCGACCTTTTTCTTTTTCACGCCAACAGCCTTGCCCGAAGCCTTGACCTTCTTCGGCCCGCCGTAGGTGCCTTTGACTTCCTTGATGGTGCGGCGCTCGAACGACTGCTTCAAGTAGCGCTCGACGCTCGACATCAGGTTCCAGTCGCCATGACAAATCAGCGAGATGGCCAGGCCATCGTTGCCGGCACGACCGGTACGACCGATACGGTGTACGTATTCGTCGCCACTGCGGGGCATATCGAAGTTGATCACCATGTCCAGGCCGTCGACGTCCAGGCCACGTGCGGCGACGTCAGTTGCCACCAGGATCTTCACGCCGCCCTGTTTCAGGCGGTCAATAGCCAGCTTGCGATCCTTCTGGTCCTTCTCACCGTGCAAGACAAATGCCTTGTACTCCTGCGCCACCAGACGACCGTAAATGCGGTCGGCCATGGCCCGGGTATTGGTGAAAACGATGGCCTTCTGGTAGGTCTCGTTGGCCAACAACCAGTTAAGGATCTGCTCTTTATGCACGTTGTGGTCAGCGGTGATAACTTGCTGACGGGTGGTCGAGTTCAGTTGGCTGACGGCGTTGAGTTGCAGGTGCTCGGGGTTGTTCAGGACCTTGGCGACCATGTCGCGCAGGGTCGAACCACCGGTGGTGGCGGAGAACAGCATGGTCTGCTGGCGGTTGGTGCACTCTTCCACCAGGCGCTGCACATCGTCGGAGAAACCCATGTCAAGCATGCGGTCGGCTTCATCGAGGACCAGCACTTCGACTTCCTTGAGGTCCAGGTTGCCGGCGTTCAGTTGCTCGATCATCCGGCCCGGCGTACCGATCAGGATGTCAGGCACCTTGCGCAGCATGGCGGCCTGGACCTTGAAGTCTTCACCACCGGTAATCAGGCCGGACTTGATGAAGGTGAACTGCGCAAAACGCTCGACTTCCTTCAGGGTCTGCTGGGCCAGCTCACGAGTCGGCAGCAGAATCAGGGTCTTGATGCTGACCCGGACTTTCGCCGGGCCAATCAGACGGTTGAGGATCGGCAGAACGAAAGCAGCGGTTTTGCCGCTCCCGGTTTGAGCTGTCACCCGCAGGTCACGCCCTTCGAGCGCGAGCGGGATGGCCGCTGCTTGCACAGGCGTTGGCTCGACAAATTTAAGCTCGGCCACGGCTTTGAGCAGGCGTTCGTGCAGGGCGAATTGGGAAAACACGGGTGTTACCTCGAAGAAATACAAAAAAACAGCTGCATAGGGTAACGGTTTCGGGCGCCGAGGCCGAGTTTCTTTACGCGAACAACGCTAATCAGGTGCTTTTTTGTCAGGGGGTTTGTCCGCAACGATAACTTTGAAGCACTTAAATGCTCTAATCGCCCCATCACGTCCTACAGAAGAATCGCGTTTACCCATGGATATCAAACAGCTCTGGCTCAACGTCCAAGACGTTTGGGGCGCCCTCGATCAACATCCGCTGCTGCATTCAAGCCTGGCCCTGGTGATCTTGCTGGTGGTGGCCCTTCTTCTCGGACGGGTGGCACGCTACCTGATCCTCCATGCCGTCAAATTGCTGGGCCGCCAGCCGGCACTGCACTGGCTCAATGACCTGCGGCACAACAAAGTCTTCCATCGCTTGGCGCAAATGACGCCATCGCTGGTGATCCAGTTCGGCCTGCACCTGGTGCCAGAACTGAGCAAGACCAGCGCGGTATTTATCGGCAATGTCGCCCTGGCATTCACCATTTTGTTCCAGATCCTGGCCATGAGCGCCCTGCTCAACGCCTTGCTGGACATCTACGCCCGTACCGAACACGCCCGCACCCGCTCCATCAAGGGCTACGTGCAGTTGGCGAAAATGGTGCTGTTCGTGTTTGGCGCGATCATCATTGTTGCCACCCTGATCGACCGCTCGCCACTGTTGCTGCTCTCCGGTCTTGGTGCCATGTCGGCGGTGATCCTGTTGGTCTACAAGGACACCATGCTGTCATTCGTCGCCAGCGTACAACTGACCAGCAACGACATGCTGCGGGTCGGCGACTGGATCGAGATGCCTCAGGTCGGCGCCGATGGCGATGTGGTGGACATCACCCTGCACACGGTCAAGGTGCAGAATTTCGACAAGACCATCGTCTCCATCCCCACCTGGCGCCTGATGTCCGAATCCTTCAAGAACTGGCGCGGCATGCAGGCCTCGGGCGGGCGACGGATCAAGCGCAGCCTGTTTATCGACGCCAGCGGCGTGCGATTCCTGCGCGATGATGAAGAAGTGCGCATGACCCAGGTCCACCTGCTGACCGACTACATCGGCCGCAAACAGGCGGAATTGAAGGCATGGAACGAAACCCAGGAGCAAAGCGCGCAGCTGTCGGCCAACCGCCGGCGGATGACCAACCTGGGCACCTTCCGGGCCTACGCCCTGGCCTACCTGAAAAGCAACCCGGACATCCAGCCGAACATGACCTGCATGGTCCGCCAGATGCAGGCCACCGCCCAGGGCGTGCCACTGGAAATCTACTGCTTCACCCGCACCACGGCGTGGGTCGATTACGAGCGTATCCAGGGAGACATCTTCGATTACCTGCTGGCGTTGCTACCGGAATTTGGCTTGAGCCTGTATCAGCAGCCCAGTGGTAACGACTTGCGGGCGGGGATGTTGCCAGCGGTGCTCGGCGCCAGCCACCTGCCCGAAAAGAGCGCCTCGCTATAGCTGCTACGCCAGCGCCTACAGGGCGCTGGCGGTGCGTTTGATGCCCAATCGGCTGATCCACACCGCCCCCAGAATCACCAGGCCGCCCAGAAACAACCGCCCTAAAGGCTCATGCTGATTCCAGATCAACAGGTTCAGCAGCAACCCCACTGGCACATGCAGGTTATTCATCACCGCCAGCGTGCCACCGTTGACCTGGCAAGCGCCCTTGTTCCACCAGTACAAGCCCAGTGCAGTGCTGACCAGGCCAAGGAACACCAGCACGCCCCATTGCAACGGCGCTTCCGGCAGGAAGTTGGCCTTGCCGAACAGCAGGAACGCCGGCAAAACCACCGCCAACGCCCCAAGATAGAAATAACCGAAACGCCGATAGTGCGGCAGATCGCTGGGGTGGCGGGCCACCAGGCGCCTGTAAAGCACCTGCCCGGCCGCATAGGTGAAGTTGGCCAGTTGCAGCAGCAAAAAGCCCATGAAGAAGTCGGGGTTGATCTGATCGAAACGAATCACCGCCGCACCCGCTACCGCCACCAGCGCGGCGATCAGCGCCCACGGATTGAAGCGCCGGTTCAGGGCATCCTCGATCAAGGTCACATGCAAGGGTGTGAGGATGGTGAACAGCAATACCTCCGGCACCGTCAACACCCGGAAGCTCAAGTACAGGCAAACGTAAGTCACGCCAAATTGCAGGGCGCCGATCAGTAACATACCGCGCATGAAGGCCGGCTCCACTGAACGCCAGCGGGTCAGCGGGATAAACACCAGCCCCGCCAGCAATACCCGCACCAGCACAGCGAAGTAGCTGTCGACGTGACCGGCAAGGTATTCGCCGATCAGGCTGAAGGAAAACGCCTGAATCAGGGTGACAATCAGTAGATAGCCCATGCTCGCCTCGTATCGAATGGCGGCGACCTTAGCGGTTTTCCAGCACTTGCGAAACTCAAGGCAAAAAAAACCCGATCTCGCTAAAGCGTCAATCGGGTCGGAGCACTCAGGAGCAACAAGTGCAAAGGGAGGTTCGATACGCGTACTTGAAGGGTTTGCGTGGAGCTATTCAAACATCAGGCGATTATCTGGCGATTAAAGGATCAGGCAACCTGCGCCAATAACGCCTTGGCTTGATTCAAGCCTTTCTCCTGGAAATCTCCACCCAGGTTCACCCCTTCGGCATGAATGAAGGTGACGTCATGGATGCCGATAAAGCCCATGACCTGGCGCAGGTAGGGTTCCTGATGATCGCTGGCGCCGCCGGCATGGATGCCGCCGCGAGCAGTCAGGACGAAAGCACGCTTTTCATTGAGCAGCCCTTGAGGCCCGGTGGCGGTGTACTTGAAGGTCACGCCGGCGCGCAGCACATGGTCGAGCCAGGCCTTGAGGGTGCTGGGAATGGCAAAGTTGTACATCGGCGCGGCCATCACCAGGACGTCGGCGGCCAGCAGTTCGTCGGTCAGTTCGTTGGAGCGGTCCAGAGCCACCTGCTCGATGGCGTTGCGTTGCTGGGCGGGCTTCATCCAGCCGCCCAGCAGGTTGGCGTCCAAGTGAGGCACCGGGTTGATGGCCAAGTCACGCACGGTGATCTGATCAGCCGGATGGGCAACCTGCCATTGGCTGATGAACTGTTGAGTCAGTTGGCGGGAGATTGAATCCTGCTGGCGGGCGCTGCTTTCAATGATCAGAACGCGTGACATGGCTCGGTAGCCTCCATCGGTGAATGCTGTAAGTCGATGGAGTGAAGGCTAAACAGAACCGATTCGATAAAAAAGCGTAAAAAACTGCTATAACCCATCTATAAATTTGTTTATAAGCGCAGTATCGCTGTGGGCACGCGCAGCTTTGCCTTATTTCGCGGCGCAGGTCAGCTTGATGCGCATCTTGATAATCGAGCGCGTGAACTTGGCGGTTGCATGGGTGCTTTTACCGGCAGGCACCGTGACCGTCCGCAGACGCGGCGTTTCCGGACCATTGCGAAAGGCTACCTTGCACACCGCGTCGATCGTGCCGTAATTGTTTAGCTGGATCGAACTAATGTCGGCATCCGTGTCATCGGCGGTGTAATCAATACTGACCCCGGAGATGCTTTTCTCCACATCGATCGGATAGGCAAACGCGCTCAAAGGCAGCAGCGCCAGCAGCACACAACAGAATTTTCTCATTCGGCAGTCTCCAATAAAGACCGCCAGCTTAGGACAAGAGGAGCCCATTTTGAAAGCGCCCCGCGTTACCCTTGATCAATGGCGCACGCTGCAGGCCGTGGTCGACCATGGTGGCTTCGCCCAGGCGGCTGAAGCGCTACACCGTTCGCAATCCTCCGTGAGTTACACCGTTGCACGCATGCAAGACCAGCTGGGCGTGCCGCTGCTGCGCATCGACGGGCGCAAGGCGGTCCTGACCGACGCCGGCGAAGTGCTGCTGCGCCGCTCCCGGCAACTGGTGAAAAGCGCCAGCCAACTGGAAGACCTCGCCCACCATATGGAACAGGGCTGGGAAGCCGAAGTGCGACTGGTGGTCGATGCTGCCTATCCCAATGCCCGCCTGGTGCGCGCCCTCACCGCCTTTATGCCGCAAAGCCGGGGCTGCCGGGTGCGCCTGCGCGAAGAAGTGCTCTCCGGCGTCGAAGAGTTGCTGATGGAAGGCGTGGCCGACCTGGCCATCTGCGGCTTCAGCATTGCGGGTTACCTGGGCACTGAGATGAGCGACGTGGAATTTGTCGCCGTTGCCCATCCCGAGCATCCGCTGCACCGACTGAACCGCGAACTGAGCTTCCAGGACCTGGAAAGCCAAATGCAAGTGGTGATCCGCGACTCCGGTCGCCAGCAACCGCGGGATGTCGGCTGGCTCGGCGCCGAGCAGCGCTGGACTGTCGGCAGCCTGGCCACCGCCGCCGCCTTCGTCGGCAGCGGCCTGGGGTTTGCCTGGCTGCCCCGGCACATGATCGAACGCGAACTCAAGGAAGGCGTGCTCAAGCAGCTACCCTTGGAACAGGGCGGCAGTCGCCATCCGACGTTTTTCCTGTACGCCAACAAAGACAAACCCTTGGGCCCGGCCACGCAGATTCTCGTCGAACTGCTGCGCACCTTTGACACCGCGCCGCTGGATGCGCCCTTTGCTGCACCACAGCAAGCCTGAAACGGAGTTCACCGATGGCCTATTTCGAACATGAAGGTTGCACCCTGCATTACGAGGAATATGGCCACGGCGCGCCGCTGATCCTGATCCACGGCCTGGGCTCCAGCAGCCTGGATTGGGAGTTGCAGGTGCCTGTGCTGTCCAAGCACTACCGGTTGATCGTGGTGGATGCACGCGGTCACGGCCGCTCCGACAAACCCCGTGAACGCTACAGCATCGCCGGGTTTACCGCCGATTTGGTGGCACTGATCGAACATCTGCAGCTGACACCGGCTCACGTGGTCGGTTTGTCCATGGGCGGCATGATCGCCTTTCAATTGGCGGTGGATCAGCCCCATTTGCTCAAGAGCCTGTGCATCGTCAACAGCGCGCCCCAGGTCAAGGTCCGCACCGCCAACGATTATTGGCAATGGGCCAAGCGCTGGAGCCTGGCGCGAATCCTCAGCTTGAACAGCATCGGCAAGGCCTTGGGCAGCATGCTCTTCCCCAAACCGGAGCAGGCCGAGCTGCGGCGCAAAATGACCGAGCGCTGGGCAAAAAACGACAAACGTGCTTATCTCGCTAGCTTCGATGCAATCGTCGGCTGGGGCGTTCAGGAACGACTTTCGCGAATTTCCTGTCCAACGCTGGTCGTCAGCGCCGACCACGACTACACCCCGGTGGCGCAGAAAGAAATCTATGTAAAACTGCTGCCCGATGCGCGGCTGGTGGTGATCAAGGATTCTCGCCATGCCACGCCCTTGGACCAACCCGAAGTCTTTAATGCCACCTTGCTCGATTTTCTAAAGACAGTCGAAACCACTACTCAGGATCACTGACCCATGCTGAAAAAAATCGCCCTCTTCGCCGGTTCTGTTCTGTTTGCTGCCAACCTGATGGCGGCCACGCCGGCCAAGGCACCCCATGTATTGCTCGTTACCACCAACGGCGAAATCGAAATCGAACTGGACCCGGTAAAGGCGCCAATCAGCACCAAGAACTTCCTTGAGTACGTCGACAAGGGTTTCTACACCAACACCATTTTTCACCGTGTGATCCCTGGATTCATGGTTCAGGGCGGTGGTTTCACCACGCAGATGCAGCAGAAAGACACCCAGCCACCGATCACTAACGAAGCCAGCAACGGCCTACATAACGTACGCGGCACCTTGTCGATGGCGCGCACTTCGAATCCGAACTCGGCCACCAGCCAGTTCTTTATCAACGTCGCCGACAATGCCTTCCTCGATCCGGGTCGCGATGCCGGTTACGCCGTGTTTGCCAAAGTGGTCAAAGGCATGGACGTGGTTGACGTCATCGTCAACTCGCAGACCGCCACCAAAAGCGGCATGCAAAACGTGCCAATCGATCCTGTCCTGATCAAGTCGGCCAAGCGCATCGACTGAGGTCTACAGGGAGTTTCGCGCGGTGCCCACAAGGCACCGCGCGTATTTGAACAGGAGAGCCCGCCAGGCGGGCGTCAGACCTAATGCTCTATCGTCGTTTTGAACAACTGATCGATATTTTCCGCGAGCCTCCCAGCGCGGCCCCTCCCGATAAAGTCCTGCCCTTCTACCTCTATTACCTGCGCCAGGTATGGCCGTGCTTTGCCGCGCTGCTGGTGGTGGGGCTGATTGGCGCGTTGATCGAAGTGGCGCTGTTCAGCTACCTGAGCCGCATCATCGACCTGGCCCAGGGCACGCCGCCCGCCAACTTCTTCCAGATCCACAGCACCGAGCTGATCTGGATGGCCGTGGTTGCCTTGCTACTGCGCCCGATCTTCGGCGCCCTGCACGATTTTCTGGTGCACCAGACCATCAACCCCGGCATGACCAGCCTGATCCGCTGGCAGAACCACAGCTACGTGCTCAAACAGAGCCTGAACTTCTTCCAGAATGACTTCGCCGGACGTATTGCCCAGCGCATCATGCAAACCGGCACTTCCCTGCGGGATTCAGCAGTGTCGGCAGTGGATGCCATCTGGCATGTGCTGATCTACGCCATCAGCGCCCTGGTGCTGTTCGCCGAGGCTGACTGGCGGCTGATGATCCCGCTGATCAGTTGGATCGTCTGCTACGGCCTGGCCCTTACCTACTTCGTGCCACGGGTCAAACAGCGCTCAGTGAACTCCTCCGAAGCGCGCTCCAAGCTCATGGGACGGATCGTCGACGGCTACACCAACATCACCACCTTGAAACTGTTTGCCCATACCAACTTCGAGCAAAACTACGCCAAGGAAGCCATCGTCGAACAAACGCAAAAAAGCCAGTTGGCCGGCCGCGTGGTGACCAGCATGGACATCGCTGTCACCAGCATGAACGGCCTGTTGATCGTCACCACCACGGGCCTTGCCCTATGGCTGTGGACCCAGTCGTTGATCTCGGTGGGCGCTATCGCACTGGCCACTGGCCTGGTGATTCGCATCGTCAACATGTCCGGCTGGATCATGTGGGTGGTCAACGGCATTTTCGAGAACATCGGTATGGTTCAAGACGGCCTGAAAACCATCGCGCAACCGGTGGCCGTGACCGACCGGGAAAACGCCCCACGCCTAAGCGTGCCCCACGGCGAAGTGCGTTTCGAGCAGGTGGATTTCCACTATGGCAAGAAAAGCGGAATCATCGGCGGCCTGAACCTGGACATCAAGCCGGGTGAAAAAATCGGCCTGATCGGCCCGTCCGGCGCCGGCAAGTCGACGTTGGTCAACCTGCTGCTGCGCCTGTATGACCTGCAAGGCGGGCGCATCCTGATCGACGGCCAGAACATTGCCGAAGTGGCCCAGGAAAGCCTGCGCGAGCGCATCGGCATGATCACCCAGGACACCTCGCTGCTGCACCGTTCGATCCGCGACAACTTGCTGTACGGCAAGCCCGACGCCACCGACGACGAACTGTGGGAAGCCGTTCGCAAGGCCCGTGCCGACGAGTTCATCCCGCTGCTCTCGGACGCCGAAGGCCGCACGGGCCTGGATGCCCACGTCGGTGAACGCGGGGTGAAGCTCTCCGGCGGGCAACGCCAGCGCATCGCCATCGCCCGAGTGCTGCTCAAGGACGCGCCGGTCCTGATCATGGATGAAGCCACCTCGGCGCTGGACTCGGAAGTGGAAGCAGCGATTCAGGAAAGCCTGGAAACCCTCATGCAGGGCAAGACGGTGATCGCCATCGCCCACAGGCTTTCCACCATTGCACGGATGGACCGCTTGGTGGTGCTGGAGAAGGGCCAGATTGCCGAGAGTGGCAGTCATGCCGAGTTGTTGGCTCATGGTGGGTTGTATGCGCGGTTGTGGCAGCACCAGACTGGAGGGTTTGTCGGGATCGACTGACATACATTGCCACCACCCATAGCGCCAGCGCCCGAATCCAAAGGGCTCTGGCGCTTTTTCATGCACTGGATTTGTGCCACATCGGTGCTGTCATCAAGGCCACGGCAGTATCGGTGTGGTTGGTAGTGGGCGGTGTGACCTATCGATGGCTGGGCAAGGAAGAGACTGCCTGAGCCAAGCGCGTTCAGCCCTGCCGGTAAGGCAAGGCTGAGCGCGCCTCCTCGGCATAGGCGAGGATTTCACTGCGCTCGCGCTCCAGGAAGTCCGCCACAGCCGATTTCAATCCGGGATGGCGCAGGTAATGCCAGGAATGGGTAATCACCGGCTCAAACCCGCGAATCAACTTGTGCTCGCCTTGGGCACCGGCGTCGAAACGTTGCAGGCCGTGGGCAATCGCGTAATCCATGCCCTGATAGAAACAGGTCTCGAAATGCAGGCGGTCGAATTCCGCCAGGCAGCCCCAGTATCGCCCGTAAAGGCTGTCGCCTCCGATCAAGCTAAAGGCCATGGCCACTGGCCGCGAGCCTTGCTTGGCCAGCACCACCCGAATCGCCTCCGGCATGCGCTCAGCCAATAAGCTGAAAAACGCCCGGGTCAGGTAAGGCGACTGCCGGCGCACGGCGTAGGTATTGGCGTAACAAGCGTAGACAAAATCCCATTGTGCCTCGCTCAACTCATGGCCTTGTAACCACTCGAACTCAATGCCCTGCCCCGCTACCTGTTCGCGCTCTTTGCGCATTTGTTTGCGTTTGCGTGAACTCAAGGCGTCGAGGAAGTCCTGGAAGTCCCGATAACCGCGGTTCTGCCAATGAAACTGGCAACCCAGGCGCTGCAGCCAACCCGGCTGCTGCGCCAGTGCGACGTCGGCCAGTGCGTCGGTAAAGTTGATATGGGCGCTGGAAAGGCCTTCGATCTCCAGGTAACCGGGCAGGCTCTTGAGTAACTCAAAACCGTCCTCGGGGCTGGCCGCCAGCAGGCGCGGGCCGCTGACCGGGCTGAAGGGCACGGCGGTGAGCAATTTCGGGTAGTAGTCGATGCCCGCACGCTCGCAAGCGTCGGCCCAGCCATGGTCAAACACGTATTCGCCGTAAGAATGCCACTTGCGATAACTGGGCAGCGCAGCGATCAAGCGCTCGCCTTCATAATGCAGTAAATGCTCGGGCTGCCAGCCGGACTGCGGGCCAAGGCTGGCACTGTCCTCAAGCGCACTGAGGAAGGCATGACGCAAAAAAGGCTGATCGACGGGGACCAGTGCGTTCCACTCATCAGGTGCAATCGCGCGCAGGCTATTCAATCGTTGTAACGGCATCCCATTCCCCGGCGACAACTACTTTATGTAGGAGCGAGCTTGCTCGCGATGGCTGTCAACAATAACGCGCTCATTCTGACAGAACCCGTCTCCCGCAGGTTTTTTCGCGAGCAAGCTCGCTCCTACACAAAGCAGTGAGTTTTCAGAGCAAAAAAAACCCCGCCAATCGGCGGGGTGAAAAAAGAGAAGCGCTTTAACGGATGAAGAAAGAGCGCGATGAAACGGTGTTGCAGGCTGCTTAGAACACGTATTGCACGCGGGCTACGATGGCATCACCGCTGTCATCGCCATTGGCGTTGACGATCTTGTCGGTGCTGACTTTGATGTAGTTGGCCGAGACCCGGACCGCTTCGTTGGCGTACCAGTTGACACCGATGGTGTTCAGGTTGGCCTTGGCATCGCCCACTTCACGGGTAGCACTGTTGCGAACAACGTTTTTGTCATCAACCTTGATGTTGTCGTAGCGATAGAACACTTCCCACGCGCCGAACTGCTTGTTCTGGGGCTTGATGGTGTCGAACTTGGCGCCGTCGAGTTTGTAAATGCGCGATTCGCCGGTCAGGGTGTAGGCCAGTTGACCGTAGAAGCCGCTGGACTTGACGTCCTGATAGGCGCTGCTGTCAGCCTTCATCTTGCGGCTCAGGTATTCAGCCTGCAGCGACAGCGGGCCGGTAGCAAAGGCGAATTCGCCGCCGAACACAGTGTCGGTGTCGTAAGCGTCGGTGCTGGTCAAGTTGCCGGAATCCAGGCCCACGCCGCCGCCGAAGGTGGCACGGTTACCGTTGGCGCCGGCATCGTTGCCGCCAGTGGTTGCCACGCCACGTACGCCGAGACGAGGACGGATGCGGGAGTCAAAAGCGGTGTCTTTCAGGTCACGTACCGCGACGTCCAGGCCGACGTGCAAGACGTTGCCGGTTTCATGCAGCGGCGCGAATACGGCACGGCCGTTAAATTGCTTCACGCCGTTGCCGTCCTTGTCGTTGATGTCCTTGGACGCAACGCTGGCGGACAGGTAAGCCATGTCGGCAACCACAGAGCTGACCTGGATACCCATGCCGTTTTCGTGGGAGTTGACCCAGTCGGCCATTTCGTACGCAGAGTTACGCTCGATGCCCGTCACCCACTTGGAGCTGGTGGCTTTTTCCAGACCGAAGTCTTGGTCAAAACGGCCGACGCGGATGGTGACCGGCTTGAAGCCCACGTAGGACATGGACGCTTCGTCGAAGTAACCGTCGTCGGAGCTGCCCGAGTTGTGGGAAAAGTCGTAGCTGAGCTGGTATTTGAAGTCCTTGTAGACGGTGCCGCCCAGTTCCAGGTAAGCACGGCGGAAGTAAGTGGCGTCGGCCGAGTCACCGTTCTTGGTGTAGAAACCGTCAAATGTGCCGTAATCGGCTTGCAGGCGACCACCCAGCTTGAAGCTGAAGTTCTGGTCGGTAGTAGCAACCTCAAGGCCGCCCTTGGTTTTGACAACGATATCGGCGCCGTCAGTAGTGACAGTACCAGCGAAAGCCTGGGCGGTAACGGCCAGGGCCAGGGCGCTGGCCGCTAAACCGGCGAAGTGCTTACGGATCATCGAAGAATTCCCCTAATTGGTGGTCTTTTGCATTGGAAAACACGCGGGCTCTGGCCCGCTGGTGTTGGGAGGGGATCTTGGCGAGGGGATATTTCAGCTGAGTTGCTGCAACATAAAGATTTTGTTACAGGGGAACTTTCTTACAACCAAAGGAAATAAGCGCAAAGCCACGGCCAGCAAGCGTCTTATTGAAAAAAGTGTCGGAAATGGCAGATAAAAAATCATGAAAAAAACTGACAGGAATGAAATATTTTTTCCCGGATGTTTTTGAAGGGCGAAGAAAAACCCGCGACCAGGGTCGTCGCAGGCTCGGTGTGACGGTGAACAATGTCAGTATCTAAGGCTTGCCGGAACGCTCGGCAGCCAGGCGCTCGGCCAACTCATCGATGCCCGCCACCGGTGGCTCGGGCATGACCCGTAGCGTGGCCTGCATCAAGCGCATCTGGCGGATAAAGCGCCGGCAATTGGGGCAGAACATCAAGTGGTGACGTACCAGCAAGCGCTCACGAAAGGTCAACTGCCCATCGAGATAGTCACTGGAGCGCGCCACTTGTTCTTTACAGGTCAACATTCGCCGGTTTCCTCAAAATGCTCCACCGTGGCGAAGACCTTAAGCCGTGCTCGATGCAGCAGCACTCGGACATTGGAGAGCGAAATTTCCAGAAGATTACAAATCTCCTCCAACTCCAGGCCCTGACGTTCACGCAACAGCAGCACACTGCTTTGCAATTGGGAAAGACTCAGCAGCGTGTGCTCAAGGCATTCGCGCAGCTCGTTTTCAGTCAGTAGCGCCTCGGGGGTGTCTTCGTGCCAGGCAAACGGGGCAACCAGCCAGTGGCCGTCACCGGCGGCAAAACGCTCGTCGCCGACGGTGCCGTGCGGCGACGGCAGGTCATCGAGCAGCACCTCCCGACGGTTTTGCTTGTAGAGGCCCTTGGCCGAATTGGCTGTGATAGTCAGCAACCACGTCTTGAGGCTCGAACGCCCCTCGAACTTCGCCAGGTTGCGCACCACCGAGAACCAGGCGTCCTGCACCACCTCATCGGCATGTCGCTGGCCAACGATGGCATAAGCCACAGCGCGCATGGCGCTCTGGTAGGTGCTGACCAATTCCTTGTACGCCCGCTGCTCACCCTTGAGCAAGCGTTCGAGCAGGTGCGCGTCGTCCGCTGCTGCCATTCAAGACCTCGGTACAAAGACATTTCCAGGTAAACATACGGTCAATGTGGGAGCTGGGCTTGTCGCATCGTCGCATCGCTGCGATGCAGCGATCCGACAAGCCCGCTCCCACTGACCGCGTCCGTCCGGTGAATCAGCGCTTGCGCAGGATCACACTACCAATCGAATAACCGGCACCAAAGGAGCTGAGTACCGCCACAGCGCCCTTGGGCAAGTCATCCTGGTAAGTATGAAACGCGATCACCGAACCGGCCGAACTGGTGTTGGCATAAGTATCGAGGATTACCGGAGCTTCTTCCTCCGTGGCTTCACGACCCAGCAGCCTCTTGACGATCAGGTGGTTCATGCTCAGGTTGGCCTGATGCAGCCAGAAACGCTTGACATCAGTCACGCTCAACTGGTTTTCAGTCAAGTGCTGGCCAATCAATTCTGCAACCATCGGACAGACATCCCGGAAAACTTTGCGGCCTTCTTGCACGAACAGCTTGTCCGGCGCACCGACGCCTTCTTCCGCAGCGCGGTTGAGGAAGCCGAAGTTGTTGCGGATGTTGTTGGAGAACTTGGTCAGTAATTTGGTGCTTACCACCTCGAATTGATGCTCGGAGGTAGCCAGGTCAGCCCGCTCAAGAATCACCGCCGTGGCCGCGTCGCCAAAGATGAAGTGGCTGTCACGGTCGCGGAAGTTCAGATGGCCGGTGCAGATTTCCGGGTTGACCATCAGGATCGCCCGCGCCTGGCCCAGTTTGATGCTGTTGCAGGCGTTCTGGATGCCGAAGGTGGCTGAAGAGCAGGCCACGTTCATGTCAAAACCAAAACCCTGAATCCCCAGGGCTTCCTGGACTTCGATGGCGATGGCCGGGTAAGCCCGTTGCAGGTTGGAACAGGCAACGATCACTGCGTCGATGTCGGCGGCGGTCTTGCCAGCCCGCTGCAAGGCTTGCTCGGCAGCACCAATGGCCATTTGGCAAAGAATCGACCACTCGTCATTGGTGCGCTCGGGCAAGCGTGGCGCCATGCGTTTTGGGTCAAGAATGCCTTCCTTGTCCATGACAAAACGGCTCTTGATACCCGAGGCCTTTTCGATAAAGGCGGCATTGGATTCGGTCAGCGCCTGGACGTCGCCCTGCTCGATGGCGGCGGCATGGTCGGCATTGAACTGTTGGACGTAAGCATTGAAAGACTGCACCAGCTCTTCGTTGGAGATGCTGTTGGCCGGGGTGTACAAGCCTGTGCCACTGATGACGACGTTATGCACGGTCGTTCCTCTAAATCTGTTCAGGCAGAAGGTATTGGTACCGTCGTACCAAACCGTAAGTCGTTCTAGTCCGCCCCGCGGACATCAAACGGGAATCGCTTTAGTCCATCGCGTCGTGGCTGTAACAACCCATCTAGACGAACCTGGCATTTATAGCGGCGAAGTTTGCCATAAACCGGGGGCTTTGGCGCCTTTTGCGATAGCGCCCCGCCCCCGAAATTCAGGTCACGCCTCCACCAGGCTCCATTGTTTACTCAAGCGCTTATCAGAAATCGGCACCTTTGTTCCCAATTGTTGGGCAAACAACGACACTCGATATTCCTCCAGCCACCATCGGTATAGCTCCAACTGCGGGTCGCGCTTGCCTTCCTGGGTGTGCTTGTTCAGGCGCGTCTGGTACTGACTCCATAAACCGCTCAGTTCAGAACTCCAGACCCGGTCCTTCTGCACCTGGCTTGGGAGTTTCTCCAGGCGCAACTCGATAGCCTTGAGGAAGCGCGGCAACTCCTTGAACCATTGCGCCGGTGTTTCCCGCACAAAGCCTGGGTACACCAAGTGACTCAACTGTTGCTTGATATCATTGAGCGCCACCGCCTGGGCCAAATCGATCTTGCCCTTGAAGCGTTTTTGCAGAGCGTGCCACAGCTTCAGCACCTCAAGGGTCAAGCGCGCCAGACGCTCGGCGTGCTCGGTCCAAGCGCCCCGTTTGCGTTCGGCCAAGGCCGCCAAACCGGCGCCATCGCGGGGCAGGCTCGCTTCCCCTTCCAGTACGCAGCTGTCGAGGCTGGCCAGCAGAATGTCTTCCACCAGCGCATCGATACGCCCCAATTCGCGGTACATCAGCCCCAGCTCGGTCAGGCCGGGCAACTTGCCCCGCAGGAATTTCGCCGGTTCGGCCAATTGCTGCATCAGCAAACGCTGCAAAGCGCGGCGATGCTGGAACTCGGCTTCGACGGCGGTGGAGAAACGTCCTTCCTTGACCGTGCCGTTTTCTTCCACTAGCGCCGGATAGACCGTCATCGACAGCCCGGCGATCTTCGCTTGAGTTTTCTCCGCGACGGCGGCGAACACCTTGGCCTCCACCGGCTGCTGGCTTTTCGCGGTCTGCGGTACCGCCAAGGCGGCCTGGCTGGCCTCGGCAAATCGCGCGGTCAACTCAGCCAGGTCGCGGCCCTCGCCAAGGAACTTGCCCTGGCCGTCGACCACCTCCAGGTTCATCTTCAGGTGGTTTTCCACCTGCTGCGCAGCCTCGGCCCAGGCTTCATCGCTGACCCGGGCGCCGGTCATGCGTAACAACTCGCGCCCCAGGGCCTGTGGCAGCGAACCGTTGGCAAATTCGATGCGTTGCAGCGCCGCCTTGACGAAGTCCGGCACCGGCACGAAGTTTTTGCGCAGGGCCTTGGGCAGGTTGCGCACCAAGGCGATGCACTTGGCTTCGATCACGCCGGGCACCAGCCATTCCAGGCGCTCGGCGGGCAAGGCCGGCAGTAGCGGCGCCGGCACACGCAAGGTCACACCATCCCGGGGATGGTTGGGTTCGAAGTGATAGCTCAAGGCCAGGGCGAGGTCGCCCAGGTGTAGGGTGTCTGGGTAATGGGCGGCAGTGACTTCGCTGGCTTCGCGGGCCAGCACGTCTTCTTCGCGCATGATCAGCAGTTGCGGGTCTTTCTGGCTGTTGACCTTGTACCAACTGTCGAACGTCGCGGTCTGGTGAATCTCCGCCGGCAAGCGCGCGTCATAAAAGGCAAACAGGGTTTCTTCGTCCGCCAGAATGTCACGGCGACGAGCCTTGGCTTCCAGTTCGTCGAGCTGCTCCAGCAGCAGCGTATTGGCGGTCAGGCACTTGGCCCGGGACAGGATCTCACCACGCACCAGGCCGTCGCGGATAAACAGCTCGCGGGAAGTGACCGGATCGATCGGCCCGTAATGCACCGGCCGGCGGCCCACCACAATCAGCCCGAACAGGGTGATCTGTTCAAAAGCCACCACCTGCCCGCGCTTCTTCTCCCAATGAGGTTCGAAGTGGTTTTTCTTGATCAGGTGACCGGCCAAAGGCTCGATCCAGTCGGCATCGATCTTGGCCACCATCCGCGCATACAGCTTGGTGGTTTCCACCAGTTCGGCGGCCATCAGCCATTGCGGGCGTTTCTTGCCCAGCCCCGAGGACGGATGAATCCAGAAGCGCCGCTGACGGGCGCCGAGATAGTCGCCGTCTTCGGTCTTCTGGCCGATCTGGCTGAGCAGGCCAGACAGCACCGCCTTGTGCAATTTCGGGTAGTCGGCGGGCTCTTTATTGAGGGTCAACTGCATGTCACGGCAGATCAGGCTCAATTGGCGATGGGAGTCGCGCCATTCGCGCAAACGCAGGTAATTCAGGAAATTCTTGCGACACCAGTTGCGCAGTGGGCTGGCGGTCAATGCCTGGCGCTGCTCTTCAAAGCCACGCCACAGATTGACCAGCCCGGCGAAGTCGGAATCGATGTCCTTCCATTGCGCGTGGGCCTGATCAGCCGCTTGCTGGCGCTCCGGCGGGCGCTCGCGCGGGTCCTGGATCGACATGGCGCTGGCCACGATCAATACCTCCTGCAAGCTGCCAAGCTTGGCCGCTTCCAGCAACATGCGGCCCATGCGCGGGTCCACCGGCAGGCGCGCCAGTTGCCGGCCCATCGGCGTCAGCTGGCTGTTGCGGTCCACCGCCGACAGCTCTTGCAGCAGGTTGAAACCGTCGCTAATGGCCTTGCCATCGGGTGGCTCGATAAACGGGAAATCGGTGATCTCGCCCAGGCGCAGGTGCAGCATCTGCAGGATCACCGCTGCGAGGTTAGTACGCAGGATTTCCGGGTCAGTGAACTCCGGGCGCCCGATAAAATCTTCTTCGCTGTACAACCGCACGCAGATGCCCGGCTCGACCCGTCCGCAACGACCTTTACGCTGGTTGGCGCTGGCCTGGGACACAGCTTCGATGGGCAGGCGCTGGACCTTGGCGCGATAGCTGTAGCGGCTGATGCGCGCGGTACCGCTGTCGATCACGTAGCGAATGCCCGGCACCGTCAATGAGGTTTCAGCGACGTTGGTCGCCAGCACCACGCGCCGGCCTGGATGGGACTGGAAAATCCGCTGCTGTTCAGCCGGGGACAGGCGCGCATACAGCGGCAAGATTTCGGTGTGTTTGAGCTGGGCCTTGCGCAGCATGTCGGCGGCATCGCGAATCTCTCGCTCGCCGGGCAGGAACACCAGCACATCGCCAGGGCTCTTGCGCTCGCTGCGCTCAAAAGCAGCGATTTCATCGAGGGTGGCCAGAATCGCCTGGTCCACCGTCAAGTCGTCCTCGATACGGTTGCCCTCTTCGTCCTGTTCCAGGGTCAGCGGGCGGTACCAGGTTTCTACCGGGAAGGTACGGCCAGAAACCTCGACAATCGGCGCATCGTTGAAATGCTTGGAAAAGCGCTCCAGGTCGATGGTGGCCGAGGTGATGATGACTTTCAGGTCCGGGCGACGCGGCAGCAAGATTTTCAGATAGCCCAGCAGAAAGTCGATGTTCAGGCTGCGTTCGTGGGCTTCGTCGACGATGATGGTGTCGTAGCGTTCGAGGTAGCGGTCGTTCTGGGTTTCCGCCAGCAGTATGCCGTCGGTCATCAGTTTGATCAGGGTGTTGGAATCGCTTTGGTCCTCGAACCGCACCTGATAGCCGACCAATGAGCCCAACGGTGTAGCCAACTCTTCAGCGACCCGGCTCGCCACGCTGCGCGCGGCAATTCGTCGGGGCTGGGTATGACCGATCAAGCCGTATTGGCCACGGCCGATCTCCAGGCAAATCTTCGGCAATTGCGTGGTTTTACCCGAGCCGGTTTCACCGGCGATGATCAGCACTTGATGCTTGAGCAGCGCTTCCTTGATCTCGTCGCGCTTGGCGGCGATGGGCAGGCTGTCGTCATAGCGAATCAGCGGCAGACTCGCGCGCCGCGCCTCTACCTGGGCGCAGGAAGCCTGCATGCGTGTCACCCACTGGGCAAGCTTGTCCTCATCGGGCTTCTTGCGCAGCTCAAGCAACTGCCGACGCAAGCGCTGGCGGTCAGCGAGCATGGCGTGATCAAGGTTTTTCAGCAGTTGGTCGATAGCGGGCGCTTGGTCAGTCATCAGGTACGCAAAGGTCTTTTTAGTAAGGCAGGGGAAGCCTGCGGTGACATGATCGGCAAAATTCAGGGGGGCGATTGTCGCAGACTTTGGCGTGCAAAGACGAGTCTGTCACCGGTGTCCGTTTCGCCTTTGAGGAGCCTTCCTACTCAAGTTGGGAACATATAGCAGGACTTACTCAGAACAATCCTTACGGCTCCCATTGAGAGAACCGCTCTAATGAGGCGTTGATATTCGCAGCACTTGCGATAGGCAACACCGGGGAAGAGTTTTTTATTCCTGTGGATGAGGTCTTTTAAAAGGATTGTCCTGATGCTACTCGGAAAGACACTGCATGACCCACAGCCCTCAGGGGCAGGCGCTGCACACCTCACGCCAACCACGACAACAAGCCAAGCTATTGTCAACGTCGACAAGCCCCTTGATCCTCATCGATTGCGTGACCTGACCTTTGTCGGCGTTGGCAGCAGCGTGGCTTATCTGGCCAATGAACTGAATAGCCGATTTGCCGCAGACGGCCAGACATCGCCCTTGCGGGGTAAGGTCAGCATTATCGGCCAGGAAGAACCATGGTCGGCGAATGTTCGTGGCCAGGGTTACATCAATCACCAACATGAAATCATCAGCCAATGGGGTCAGCAGGCACCCACCTACGACCCCGGCTACGCTGATCGGGGCGAGTTTGCAGCCGGTAACCAGCACCAACTGGAGCGAGCAAAAGAGCTGGGGGCAGAACACCTGCCCGCGCAGGTCATATCCATCAGCCAACTGAAAAACGGCACCTATCAAATCCGCTTGGATAACGGCCAGGCCCTGGACAGCCGCCAAGTAGTGCTGGGTATGGGCGCCGGCCCACACACCAGCCTATGGAACAACGACGGCCCACAGACCCTGGCGGAAAAACGCCTGGGCAATATACGCCTGCATCAGCAGGAGGCCTTGCGCAGCAATGTATTGGACCTGGACGAGTTCATGCGGGCCACCGATAGGAATCCTGAAAAGTTCGCCGGCAAGACGGTAGTGGTGCACGGCCCCAACGCCGGTATCGACGCGGTCGAGCGCGCCGCAGAGTTGGGGGCGAAAGTCGATTGGCTGATCCGCAACACCAAGCCGGTGCTGCTGGACGGACATCAACTGAAATTTGCCCCCGTGGTAGCAAAAAACAACCTGATTTCAGTCGATGCACTGGACATCCGCCCAAACGCTGACACAAAAGGCCCGCCGTTGCGGCTGAGCTACAGCATACCCGGCGACAAGCCTCAAGAACCCCGTAAAACCCTGAACGCCGACTACTACGTGTATGCCCTGGGGCAGGATATCCAAAAATCGGGAAGCGCCGGCGCCATCCTGGGCGAGCTGCTTGGGAAGCTGGAGCCTGTTTACGACTACGATCAGGTCTACAGCGACCAGCCCTTCAAGACGGTGGTGGGTCTGCAAAGCCGAGGCAGCAACAGCAGCAACGGCCTGATCATAGTCGGCGCAGCGGTAGCGCAGTTGGCCGAAAATGTTCAGCACAGCTATCTGGACCATGCGGCCGAGCGAATTTTCCAGCAACTGGAAAAGCTTCCAGGCCAACCCGGCAAAGAGCTGTCACGGCTGATACTTCAGGGTGCAAGCTCGCAAGACATTCAGGCTCATCTGCAAACCTGGCCGGTAAACACGGCCACTGCCCCAACGATGCAGGTCTTACACAATCAAGTATCGGACTACCTGGCGGCTCGCGACTATTTCCAGCAGCAAGCCATCGATAAAAAAGGGGCCCGCGGCGTCGCGGGAGAAGTGGAAAACCAGACGTTGAACCAGGTGCCGTCGGTGGTTGTTTCTCCTCAGCTCGGCACGGTGAAGGCCTCCACCGCCGCCCTGTCAGGACTGATGCCTGCTTATGTCGCTAATGGCGAAAACAACTTCACCGCCGACGATCGCACCATGCTGCGAGCCGGTATCGCCGATCGATACCCCAACATCAACAACACCCAGGCCAGCCGCTTCATTGATGAGGTGATAGGCACCCGCCACCTTGGTCACCAGAACTTTATCGACAAGGTAGTCACCGAAGGGGCCAGCAAGCTTCCCGTGCAGACACCAGTGGTTGGCGTACCGGCGTCCGTCAGGGCCGGCTATGAGGCGCATTTGCAAGCCTTGAACAACGGCACCGCCGACAACGAGCCTTTGAGTCGCCAGTGGGAGCCCACATAACCAAGCAACCCAGGGCAGCAGCTCGCCTGCCACCCTACTCGTTATCCAACCCCTTGCGCCGATACGGAAACACATCAATCACCTTCCCGGCTCGAATCGCTTCCTGCAGGCCTTTCCAGTAATCGGCGTTGTATAACTCGCCGTGCAATTCGTCGAACAGCCGGCGTTGGCCGGCATCGGCAAACAGAAACGGTGGAAACTCCTCGGGAAACACGTCCAGCGGCCCGATAGAATACCACGGCTCCGAGGCCATTTCATCTTCCGGAGTACGCGGTGCCGGGATATGGCGGAAGTTGGCTTCGGTCAGAAAGCAGATTTCGTCGTAGTCATAAAACACCACGCGACCGTGACGGGTCACGCCAAAGTTTTTCAGCAACATGTCGCCAGGAAAGATATTCGCCGCCGCCAGTTGCTTGATCGCCAGGCCATAGTCTTCCAGGGCTTCGCGCACCTGGGCGTCGTTGGCGTTTTCCAGGTAGAGGTTGAGCGGCGTCATGCGCCGCTCCGTCCAGCAATGGCGGATCAACACTGTGTCGCCTTCAAGCTCGACGGTGCCCGCCGCCACTTCCAGCAGTTCGGCCAGGCACTCGGGTTCGAACTTGCTCAGGGGGAAGCGGAAGTCGGCGAACTCCTGGGTATCGGCCATGCGCCCGACCCGATCGACACTCTTCACCAACCGGTACTTCTCGATCACCGTGGCGCGGTTGACGTTTTTTGACGGTGAAAAGCGGTCCTTGATGATCTTGAACACAGTGTTAAAGCCCGGCAGGGTAAACACGCTCATGACCATGCCGCGCACGCCGGGCGCCATGATGAATTGGTCGTCGGTGGTGGCCAGGTGGTTGATCAGTGCCCGGTAAAACTCGGACTTGCCGTGTTTGTAGAAGCCGATGGAGGTGTACAACTCGGCGATATGCTTGCCCGGAAGGATGCGCTTGAGGAAGCCGATAAACTCCGCTGGCACCGGCACATCCACCATGAAATAGGAACGGGTGAACGAGAAGATGATCGACACATCGGCTTCGTCGGTGATCAGCGCATCGATCTGGATACCGCGCCCCTCTCGGTGCAGCAGCGGAATCACCAGCGGCCATTGCTCGTCGCGGGTATAGATACGCCCTACCAGGTAAGCGCCTTTGTTGCGGTAGAGCACCGAGGAAAACAGTTCAACGTTAAGGTCCGGGTCCTTGCACACCCAATCCGGCAGGTTTTCGCGCAACTGTCCTTCGAGTCGGCGCAGGTCGGCGGGCAAGTCCGCGTAGGGCTCACTAAAGCTGTAGTCGGCGAAGATCTGCTCCAGCATGCCCGAAAGTTTACCTTGAGGCTTGTAGATGCGGGTTTGCGCCGCACGGGCCCGGCGCAGGCTTGGCCGGGTGGTGTGGATGAACATGCAGCCGTCGCTGATCAGGTCGTGGCTGAACAGCCCGCAAAAGATCGAGTTGTACCAGGTCTCCGACAGTTCATCGTCAAAGCGCAGGTCGATCAGGCTGATGTAGGCGCTTTTCACCAAGGGCCAGGATTTGACGTCGAACAGCGGCTCATCATCGAAGGTTGCCTGCAGCCGTGCGGTCACTTCGCCGACCTTCTCTTCATAGAGGTTGATACGCGCCGCCGACGCCACTTGCGCTTGTTGCCACTGGGCTTTTTCAAAGCGCTGCCGGGCGCCGTCGGTGATCTGGCGAAAATGCTCGCGGTAGTCGTCGAAGCCATCGAGGATCACTGTTGCGATGGAGAGCGCGGTGTCGATGGCTGGCGTTTGCTGCGGCATATCGGAGACCTCTGCGGGCATTCGGAAGACCTGAGCTTAGCCAGTGTAGGGGAGCAGGAGAAGCGCAATCTTGCAGCTCGCCCTGTACACCTTTGTTCATTTCGTACATTAAATAGTTATTAGCGATTGTGTCAGGTAGGTCGGTAGGCAACACTCTCGGCCTTGTTAAAAAGGAGTTGTCCGTGAGACCTGTCGACACCCTGCACCTGCTGGTGCTGGCCGCCATCTGGGGCGCAAGCTTTCTGTTCATGCGGATTATCGCCCCGGAAATCGGCACGATTCCTACGGCATTCTTTCGGGTCTCGATTGCCGCCACCGGCCTGCTGGTGATCCTCGCCATGATGCGGGTGCGCTGGGATTTTCAAGGCAAGTTCAAGACCGTACTGTTGCTGGGAGTGATCAACTCGGGGATTCCCGCGACCATGTACTCAGTGGCCGCCCAGGTATTGCCGGCGGGTTACTCGGCAATCTTCAATGCAACCACGCCATTGATGGGCGTGTTGATTGGCGGGCTGTTTTTCAGCGAGCGGCTGACACCGTCGAAGATTGCCGGGGTGTGCCTGGGTCTGTTTGGCGTCGGCATCCTGACCCGCGCAGGACCGATGGCATTCGACATGGAACTGCTGATGGGCGCCCTCGCCTGCCTACTGGCGACCACCTGCTATGGGTTCGCAGGGTTTCTCGCCCGGCGCTGGCTGGATCAACAGGGAGGCCTGGACAGTCGACTTTCCGCCCTGGGTAGCATGCTCGGCGCGACGCTGTTTCTGCTGCCATGGTTTGCCTACAGCGCTATCAGCCAGCCGCCAGCCAGTTGGGGGGGCTGGAACGTATGGCTGTCCTTGCTGGGATTGGGGCTGGTGTGTACGGCCTTTGCCTACATTCTGTACTTCCGTTTGCTGACCTCCATCGGGCCGGTGAAGTCCATGACTGTTACGTTCATGATTCCGCCATTCGGGGTGTTGTGGGGCGCGCTGTTGCTGGATGAACCGTTGTCCATGGCCCATCTGTATGGCGGGGTGTTGATTGCGGGGGCGTTGTGGCTGGTGCTCAGGCCGGGGAAGTTGGCCAAGAAGCTGTAGGGGCGAGATCAGTCGCCCCTTCAGCTACCGATCAGCTTTTACGAAACACGAACACCAACCCAACGATGATCAGCCCCATCCCCAGCAGACTCAACATCGCCAGCCGGTTGCCAAAGATCAGGTAATCCATCACCGCCGTCACCGCCGGCACCAGGTAGAACAGGCTGGTGACATTCACCAGATTGCCCCTGGCGATCAGCCGGTAAAGCAGCAGCGTCGCCAGCAGCGAGACTACCAACCCCATCCACAACACCGGCCCATAAAACCCCACGTTGTGTTCGAAGTGAAAGGGCTGGAACGGCACAAACACCGAGCACAACAACAAACCTGCCAAGTACTGCACCGGCAGCGTACCCAATGGGTTATCGGTGATGCGTTTCTGCATGATGGAACCCAGGGTCATGCTCGCCAGGGCCAACAGGCCAAAGAGCATCCCTGCCAGGGACATGCCGGACAAACCGATGCCCTGGTAGACCACCATGATCAACCCCGCCAACCCCAGCGCCAGGCCGAACATCCGGCTCCAGGAGCGCTGGCGCTCCACCAGCACCACGGTCAGGATCGGCTGCACGCCCATGATGGTCGCCATGACGCCAGGGGTGACTTTCAGATCCAGGGCCAACAGATAGAAAATCTGATAGGCCCCCAACAACACCAGGCCGGTGGCAACCGCATAACGCATCGCCTTGCCCGACTGTGGCAGCTTGAGCTTGAGGATCGACACCAGGATCACCAGCCCCAGCAGGGCAATGGCAAAACGAATCAGTAGAAAGGCAAAGGCTGAAGCATGGGCCAGGCCCAGCTTGGAGAAAATCGCCCCACTGCTCCACAGCAGGACAAACAGGCTCGTCGAGGCCGCCGCGGCCACGGATTGTTTCGAAAGAACAGACATGGGTACCACCTGTGATCAGGCAAAAAGCCAACTCAGCAAAGGCTGAAATTCAGTAGTTTTTTTCAGGCGGGCGCGGGAGAGCAGCAGGTAGCTGATCAGCCCGAAATGCCAACGCCAGGCGGTGATACGACTGCGTACACCGGCGTGCTACTGACAGGTGGGGGATACTGGCCGATCTGCGCAGGCTGCTGATTCCCGCACGGCACGACCACAGCGTTGACCGCTGAATCGATTACCGCTATGCGCTGGGAAGCTGGCATGGGCTGATCTTTTTTGAAGAGGTGGAGGGTGCTGTGAAACACCGAGTGCCGACTATAACCATCCGGCGACATGCCTTGCAACGACTTCGCCAAAAGACCAGTAAGGACAATGGGTGACAGGCCTCGCTTCCTCAATGCGACCATGACAGGAAGCATTGAAGAACCAAGCCTATTGGCTGGCAGCCCTGACAAATAAAAAGCATAAAAAAACCGCTCATCCGAGCGGTTTTTTATGCCTGAAAAACACTCAACCAAACAACCAATACCCCAACGCCGTCAACACCACCACCGCCAGCACCGGCCGCATGACACGGTAGGCCTTTGGATGGCGACGCTTCCACTGTTTGATTACACCACTGAAGCTGTCGCTGAAACGCTTGCTCCAGGCATAGGCCCGATTGATCCCTCCAACGCGCTCATCGTCAAGATTCTGCGGAGCAGTGGCGCGACCCAGTTGGGCGCTGACCCAGCGGTTGATGCGCGTCATCAGTCGGCTGCTCAATGGCCGCTCGATGTCGCAGAACAGAATCACCCGGGTTTTCTCGGTTTCGTTCTTCACCCAGTGCACGTAGGTCTCGTCGAACATCACGTCTTCGCCGTCTCGCCAGGCGTAGATCTGGCCATCAACAAAGATGCGGCAATCGTCAGAGTTGGGCGTCGACAAGCCCAGGTGATAACGCAGGGAACCAGCAAACGGGTCCCGGTGCGGGTTGAGGTGGCTACCGCCAGGCAACAGGGCAAACATGGCGCCCTTGACGTTGGGGATACTGCTGACCAGAGCCACGGTTTTCGGGCAAAGCAACTCGGCCGATGGCAGCGGCTTGTCGTACCACTTGAGGTAGAAACGCTTCCAGCCTTTCTTGAAGAACGAGCCAAACCCAGCGTCGTTGTTCTTGTCGGCGGCGCGGATGTAGCCCTCGTCAAACAGGTGCATGGCCTCGTCGCGGATCACTTCCCAGTTGTCCTTGAGCACGTCCAGTTCCGGGAACTTGCTGCGATCCAGGTACGGCTTGGACGGCACGCCGGAAAAGATGTACATCAAGGCGTTATACGGGGCGAACAGCGCCGAGTGGTTGACGAACTGACGCAACACCGGCAAACGTGCCTTCCCGCGCAAATGCACATAAAGCGTGCTGCCAATAAACAGCAGCAACACCGACAGCTTGGCAACCAAAAAAAAGGTCATGCAGCAACTCCTGGAAATAGGCGTCTGGTCCACAGACTCCCATTGACGGGAAACCAGACATAGCAGACGGCCATGATAAACACTCCAGGCCTTCGGAAAAACCCGCGCAATCCAACAATCGGTATTAAGGGCCGCGCGAAAGCGGTCAATTATGCATAAGGCACATCAAAACAGGGCTGACACGGGTCAACCCTGAAACAACGGGCACAACCCTGCTCATTAGCATCTCAAGCCTGGTTTTCCTGGTCGGTAAACAAATCACTGAACAACATGCTCGACAGGTAACGCTCACCGGAGTCCGGCAGTATCACCACGATAGTCTTGCCCTGCATCTCCGGCTTCTCTGCCAGACGCACCGCCACCGCCATCGCCGCGCCGCAGGAGATACCGCAAAGAATCCCCTCCTCCTGCATCAAGCGGCGGGCCATAACCTTGGACTCGTCGTCACTGACCAACTCAACCCGGTCCACCATCGACAGATCAAGATTCTTCGGCACGAAACCGGCACCAATCCCCTGGATCTTGTGGGGGCTGGGTTTGATTTCTTCGCCAGCCAACGCCTGGGTAATCACCGGCGAACTGATCGGCTCCACAGCCACCGAAAGGATCGGTTTGCCCTGGGTCAGCTTGATGTAGCGGGAAATCCCGGTGATTGTGCCGCCGGTACCTACACCCGCCACCAACACATCAACAGCGCCATCGGTGTCGTTCCAGATTTCCGGGCCAGTGGTTTTCTCGTGGATTGCCGGGTTGGCCGGGTTTTCAAACTGGGCCGGCATAAAGTATTTGGTCATGTCGCTGGCGAGGATCTCGCCAGCCTTTTCGATGGCACCTTTCATGCCTTTGGCCGGCTCGGTCAGCACCAGTTCGGCGCCGAGGGCCTTGAGTACCTTGCGCCGCTCGATGCTCATGGAGGCCGGCATGGTCAGCAGCAACTTGTAGCCACGGGCAGCGGCGACAAACGCCAGGCCGATCCCGGTATTGCCCGACGTAGGCTCGACGATGGTCATGCCAGGCTTGAGTTTGCCGCTGCTTTCGGCGTCCCAGATCATGTTGGCGCCGATCCGGCATTTCACCGAGTACCCAGGGTTACGCCCCTCGATCTTGGCCAGAATCGTCACGCCCCGAGGCGCGAGGCGGTTGATCTGAACCAGGGGCGTGTTACCGATGGAGTGCGCGTTGTCTGCAAAAATGCGGCTCATAACGGGGTCCTTAAAGCAGCTTTTAGGAAGGCCCCAAGGGTATGCCTCGTGCCTCAAGGCGTCCAGTCAAGACGAACGTCCAGAGCCAGGCGCAGTCAACCACCTATACCGCTGGAGAACCCTCTATGAAACGTCGATACAGTTGGCCAATCTGGACCGTGGCCGGGCTTGTGCTGCTACTGGTGGCGCTGGATATCGTCCTGCCCTATCTGGTACGCAATTACCTGAATGAAAAAATCGCCAACATGGGCGATTACCGTGGACAGGTGACCGATGTCGACCTGGCCTTGTGGCGTGGCGCCTACCGCATCAACGGCCTGCAGATCGTCAAGGTCGACGGCAAGGTACCGGTACCGTTCGTCAAGGCGCCGGTAATCGACCTGTCGGTGAGCTGGCATTCGCTGTGGTACGACCACGCGGTGGTGGCTGAGGTGCAGTTCATCAAGCCGGAACTCAACTTTGTCGACGGCGGCGCCAACAAACAGGCTTCCCAGACAGGTCAAGGCACTGACTGGCGGGCGCAACTGGGAAAACTGTTGCCCATCACCCTCAACGAGGTGCGCATCAACGATGGGCAAATTTCCTTCCATAATTTCAATTCCAAGCCGCCGGTCAAAATGGACGCCACCCAAGTCAACGCCAGTTTCTACAATCTGACCAACGTGGTGGACGTCAAAGGCCAACGCGACGCCCGCTTCGACGGCAAGGCCCTGCTGCTGGGGCATGCGCCGCTCGAAGCCACGGCCACCTTCGACCCGCTAAGCAATTTCGAAGACTTCGAATTGCGCCTTCGTGCCCGAGACATCCAACTCAAACGCATGAATGATTTCGCCTCGGCCTATGGCAGATTCGACTTCAGCTCAGGCACCGGCGACGTGGTGATCGAAGCCCAGGCCAAAAAAGGCCAGTTGAGCGGCTATATAAAGCCATTGCTGCGCGATGTCGAAATATTCAACTGGCAACAGGACGTGGAAAACAAAGACAAGGGCATCTTCCGCTCTATCTGGGAAGCGCTGGTCGGCGTCAGTGAGACGGTGCTGAAAAACCAAGGCAAGAACCAGTTCGCCACTCGCGTTGAGCTAAATGGCAGCGTCCACCAGCAAGATATCAGCGCGTTCCAGGCGTTTTGGCAGATTTTACGCAACGGCTTTATCCAGGCATTTAACGCTCGCTATGAACAGCCCAAACCCAGCGCGGACTAAGTCAGGATGTGACGCTCCATTCAGAGACTGAATAGCCCGTCTGCGTTCACAGTCGCCGGGGCTGCGCGGTATAGTCGCAGCCATGCTGAATACTTGGCTGGCCGGCCCGGAGCCGCTCGGCGTCACGTTCGAGGATTGATAGATGAAGTTCGAAGGCACCCAGGCCTACGTTGCCACCGATGACCTGAAACTGGCCGTCAACGCCGCCATCACGCTGGAACGTCCCTTGCTGGTCAAGGGCGAACCCGGCACCGGCAAGACCATGCTCGCCGAGCAATTGGCCGAATCCTTCGGAGCCCGGCTGATCACCTGGCACATCAAGTCCACCACCAAGGCCCACCAGGGCCTGTACGAGTACGATGCGGTCAGCCGTCTGCGGGACTCGCAACTGGGTGTGGACAAGGTTCACGACGTACGCAACTACCTGAAAAAGGGCAAGCTCTGGGAAGCGTTCGAATCCGAGGAGCGGGTGATTCTGCTGATCGATGAAATCGACAAGGCCGACATCGAGTTCCCCAACGACCTACTGCAAGAACTCGACAAGATGGAGTTCTACGTCTACGAGATCGACGAGACCATCAAGGCCAAGAAACGCCCGATCATCATCATTACCTCCAACAACGAGAAAGAGCTGCCGGACGCCTTCCTGCGTCGCTGCTTCTTCCACTACATCGCCTTCCCGGACCGCATCACCCTGCAAAAAATCGTCGACGTGCACTACCCCAACATCAAAAAAGACCTGGTCAGCGAAGCGTTGGACGTGTTCTTCGACGTACGCAAGGTGCCAGGCCTGAAGAAAAAGCCCTCCACCTCCGAACTGGTGGACTGGCTGAAACTGTTGATGGCCGACAACATCGGCGAAGCGGTACTGCGCGAGCGCGATCCGACCAAGGCCATCCCGCCCCTGGCCGGCGCCCTGGTGAAGAACGAGCAAGACGTGCAACTGCTTGAGCGCCTGGCGTTCATGAGCCGTCGCGGCAATCGCTGATCATCCGAGGCGATCGCCATGTTGCTCAACCTGTTCAATGAAATGCGTGCAGCCAAGGTACCAGTGTCGGTGCGCGAGCTGCTGGACCTGATCAACGCCCTGAAACAGCGGGTGACCTTCGCCGACATGGACGAGTTTTACTACTTGTCCCGGGCGATCCTGGTGAAGGACGAACGGCATTTCGACAAATTCGACCGGGCTTTCGGTGCCTACTTCAATGGCCTGGAGAAACTCGACGACCACCTGCAGGCGCTGATTCCCGAGGACTGGTTGCGCAAGGAGTTCGAACGCTCTCTGAGCGATGAAGAACGGGCGCAGATCCAGTCCCTGGGAGGCCTGGACAAGCTGATCGAAGAGTTCAAGAAACGCCTGGAAGAACAAAAGGAACGCCATGCCGGCGGCAACAAGTGGATCGGCACCGGCGGCACCAGCCCGTTCGGCTCCGGCGGTTTCAACCCCGAAGGCATTCGCGTCGGCGATGCCGGCAAGCGCCAGGGCAAGGCGGTCAAGGTCTGGGATCAGCGCGAGTACAAGAACCTCGATGACTCAGTGGAACTGGGCACCCGCAACATCAAGATCGCCCTGCGTCGCCTGCGCAAGTTTGCCCGCCAAGGCGCTGCGGAAGAGTTGGATATCGACGGCACCATCGACCACACCGCCCGCGATGCCGGGTTGCTGAATATCCAGATGCGCCCGGAACGGCGCAACACCATCAAGCTGCTATTGCTGTTCGATATCGGCGGCTCGATGGACGCCCACGTGAAGATCTGCGAAGAGCTGTTCTCGGCCTGCAAGACCGAGTTCAAGCACCTGGAGTATTTCTACTTCCACAACTTCATTTATGAATCGGTGTGGAAGAACAACATGCGCCGGGGTTCGGAACGCACCTCGACCCAGGATTTGCTGAACAAGTATGGCGCCGACTACAAAGTGATCTTCATCGGCGATGCGTCCATGGCGCCCTATGAAGTTACCCAGGCCGGCGGCAGCGTCGAGCACTGGAACGAGGAGCCGGGGTATGTGTGGATGCAGCGCTTCATGGCGAAGTACAAGAAGCTGATCTGGATTAATCCGTACCCCAAAGACACTTGGGGTTATACGGCCTCGACCAATATCGTTCGGGATTTGATCGAGGACCAGATGTATCCGCTGACCTTGCGCGGGTTGGAAGAGGGGATGCGGTTTTTGTCTAAATGATCGTTCCCACGCAAAGCGTGGGAATGATCAATTCCGAGCAAGCCGCTGCAAATACTCGACCTGCTGCCGATGCGCCGTCTCCTGCACCACCGGCGCCAGCCTCACCTTCTCACCCGGTAAACACTGCGCCAGGCGTGCCAGCGCCAACGGCGTCAACGCCCCCAATCGCGGATAGCCACCAATGGTCTGCCGGTCATTGAGCAACACGATCGGCTGGCCGTCTGGCGGTACCTGGATCGCCCCCAGCGGGATGCCCTCTGAGATCAACGACGGGCCTTGATACTGCAACGGCGTGCCGAGTAAACGCATACCCATGCGGTCGGCACGGCTATCGAGGGTCCAGTCGGTGTTAAATGCGTCGAACAGGCTCTGGCCGCTGAACTGACCGATCTGTGCACCGATGATCACGTCCAGCGGCGCCCTGGATTGAAGGTTCGGCTGCTGGTCGCAGGACAACGACCGCACAGTGCCTCCCGTCCCGAAATAGGCCAGGTACGCACCTTCGGCCAAGGCTCGACCAAAGCCATCCAACCCGCCCAGCTCTTCGCGAACCACACTGGCACAACTGCCCAGCACCTTCGGCGCATCAAATCCGCCCGGCGCCGCCAGGTAAGCTCGCGCACCACTAAAGGGCTGGGTAAAACGTAATCGCTGACCCTTCTGCAGAATAAAGCTGCGTCCAGGGCTCACCAGGCGCTCATCTACATAAGCCCCCAGGTCCGCACCGGCCAACGCCAACAGGCAGTAATCCTCTGCCAGCACGGTAAACCCGCCCAACGTCACTTCCACCACCGGCGCATCCAATGAGTTGCCCAGCAGCCAGTTGGCCCACGACATCGATACCCAATCCAACGCGCCGCCCTGGGTCACGCCCAAATGCCTGACACCAAAGCGCCCGGCGTCCTGCAACAGGCACAGCGGAGTGCCAGCCTCAATCAACAAGCGGCTCATACCTGCGCCTCCAACGGCGTGTCATCGCCACCCTGGTTGATGAACTCGGCATGGCTGACGGCCTCGAAACGGACGGTATCCCCCGGCTGCATCAGGCTGTAACCGTCGCGCTCGCGGTCGAACAGTTTGGCCGGAGTGCGGCCGATCAGGTTCCAGCCACCCGGTGAAACCACCGGGTAGGCGGCGGTTTGTCGCTCGGCGATACCGACACTGCCGGCCGCCACCCGTTTGCGTGGAGTGTTCAGCCGTGGCGCCGCGAGTATTTCGTCCACTAATCCCATAAAGGCAAACCCAGGGGCAAAGCCCAGGGCGAACACCTGGTACTCATGCTGGCTGTGACGACGAATCACCTCTTCCACCGCCAGACCGCTGCGCTGGGCCAGCAACGTCAGTTCCGGGCCGACACTCAGGTCGTACCAGACCGGCAACACATGGCACTGCCCGCTGCCCTTGGGTTCAGGCTGCAAGTCGGTCAATGCGTGGGAGATCAGCTCGCGCGCCTGGGCCGGGGTCAATTCGGTCAGGTCGTAATGCACCATCAACGTCGTGTAGGACGGTACCAGATCCACCAAAGCCGCTCCAAAAACTTCCCGCAAGCGGCGCGTGGCGGCGAGCATCCAGGGCATGTTGTCTTCGGCAATCGAGTCAAACAGGCGCACCATCAGACAGTCGATGGCAACCACTTCAATGCGCAATTTCATCGCGGTTTCAACGCCTCGCGAATGCGCTGGACCGCCGCCACCGAACTGGCGTTATCACCGTGCACACACAGGGTGTTGGCATCCAGGTGCAAGGCGCTGCCGTCGCTGGCCACAAGCGCTTGGCCACGGGCGATGATCAACGCCTGCTCGATAATTTTTTCAGGGTCGTGATGCACCGCCCCCGGCAGTTGGCGCGAGACCAGGTGCCCGGCGTTGTCGTAAGCGCGGTCGGCGAAGGCTTCAAACCAAAGGGTCACACCATACTCATCGCCCAAGGCCTGGGCCGCGCTGTTGTCACGGGTGGCCATCAGCATCAGCGGCAAGCTCGCGTCGTACGCCGCCACGGCCTGGATCACCGCACGCAGTTGGGCCGGTTTGGCCATCATGTCGTTGTACATCGCGCCATGGGGTTTGACGTAGCTGACCCGACCACCCTGAGCCCGGCAAATACCGTCGAGGGCGCCGATCTGGTAATGCAGCAGGTCCTGAATTTCCTGGGGGGTGTAGGCCATGGAGCGACGACCGAAACCTGCCAGGTCCTGGTACGCCGGGTGCGCGCCGATTTGCACGCCATGCTCAAGCGCCAGGCTGACGGTCTTGCGCATGATGCTCGGGTCCCCGGCGTGAAAGCCGCAGGCAACGTTGGCGCAATCGATGAACGGCATGACCTCGGCATCCAGACCCAAGGTCCAGTTGCCAAAGCTTTCGCCGATGTCGCAGTTCAATAGCAGGCGGCTCACGGTGAGGACTCCTGTAGGCTTTATTATTTTGTAGTGTGGGATCTTTTACCAAGATCTCGCAACGCTGTTGTCCTGAGCCCCTACGACGCTTATCGTGAGACGGCTCGATTTTTGGCGCTTGCCCTGTGCTGCGTCCAACTAATAAAAACCGCTTCATGCATAAGAAAAAGTTGATCCCATGAATTTGAAGTTCCTCGAAACCTTCGTCTGGGTGGCCCGGCTCAAGAGTTTTCGCCTCACCGCCGAGAAACTCTTCACCACCCAGGCCTCCATTTCCAGCCGCATTGCCGTCCTGGAAAGCGAACTGGGGGTGAAGCTGTTCCTGCGCGATTCACGAGGCGTGAGCCTAACCCCTGAAGGCTTGAAGGTGCTCGATTATGCCGAGCAAATGATGGTCACCATGCAAGGCCTCAAGCAGTCTTTGGAAACCACCAGCAGCAAGGTCGGACGTATCCGCATCGGGGTGATGGACACGGTGATCCACACCTGGCTAAGCCCGCTGATGACGGAGTTGATGGAGCACTTTCCGCTGGTAGAAATCGAGCTGGTGGCCGATACCGCGCTGAACCTCTGCGATCAGCTGCAAAAAGGCTTTCTCGACCTGATCCTGCAAACCGACCTGCTGCGCCAGGAAACCCTGCGCAGCCTGGAGCTGGCCAGCCATCCCATGGGCTGGATCGTCGCCAGTCACTCAATCTACAACCGCGAGTACGCGTCCCTCGCCGAGCTGGCCCAGGAACGGATCATCACCTATTCGAAAAACTCCCATCCCCACCAGGACGTGCTCAGCCTGATGCAGGCCAACGGCGTGGCCGCGCCGCGGATGAACTGCGTGAACTCGGTGTCGGCCATCACCCGCTTGCTGCGGGACGGCTTCGGTATTGGCGCCTTGCCACCGGTACTGGTCAGCGAAGAACTGGCGCGCGGGGAATTGGTCATGCTACCGATGGCGCAACGCCCGCCGAACTTGCAGGTGGTGGTGTCATGGCGGGTCGGCGTGGAGCTGGTGGATGAGATGGTTGCGCTGTGCCAGACCGTGGCGGGGCGGTATGCGCAGAAGGTTGGAGAAGAATTGATGGTACTCAGCAAGCCTTCGACCGGCGCATAACCTTTGATCGTTCCCACGCAGAGCGTGGGAGTGATCAGAGATCAAGCGACGTCCGTCTTACAATCCCTTCAAATTTCGCTCTTCAATCGGCCGACTCTGGCGCAGGCGCTTGCCGCCGAGCACCACCCAGTCGATCAGGCGAAACAGGCATTCCAGGCCAAACGACAGCAGCATCGCCCCGCCCAGGCCCCAGCCCATGGCTTCGGGGGTCAGGAGGATCTGGTAGCTGTAGCCATCCCAGGTTTCACGACGAATATCCGGGTCGGCGGCCACCGCCACTTGCAGGACGCGGATGTACCAGGGCCCTTGCATCGCCTGGAACTGCTTGTCCAACGCCAACTGGCGGTCGAGCAAGGTGCCGAGGCTGTTGGCATCGCTGCGAAACACCGGGTCATCGCTGGCGCGGTAATGGGCCACCAGGGCCTGCAAGTCGCCCTTGAAGAACTGTTGCGCGGTGCTTTCAAAACCGCGCAAGCCAGTCTGGGCCTCGATCAAATGGGCTTCCACCCGCTTGGCGTAGTCGCTGACAAACCCAGGCACTTGCACACCGACCAACAGGCCAATGGCGAACAGCACCAATCGCAGATAACTGAGCAACATAATCGACGTCCTTACTCGGTTTTACCTTGGCTGACGCATTCGCCGCGCCGCCACAGGCTCCACTGGCCCGGTTCATAGCGGGTCCAGGTCTCGTTTTCGGTCAAGGGTTCGGTGGCAATCACCGTCACCACGTCATTAGGGGTAGTTTCGGCCTGAAAATCGACGATCACATCGACATCTTTCAACCGCGCAGGACCAAAGGGCGCGCGACGGGTGATCTGCGCCAGTTTGGTCGAGCAATAGCAAAACAGCCAGTCACCGTCACTGAGCAGGCAGTTGAACACGCCTTTGCTGCGGTATTCGCTGCACGCCGCGATCAAGTCCGGCAGCACCTGTTCGATGTCCACCGGCTCAGGAAAGGCCTCACGTACACGGTTGAGCAAATCGCAAAACGCCGCTTCGCTGTCGGTATCGCCGACCGGACGGTAGAAAGTGGCGCGGGGATTGAAGTTCGCCAGTTGCCCGTTATGGGCGAAGCACCAGTTGCGGCCCCATAGCTCACGGACAAACGGATGGGTATTGGACAAGCACACCTTGCCGATATTGGCCTGACGGATATGGCCAATCACCACTTCACTCTTGATGGGGTAACGCTGCACCAGCAAGGCCACTTCCGACTCGCTGCTGGCGGCGGGGTCCTGGAACAAACGCAGGCCACGGCCTTCGTAGAAGGCGATACCCCAACCGTCGCGGTGGGGCCCGGTACGCCCGCCCCGCTGCATCAGCCCGGTGAAGCTGAAGACAATATCGGTCGGTACGTTGGCACTCATGCCCAATAATTCACACATGCCAGGATTCTCGATGCAGGGCAGACGACGTTAAAGACGCGGTTCGACCCGCATACCGCTGACCGGGGCAGCCGGACGACCATAACGATCGCCACCGAAAGGCTCATCGTCCTCGGGTTCGGCCGCCACCTGGGCCGCCACAGCAGCCTTCTGTTCACGACGGGCCTTGGCGGCACGCTCGATGGGCCAGCGGATCAGCACAAACACCAGGTACACGGCGAAGGCAATCATCGTGTACATGAATAAATCTGAGATCGCTCGCCAGGCGTTGTTGCCGACCTTGAGCACCAGGTCCAGGGCGGTGATGGCCACGGCTGGGGCAAACTGTTCCTTGACCGGGTCGACAATGGTCGGGCTTAACAGCAGCACTACCATCAGCAACCGCAACGGTTCGCGCAACCAGCGCCAGATCCAGCGGGTCATGCGAAACCACACCAGCAGGCAGCCCAAAGCGGCGAAGGCGTAGAGGCCCCAAGCGGTCAGATAGTCGTTCTCGGTCATGGTGTCCATGGCAAGGTAGGCAAACAGGCCGGTATGATAACGGCTTTTCAGCGCTGCGGCTGCAACCGCCGTCGGCCAACCGCCTGACAGAGAGTGATCCATGCCTCCATCGACCCACGTCACTGCCGCCCCGATCGCCCGCAAGGCCCCAGGCGCCGACCCGTACGCCTGGTTGCAGGAACGCGACAGCGTCGAGGTGCTCGACTACCTGAAAGCCGAGAATGCCTGGCAACAGGCGCAATTGGCCGATCAGCACGACTTGCGCGAAACCCTGTTTGAAGAGATCAAGGGCCGTATCCTCGAAACCGACCTGTCCCTGCCCTCGCCCTGGGGCCCGTACCTGTATTACACACGCACTACGGCCGGCGACGAATACGCTCGCCACTACCGCTGCCCGCGCCCTACCGATGACAGCCAGCAGGTGGATGAAAGCACTGAAGAACTGCTGCTCGACCCGAACGCGCTGGCCAATGGCGGCTTCTTCTCCCTCGGGGCCTTCAGCATCAGCCCGGACCACCAGCGCCTGGCCTACAGCCTGGATACCAGCGGCGAAGAGATTTACACCCTGTACGTGAAGGAATTGGCCACCGGTAAAGTCAGCGAACTTGCGTTCGAAGACTGCGACGGCAGCATGACCTGGGCCAACGACAGCCTGACGCTGTTTTTCGGTGAGCTGGACGACACCCACCGCCCGCACAAGCTGTATCGCTATCGCCTGGACGGCACCGCCGCCGAAGAAGTGTTCCATGAGCCGGACGGACGTTTCTTCATGCACTGCTACCGATCCAGCTCCGAACGGCAACTGCTGCTGTCTTTGGGCAGCAAGACCACCAGCGAAGTCTGGGCTCTGGACGCCAACCAGCCACAGCAGGCTTTTACCTGCCTGGCGCCACGGGTCGAAGGCCATGAGTACGACGTCGACCACGGCAAGCTCGATGACCAGTGGACCTGGTTTATTCGCAGCAACCGCGACGGCATCAACTTCGCCCTGTTCCAGGCCGCCGACAACGCAAGCGTGCCGACCCAGGACGACTGGCAGAACCTGATCCCCCACAGCGACACGGTGATGATCGACGGTTTGAGCCTCAATGCCAAAGCCATGACCTTGAGCCTGCGCATCGGCGGCCTGCCGATCATCGAAGTACATCCCCAGGGCCTGCCTGCCTACCGCGTGGAACTGCCAGACGCGGCCTACAGCCTGTACGTGCAAAACAGCCTGGAATTTGTCAGCGACAAGATCCGCCTGCGCTATGAGGCGTTGAACCGTCCCGCCCAGGTTCGTCAGTTGGAGTTGGCCACAGGCGCGCAGCAGGTGCTCAAGGAAACTCCGGTACTGGGCGCGTTCAATGCCGACGACTACGTCAGCCAACGGCTGTGGGCAACGTCGGCCGATGGCACCCAGGTGCCTATCAGCCTTGTGGTCAAACGCGACCAGTTGGGTCAGCCAACGCCACTGTATCTGTACGGCTATGGCGCCTACGGTGAAAGCCTCGACCCGTGGTTCTCCCATGCACGCCTGAGTCTATTGGACCGAGGCGTGGCCTTCGCCATTGCCCACGTACGCGGCGGCGGTGAGTTGGGGGAAGCCTGGTACCGCGCCGGCAAGCAGGAACACAAGCAGAACACCTTCAGCGACTTTATTGCCTGCGCCGAACACCTGATCGCCCAAGGCCTGACCACTTCCAAGCAACTGGCCATCAGCGGCGGCAGTGCTGGCGGCCTGTTGATCGGCGCGGTGCTCAATCAGCGCCCGGAGCTGTTCCAGGCGGCGATTGCCGAAGTGCCATTTGTCGATGTGCTTAACACCATGCTCGACCCGGAGCTGCCGCTGACCGTCACCGAATACGACGAATGGGGCAATCCCCAGGAGCCCGAGGTGTACGAACGCATCAAGGCCTACGCGCCTTACGAAAACGTCAGCGCCCAGGCGTACCCGGCGACCCTGGTGATCGCCGGGTACAACGACAGCCGCGTGCAGTACTGGGAAGCCGCCAAATGGGTGGCCAAGCTGCGCGCCACTAAGACCGACGACAACCTGCTGCTGCTCAAGACCGAACTGGGCGCCGGCCACGGCGGCATGAGCGGTCGTTACCAGGGATTACGTGACGTAGCACTCGAATATGGATTTGTTTTCAAGGTGCTGGGGCTGATTTAAGGAACGCCAACCGGCGGTCGTGCCTGAACACATGACCGCCAGGCGCGAATGCCCTGCGTATAGCCGACGGGCAACTGTTGCCGCAACCGCTCTAGCCGCCGGGCGTCTTGGGTTTGCTGTCGTTCTGCTGCAAGCCTGGGAGCGTCTGATCCTTGGGCGGTGTAGGCAATATGATCGGTACCAAGGGCGGCACACCGGTACCGACAGCTTTTGGCGTGGTCGGCGGGGTGACTTGCGGATAAGGTGTGGGCGTTGCAGTGCCCGGCGAACCCGTGGTGGACGCGGGGGTGTTCGGCACGGTTTGCAACTCCTGAGCATGGGCGGCACTGCCAAGGGCGAGCGCGCTCCCTACAATGACCGTTAGAATGCTGCACTTCATCGATGGCTCCATGGCCTGACGGTAATGCCGTAAGGCTACTCCCAACCGCACAAGAATGCCCTTCCCAATGAGATTTCCATGAAACGTTTCGTTCTGCTGGACACCACCCCGATTCCCGATAATGGCGGTGCCTTGTGCCTGTTCGAATATGGCGAGGATTTTGTCATCAAGATCCAGGGCGGTGACGGCGGACAACTGATGAACACCCGCATGCACGGCTCCGAAGATGCCCTGGCGGAGATCCCCTGCCGCAAGGTAGCCGGTCGTCCCGGTTCGCGGGTGTTGATTGGCGGCCTGGGCATGGGCTTTACCCTGGCCTCGGCGCTCAAGCATTTGGGCAAGACCGCCGAAGTGGTGGTCGCTGAGTTGGTGCCGGGCGTGGTTGAGTGGAATCGCGGGCCGCTGGGAGAAAAGTCCGGACGACCGCTGCTGGACCCGCGCACGGTGATCCGCATGGAAGACGTGGCCAAGGTGCTGCACGCCGAGCCCCAGGGCTTCGACGCGATCATGCTGGATGTCGACAACGGCCCCGAAGGCTTGACGCAAAAAGCCAACAGCTGGCTGTATTCGACCGGCGGCCTCAGCGCCTGCGCCAAGGCCCTGCGCCCCAAGGGCGTGCTGGCCGTATGGTCAGCCAGCGCCGACAAGCAGTTCAGCGAGAAACTGCGCAAGGCCGGCTTCAAGGCAGAGGAAGTTCAAGTGTTTGCCCATGGCAACAAGGGCACCCGGCATACCATCTGGATTGCCGAAAAACTCAAGGGCTGAAACAGCCCCTGAATTCACTGCGCGGGTCGTGGGTCAAATCGACCGGCGCAATCGATTCAAATGCCTCAAGCCTTCCAACACCAATACCGCTACCGCCAGCCAGATTGGCAGATAGGTCATCCATTGGCCCGGTTTGAGGCTGTCCCCCAGCATTAACGACACTGCCACCAACAGCACCGGTTCAGCATAACTGAGCAAACCGAACAGGCTGAACGGCAACAGGCGACTGGCCATGATGTAGGAATAACCCGCCGCCGCGCTGACCAATCCCATAAGCGGTACCAGCCAATAGAGCGCTGGGCGCTGCGCCAAGATCTCGCTGATTGACCCAGCGCCAAGGACGAACCATAGCGCCACAGGAATCATCAGCATCATGTCCAGCCATAATCCTCCCAGGTTATCGGTGCCACAGCGCCGGCGCAGTACGAAATACAGCGGATAGCCGACGCACACCACCAGCGTCGTCCAGGAGAACCCACCCGTGCGGTACAACTCATTGGCCACACCCACCGCGGCTAACGCGGCGGCAACCTTTTGCAAGTAGGAAAGGCGTTCGCCGTAAACGATACGACCCGTGATGACCATAGTCAGCGGCAACAGAAAATAACCCAGCGAAACATCCAGACCATGGCCATTGAGCGGCGCCCACATGAAAATCCACAACTGGACACCGACCAACACACTGGTCAGCACGACGCAAGGCAGCAAGGCCGGCCTATCGCGCAAGCGCTTGTAGATCAGCGGGACCCACTTCCAGTCTCCAGAGAGACAGAGCAGCAGGGTCATGAAGGGCAACGAAATAAGCATTCGCCAGCCAAATATTTGCTGACCATTCAATGGTTCAAGAAGGGAGGTAAAAAAATACAGCACGCCAAACAGGAAGGAGGCGGAAACCGCCAAAACAACACCTTTAGACACAACAGCCTCGACGAACAAGCACAGTTATTTAATTGAAGCAGGAAGCTGCATTCACACAGCGTGAATGTTAGTGGGATGAACATCAGGTATTTATTAACAGGCACCCATAGCTTTATAACGAACACACAGGATTAACCCTGAACTGTTCAGCAATAAGAATTGGGGGCTTCGTCTGTTTTTTATTATTTGCACGACGAACATCAGACACTTCAACTAGCCCGACTTCGGTCATTAGAAGCAGTACACTCTGGACGAGTGCCTCTGATTTAAAACGCCACAGCCTCACCCTCGTAGGGTTGGCGCTGGGATGGGAAACCCGATTTCACGGGGAACAGCCTGTTACAGGTCGGGGTGAACAGTCTTCAGGGGAGTCCTGATACGTTCACCGGTCACTCGTGTTCTTCATGACCTTGTCAGGTCATATTCTCCGAGAGACCCGTCTCGGAACGAATGAACATTTTAACACCTGACGCCACCATAGACCAAACTAACGGCAGTGGGCCAGAAGGCGCCACATTAAAGACTTCGAACAAGTTAGTCTAATAATTTTTGGTATTTAATTTGCGCCACACAAAGTGAAATACCCAAGTGTATTTAATTCGATATCTGCTCAGCCATTACTGTATATTTAGCCGCTATACGCCCAGCAGATAGTGGCAAAAGTTACTCTTTACCGTCGCCCTGCAGGAGCGACACTAGGCCACAGCCAGTTACCCCAATAAAACTCCAGAAACTCCGGGGCCAATGCAGACGCATGAGCGCGAATCCCTATGAGTTCATATCGCCGATACTACAAACAATTCTCTCCGGCAGCCTGCACCTCAGCTGAAAAAAGCCAGGGGCTTATTACCCCATGAGCGGCTAGAATCAACGCTATCCGTGATCCACTAAAAGACAGGAGCCATGATGAGCTCGACCAACCCGCCCTCCCACACCGCCAAGCTGGACCGTATCCTTGCCGATGCCCAGCGCGACCGGGAAATGGGCTACCGCGACAAAGCCTTGAAGATGTACCCCCACGTGTGCGGCCGCTGCGCCCGTGAATTCGCCGGCAAGCGCCTGAGCGAACTGACCGTGCACCACCGCAACCACAACCATGATGACAACCCCCAGGACGGCTCCAACTGGGAGTTGCTGTGCCTGTACTGCCATGACAATGAACACTCGCGTTATACCGACCAGCAGTATTTCAGCGAAGGCTCAACCAGCAGCCCGACCATTGCCAAGGCGACGCACAACCCGTTTGCGGCGTTGGCGGGGTTGATGAAGAAAGACAGCTAAAAACCGCAAGCTTCAAGCTGCAAGTTCAAACCGTGCTCTTGAACCTTGAAGCTTGCCGCTATACTGCTGTCTTTTTTCGAAGGCACCCTCTCCCGTGGCCAACAAACGCTACAGCTGCATCGGTCTGTACAACCCCAAGTCACCCGAGAACGTCGGTTCGGTGATGCGCGCCGCCGGCTGTTATGGCGTGGCGTCGGTGTTCTACACCGGCAAGCGTTACGAAAGGGCCCGGGACTTTATTACCGACACCAAGAAGGTCCACCACGATATTCCGCTGATCGGTATCGACGACCTGAAAAAAATCTTGCCCCTGGGCTGCATCCCGGTCGCCGTTGAACTGGTGGACGGCGCCCGCCCCCTCCCCGAATACACTCACCCCGACCGCGCGCTGTACATCTTCGGCCCGGAAGACGGCTCCCTGGACAAGGACATCCGCGACTGGTGTGAGGACGTGATCTACATCCCGACCACCGGTTGCATGAACCTTGCCGCCACGGTCAACGTGGTGCTCTACGACCGTATGGCCAAGGGCAATAACACCCGCTCGGGGCCTAAATACTGATTTTTTGGGAACATCTTCGGTCTGCGTGCAGTCAGCTGCATATCCATGACCCCTTGTTGGAGATAGACCATGAGCGACAGCAAAACCCTGCGACCTATCATCGAATCCACACCGTTCCAGACCCAGCCCACGCAAAACGTCCAGGGCTGGGAGCGGATTGGCTCACTGGCTGGCGGCGTGGTGATGATGGGCAAAGGCCTTCGCCGTGGCGGCTTTTTTGGCTTGATTCAAGTGGCGATTGGCGGCGTGGCGCTGGCCCGTGGGATCAGCGGTCATAGTTCGGCCAAAGCGCTGCTGGAGAAGAGTCGTCAGGAGATGAACACCGTGCGCACGAAGATCGAACGAGCCGGTGAAGAGCTGAAAAACCTCAAGACCCAGGCTGAAATTGCTGCCAGCAAAGACACAAAAACCACGTAGCCGTTGTCGAGTTCCAGCGAGGCTACGTTGGCCGCACCACTGCCATCAAGCCTGACATCAGCACCGAGTCGTTTCTGACGCAGCCTCGCTAAAGCTCGACAGCTGCTACGAGGTAACGGGGTCGACTCAGTGCAACAGCTTGCTATCGAGCACCGTCGACGACTGACCAATGATGCTCTCGGCCAACTGCACAAACTCCTTGGAGCTGATGCTGTTCAAGCGCATCACTGCTTGTGTCAGGTCATCCAATGAGCGCTTATTGTGGGTTTTCAGGCGAATCTCCCGATCCAGTTCCTGCAACACCACCACCGCCCGCGCCACGGTTGCGCCGCTGACATGCTCACCGCGCAAGGTCGTCACGCCCTTGCCTTCCTTGCTCAGGCGAGTCTGTATCGCCGCATAACGCTCGTCACTGATGCCTCCCGCGCGGCGTACCAATTCGATGGCGTAATACTCTGCCAGGCCTTCGCTGATCCAGTCACTGCCCTGATGATCGTTAAAACGACCGATAGCCTGCACCACTTCACGGATCATCGGGCTGCTACCGTTTTCGCTGACCAGTGGCGTGCGGCTATTCAGGTAGATCGAGTCGTGCCCAGAGAACACACCACGGCGCATCGGGTCGCTGGCACCGACCACCAACAACTTGGCCGGATGACGCGGGAACGCTGCTTGCACCTGGGGCCAGACAAAGGTCAGCAGTGTCAGCACGTCCATGCGGCGCATGGCCTGGCCCTTGGGCGAGGCCACGGTGATTTCGGTCTCCCCCAGGCGCACGCGTCGGCTGCCCAGGCTGCCGGCAAGCATCCAGCCGGTGGGCCGGTCAAACAGGCGGGAGACGTTGTCGATGCGAAATTTGTTCTTGCCGATGCGTGGCCAGGCAGTCTCGACACTTTTCCAGCCCGCTGGCAGTTCGAAGACCAGCCGCGACACCAGCTCGATGCCGTCTTGCTGGTCGAGACGGGCCTTGGGCACCAGGTCTTCACCGAGAAACAGTGCCCAATTCGGCGTCATCCGCGTTTCATAGATACCCGCCTTGCGGGCATGGCTGAGGCGCACGCGGTAGGTCAGGCTGGCCTTGTCGGCGCTGGGTTGCCACAGGCCACGGCTGGCTCCGGCGCTAGTGCCGGGCATAACTTGCCACTGTCCATCGGCCTTGAAGTCGCTGTAGTCGCCGTCGCGGCCAAGGTCGAAGTTCAGGCTGCGCACCGCCGAGCCCTGGGACAGGCTCAGGCGCACTTCGGCCTGATCGCTCTGGGGCAACAACTTGACGTGATAATCGAGATCGACCTTTTTCGCGGACCACGCTGACGTGCTCAACGCCAGCAACACCAGGCTTACCGCCAGCTTGCCTGCAACCGTCATAGACACTCCTTTCAGCCTGCGCGAAAAATCAGGTAATCCTCCCAATCGTCCTCAGACACGCTGCCTTCACTGACCATGCGCCCGGACTGGGAAATGCGTGCGCGGTGCACGGCATCGCGATCGCCACAGACCAAGTGATGCCAGAGCGGCAAATCCTTGCGCTCGCTGACCAGCCGATAACCGCAGGTCGGCGGCAACCATTTGAACTGATCGGCCTGGCCCGGCGTGAGCTGGATGCAATCAGGCACCGAGTCCCGGCGGTTAGGGTAATCGGTGCACTGGCAGGTTTTCAGGTCCAGCAGTTTGCAGGCAATACGTGTGTAATAGACGCTGTTGTCGTCTTCATCTTCGAGCTTTTGCAGGCAGCACAAGCCGCAACCGTCGCACAGCGACTCCCACTCCTCCTGATCGAGGTGTTCGAGGGTTTTGCGTATCCAGAAAGGTTCGACTTTAGCGGCCATGGCTCTACATCAGTATCGGTGCGGTTAAAAGGCCGCCAGTCTAGTGCCCAAGGCGCCAAGGGCCAAGCGCTTACGACTGCCGGTATAACAAGACTTGTCAGCTTTCGCTGGGCGAAGTAGCTTTGAGGGCCGCAAAAGCCCTGCGCCAGGTGCCATAAATGCTCAACCGCATTGCCCCAGGCGCGCGACACGGCCCTGAAAAACCCATCGCCGAGTTCATCGGCGCACCCAGTTTTTTGATCTGCGCTCTGCCTCATAAATGTAGCAACGTAGCCCATACCCGTCATCAGGAACTGTTCATGAGCACAAACCCACGCATCGCCGATTACCCCATTCATTCCCAATTCACCGAGCGCTGGTCGCCACGCGCCTTTACCGGCGAGAGCATCCCGGTCGAGACCTTGCTGAGCTTCTTCGAAGCGGCCCGCTGGTCGCCGTCGGCCTACAACTCACAGCCTTGGCGATTTCTCTATGCGCGCCGTGACACACCGAACTGGGAGCGCTTCCTCGGCCTGTTGAACGAATTCAACCGTGGCTGGGCGCAGCATGCCTCGGCCCTGGTGATCGTGGTGTCGAAAACCGACTTCGCCGTGCCCGGCGCCACCGAAGAAACCCCGGCCCTGTGGCACACCTTCGACACCGGTTCGGCCTGGGGCCATCTGGCGCTGCAAGCCAGCATCAGCGGCTGGCATACCCACGGCATGGCCGGTTTCGACCAGGAACTGACCCGCAAGGAGCTGAAGATCCCCGAAGGCTATGCGCTGCATGCAGCGGTGGCGATTGGCAAGCTGGGGGATAAGTCGACACTGGTCGAGTACCTGCAAGCCCGGGAAACTCCGAGCCCGCGCCGACCGTTGAGTGAGTTGGTTTCAGAAGGTGATTTTGATCTCTGAAGAGGCTGGGCTGGATACATATCCGTTATGTTGGTCGGGGCGGATTAGGGTTACGCCCTTACGGCGTGTCACTTTTGAAAAGAGCCCAAAAGTAACCAAAAGGCTCTTGCCCCACCACTTGGTGCCTCGCTTAGGCTCGGCATGCCTTCACTCCGGCATTGCTCCGTGGGCCGCCGCGATGGGCCATCCTTGGCCCAGCGCGGCTAAACCGGCGTCCTGCCGGTTTACCCACGGATCAATACCTGCGTTCAGCCATCGTGGTTAACGGGGCGCCTTAGATCAAAATCAAAAGCAAAAGCACGGCGGCCTGGTAGCCGACCTGAGTGGTGAAAAGCAAGAGCGGATCTACTGCCCACTACTGTAGGAGCGAGTTTGCTCGCGATGGTCGTTAACGATGACGCTGGCTTCCTGAATCACCGCGGTGCCCTCAGGTTCTTCGCGAGCAAGAACTAGGCGTCCCCCTCGCTCCTACAGAAAAACGGATGGCTCTTGATCTGCCTGCCCATAAAACCAGAGGCCGAACGCAGGTGTTGCGCAGTGGGTAAACCGGCAAGGATGCCGGTTTAGCCGCGCTGGGCCAGGGATGGCCCATCGCGGCGACCCACGGAGCAATGCCGGAGTGAGGGCACGCCGAGCCTAGGCGAGGCGCCGATAGGTAGGGCAGGAGCGCTTTGCTTACTTTCGCGCTTTTCGAAAGTGAGTCGCTGTAAGAGCGAAACCGCCAGCAGCCGTTACCGCAGCAACGGATATGTACTCATCGCCCCCTGGGGCCTGCCCCCAGCCATCAGCAACCTCAAGAGATGTGTAGCCATCGCAGGCAAGCCCGGCTCCCACATGGGTCCATGTGGTGTGTTTAGTAACCGCGCTCGAAGCTCACTTCCCCACGCAACACTTCTTGAGCCTGATACTTGCGCAGGTTCTCGACAAACAACTCCACCATCATCTTCGGCGAAGTCGGCGCCGAGCTATGGCCGGTCAACAACAAGCCCCAGGCGGTCCAGAACGGATGGCGCTGGGGCAACGGCTCTTGACGGCAAACGTCGATCACCGCACCAGCCAAATGCCCTTCTTTCAGGGCTTCCACCAGATCGGCATCCACCACGGCAACACCACGGCCAACGTTGATAAATACCCCGGTAGGCTTGAACTGCTTGAACAGCGCCGCGTCGTACAGGTCGTGGGTGTTCGCGGTGTTAGGCAGCAGGTTGACCACGTAGTCCACCTCCCCCACCAGCCGGTTTAGTTGATCCAGCCCGGCCACTTCGATAAACGGCGCCTGCTCCCGTGCTTCGCTGGCGATGCCATACAGCTCCACGCCAAACGGCAAGAGAAACTGCGCCACGCTGCGGCCGATATCGCCGGTGCCGACAATCAGCACCTTGCGCCCAGCCAGGCTCTGGCCCATGCGGTTGTCCCATTTGCGCTCGACCTGGCTAACCAGCCGTGCCAGCACTTCGCGCTCGTGACCCAACATGTAAGTCAGCACGTACTCGGCCATCACCTGGCCAAAAATCCCTACGGCGCGGGTCAAGCGATAGTCCCGTGGCAAGCCTTCGGCCAGCAGCGGCGTGACGCCGGCCCAGGTCGATTGCAGCCATGCAGGATGATTGCCCTGGCGCAGCAGGGTCGCCAGCAGGTCCGGCTGGCCGAGCCATACCGGGCAATCGGCGGCCAGGCTCGACAGTTCGGCCGAGTCGCCGCTGGTCATCACTTCCAGGTCCGGCGCCGCTTCGCGCAACAGTCGGGCGTACAGCGGGTGATCGTGTTCAGCAATCAGAACGCGCATGGTTCAAACCTTTCAAAAACAGTGCAGGCGGGGCCACAGGCGCAGTTCGCTGCATTCCTCGGGGCCACTGCCAGATAATTCGATTTCATTTATGAACGTGCCCCAGACAGGGCACTTACCCATCACAGCGGGTCATTGCGGCGCAGCAGCTCTTCGGGCAAGTGTTCGATGTACTCGTCCTCGGCCGGCGGCATTTGCAGGTGATAGCCCTGCTTGTCGAGGTTTTCCAGAACCGCGACGATGTCCTCGCGAGACAGCTTGCGCTCGGGGCTCAACACCAGGTCAAAGGCGTGATGGGGCTTGCCGAACGCCGCCAGCAGGCTTTCCGGGACACGCTCCAGGGCATCGCTTTTCAGCACATAGAGGTACATTTCGTTGCGTTTGAGGCTGCGATAGATGGAGCAAATACGTTTCAAGGCTGTTCTCCGGCAGTGGCCAGGCTGTCCAGCAGCGCCTGGCCCATCAGCTCGCGGCGCCAGCCACGCAGCGAGTCAGGCAATTGGTAAGGGCCCTCGGGGTAGCCACTCTTGACCAGCGCTTCGAGGGTTTTCTTGCGCAGCATCAGTTCCGGCGCCATGTCCAGGCGTTCGGCGAACGTCTGGCCGAGGGCGCGCAGTTGCTTGATCAACACAGCGGCGTCAACCGGCAACGGCTCGGCAACGGCCGGTGGCCATTGGTCCATGGATACGCTACCGGCGCACTTGATCAGGTCCAGCAAAAACTCGCCGTCATGGCGCACGGTGCGCGGGTGCATGTCTTCGATTTTACCCAAGGCGCTGAGGTTATCCGGCTGGGATTTGGCCAGGGGCCATAACGAGTGTTCGCGAATGATGCGGTTACGCGGCAGGTCACGGGCGCGGGCTTGCTGCTCACGCCAGGCGCACAGTTCACGCAACACAACGAGCTGGGCGCGGGAAAGTTTCCAGGCCAGCTTGGCGTCGCGGTACACCTCGAACGGGTCGACTTCACGGCGCAGGTTGGCGACCAGTTCGGCGCCATCGTCCACAACCCAGGCGTACCTCTCGTCAGACAGCCGTGGGCGCAGGCGTATGTAGACCTGCGCCAGGTGCACGGCGTCTTCGGCGGCGTAGCTGATTTGTGTCTCGGACAGTGGCCGCTGCAGCCAGTCGGAGCGGGTCTCGCCCTTGGGCAGGTCGATATCGAGCACGGCTTGCACCAGACGCGAGTAACCCATGGAAAAGCCCAGGTTCAGGTAGGCGGCTGCCAGTTGGGTGTCGAACAATGGCGCCGGCAGGCTGCCGGTCAAACGCAGCAGCACTTCCAGGTCTTCGCTGCAGGCATGCACCACCTTGATCACCGCAGGGTTTTCCAGCAAGGAGGCCAAGGGTTGCCAGTTATCGATGGTCAGGGGGTCGATCAGATAAGCGCGTACGCCATCACCAATCTGGATCAGCCCGGCGATGGGATAAAAAGTGTCGACCCGCATGAATTCGGTGTCGAGGGCGACGAATGGCAACTGCTGCCATTCGGCGCAATGCTGGCCGAGGCTATCGTTGTCGCAGATCCAGTGAATATCGATGGCCACACGGCTCTCCCTTGAAGAATGGCGCGCAGTATATATCGCTAAAGGGATTTGCGAGCATTCGCAGTGTACCCGCCGTCATGAAAACTCTGACAGGTGCCGAAGAATAGTCCGACAGCTAAGGGTTATCCTCTTTTACGCAGCACGTAAACCCGCCACAGGGCTGAGCCGGGCATGAACTCTTGCTGGTTGAGGATCTTGAAACCGGCCTGTTTGAACTCGGCTTCCACCTCGGCCCGATGGATGACCGGCGGTAGCCCGACCTCCTGCGATAGCCCTGGTGATGGCCCCTGCGCTGCACGGTGGCGGCTATCGCTGTTGACCGAGACGATCACCGTGTCGCGACTGACCCGGTGAAATTCGCGCAACAGCGCCAGCCTGGCCTCGGCACCGGGCACATGACGAAACAACTCCAGGCAAAAAATGCAGTCCACGGCGTTGGCCGACAGACCGATATTGAACGCCGAGCCCTGGAAGGTCTTCACCCGCCGCAGAAGTACCGCACCATGGTGGGTCTGGGCGTGGTCGAGCATGGCCTGGGAGTTGTCCGACGCGAGGATCACCCGGTTGCCGTGTTCGGCCAACACCGGCCAGAAACGCCCCGAGCCGCAGGCCAGGTCCAGCACCAGGCCCGGCTCCCCCGCCACTTTCAAAGCCTGGCGCACCAGGCGCTCATCACGCCACAACCACAAACGCCGCAGCAGACCCGGTGGGCGCGTGTCTCCACAGACCTGGGCATGCTCACGGCCGCAGCGCTCGGCGAATTCAGTCTCGATGGACGAAGGGGTGTGCGACGACATCAGCGGGCTCTTGTGGATGAATCGGTGTCAAACGACCTTGGATTCACAGCTTAACCAGCGCCTCGTGAAAAAAAGGTCGAAGGATTCACCGCCCATCACTGACTCGATCAGGCTTGATGCAGGTACCAGCGCCAGTCCTGCTCGCCCACCTCGCCCATAAACTGTCGATATTCGGCACGTTTGACGGCCAGGTACACGCCCAGAAACTCGCTGCCAAAGGCTTCCCGAGCCCAGGCTGAACCTTCAAGGGCGCGCAAGGTGGTCAGCCAGTCAGTGGGCAGCAACTCCTTGGCCTGGGCATAGCCGTTGCCTTCTACCGGAACGCCGGGATCGCGCTGCTCGCGGATACCGCGATGAATGCCAGCCAGGATGGCCGCTGCCGCCAGGTACGGGTTGGCGTCGGCGCCGCAGATCCGGTGTTCGATATGCCGGGAAAACGCCGGGCCGCCGGGCACCCGCAGGCTTACGGTGCGGTTGTCGACGCCCCAGGTCGCCGCCAGCGGGGCGTAGCTGTTGGTCTGGAAACGCCGGTAGGAGTTGGCGTTGGGGCAGAACATCAGTAATGAATCGAGCAAGGTGCTGAGCATGCCGCCTACCGCCTGGCGCAGCAGCGGCGTGCCATCGGGCGCTTCGCTGGCGAACAGATTGTTGCCCTGCGCGTCCGCCAGGCTGACGTGCATGTGCATGCCGGTACCTGCCAGATCATCGAAGGGTTTGGCCATGAAGCAAGCCGTCATCGCGTGTTTGTGAGCCACACCCTTGACCAGGCGCTTGTAGCGCACAGCCTCGTCCATGGCCTGCAAGGCATCGCTGCGGTGCTCCAGGGTAATTTCCACCTGCCCCGGCGCATATTCGGAAATCGCCGTGCGCGCAGGAATCCCCTGCAGTTTGCAGGCACTGTACAAGTCAGCAAGAAACGGTTCGATCTGCTCCAGCTCACGTAAACCGTAAACCTGGGTCGAACGCGGGCGGCCGCCGTCGACATCCCGCGCCGGTTGCGGGCGACCGTTGCTGTCGGGCTTCTGGTCGAGCAAATAGAACTCCAGTTCCGCCGCCATCACCGGGTAGTAACCGTCAGCCTTGAGCCCTTCGATGACCTTGGCCAGCAAGTGCCGCGGATCGGCCACGGTGGCCGGCATGCCTTCCTCGGGGTGCATGCTGACCTGCACCGCCGCCGTCGGAATCAACCGCCATGGCATGCGCTGCAAACTGCCGCTGACCGGGTAGGCGCGGCAATCGATATCCCCCACTTCCCAGACCAGCCCAGAGTTTTCCACATCGTCGCCATTGATAGTCAGGCCGAGGATGGTACTGGGCAGCGGGCGACCGCTTTGATAGACCGCCAGCAACTCATCGCGGTGCAGCAACTTGCCACGCGGTACGCCGTTGTTGTCGAGGATGAACAGTTCGAACATCTCGATATCCGGGTTCAATTCCAGGAAGGATTGGGCTTCGTGCAGGGAGGCAAAGGCGGTGGGGGCAACACTCATGGGATTTCTCATAGGTTAGCGTCAGGCAAGCGCACAGGCGCTGCCGGTCAGATGCGCACTGTCTCGCGGCATCCATGGGAGCAATCAACGCAGGGGAGAAATATCCGGTGGGCGCGCATGGCGGCAGTGCCATAGCGCCCAGAAGGCCAGTTCAGAAGGGAGTGCATCGGCGGTGATTCCCCGACGGGCCGAGCAACTTGACACTGTTGTGCCAGGCGAAGTCTCGGGGTGAGTGTCGGGCGAACCATCCATATGAGGATCACAGTAAAGAGATACCCAGCAGCGTCACATGGCAGGTCAGGTGGTTAAATTCAGTCTTGACGGAGTTTAGTTGCGGCGTTACTAAACATTCAGGACGCCTTGCCAGTCGCCCCGGCAGGTGGAAATAATAGCCGCCCCTGATCATGCCCCCAAGGACTCGACTGCATGAAAGCCCTTCCAGCACTGTGCATCATGGCGAGCCTGGCGACACCTGCCTTGGCCGACACCCAACCGTCATCGCGCCTGGACGAGGTTATCCAGCGCGGCCAACTGACCGTCTGCACCACCGGTGACTACAAGCCCTACACCTATTTGCGCCAGGACGGCAGCTACGAAGGCATCGACATCGCCATGGCGCAGTCACTGGCCAAGAGCCTCAACGTGCAGATCAAGTGGGTGCCGACCACCTGGAAAACCCTGATGCCGGACTTCCTGGCCCAGCGCTGCGACATCGCCGTCGGCGGTATTTCCGTGTCCCTGGAGCGGCAGAAAAAAGCCTTTTTCAGCCAGCCACTGGGGGTCGACGGCAAGATCCCGCTGGTGCGCTGCGCCGATGTGCAGCGTTACCAGACCGTCGAGCAGATCAACCAGGCGCAGGTGCGGGTGATCGAGCCGGCGGGCGGCACCAACGAAGTCTTCGCCCGCGCCCATCTGGGCAAGGCGCAACTGACGCTGTTCCCGGACAACGTAACGATTTTCGAAGAACTGCTGGCCAACAAGGCCGACGTGATGATCACTGACGCCAGCGAGGCGCGGTTCCAGCAAAAGCTCAAGCCGGGACTGTGTGCCGTCAACCCCGAACGCTATATGCAATACAGCGAGAAAGCCTTTTTACTGCCTCGCGACGATGTGGCCTGGAAGAGCTACGTAGACCAGTGGCTGCACCTGAGCACCGTCACTGGCATCTACGAAGGCATCGTCAACCAATGGCTGGCGGCGCCTTGATCAACTCAACGAAGGCCATGCACGCGGCGCTGCGGTAGGCGCCCTTGCGGCTGAGCAAGGCGGCCGTGCGCTGGGGCAAGGGCGGGCGAATCTGAACGGCGTGCAAGCCCGCCTGAGCACGGGTAACCGCACTGGGCAGAATGGTCGCCAGTTGAGTGCTGCGTACAATTTCGATGATGGCGCTGATGGAATTGGCTTCCATGGTGATCTGCGGTTTTACGTCCAGCCCTCGGCAATAGTCGTCAATGTAACGGCGGGTGGCGAAGTCTGAGTTCAGCATCACCAGCGGATGCTGTTTGAAGTCAGCAAGCTTGAGCCACTGTTTTCGGCTCAAGGTCGGATGGGCGGCACTGGCCACGAGGCTCAACTCTTCGACAAACAGCCCCTGGCACTCGATATCCGGTAAATGCTCGCCGGTAAACCCGATGCCGATGTCCAACAAATCCTGCGCCAATGCCGCCTCGATACGGTCCTGAGTCATCTCCTCGATCGTCAAGGTAATCGCTGGATACAGGCTGTTAAATCGCGCCAGCAGTGGGCCCGTCAGGTAAGCGGTAAAGGTCGGAGTCATTGCCAGGCGCAAGCTGCCTCGGCTCAAGTCCTGCACGTCATGCATCGCCCGCGTACCCGCCTGCAAATCCTGCAACGCCAGCCTGGCAAAGCGCACGTAAGCCTCCCCGGCATCGGTCAGCCGCACGCTGCGACCTGCGCGGTCCAGCAGCGGCGCGCCCAAGGTGTCTTCCAGTTGTTTGATCTGCTGGGACAAGGTCGGCTGCGACACATGCAAGGCTTCGGCGGCTCGGGTGAAGTTGCAGTGGCCGTGCTGGGCGTGAGCGACATTGTCATTTGCGGTCATTCCAACTGCGGCGCGATGACCGCCATTTCTACCTGAAAATGCCTGGACCACCTGCCCGCCGTGGCCAATTGGTTGCGTCACGCCGAGTCGGCCAAGGTCATCAATGCCTCCCGTACCCATGCCACGGACGCGGCGCGGCTGGATTCACTGGTACGGGAAAACGTGGTCGCACAACTGGCCAATCTCAAGACTCACCCTTCGGTGGCCCTGGCGCTGGAGCAGGGCCGACTGAACCTGCACGGCTGGGTCTATGACATCGAAAGCGGCAGCATCGCCGCCCTGGATGGCGCTACCAACCGCTTTATTTCCCTGATCGACCACCCGCAGACCCGCGCAGTCTCAACCACTGCGCAGCACGGTGCCTGAACCCTGTTTTCACCCACGAGGAAATCATCATGCTGCAATCCCAATTTGCTCAAGCTCCACGCCTGGCCCTGGCCGACACCATCATCGATATCAAGGCCCGCAAAAACCTGTCCTGGCAGGACCTTACCGAAGGTACCGGCCTGAGCCTGGCCTTCGTCACTGCCGCCCTGCTCGGCCAGCACCCGCTGCCCAAGGACGCCGCTGACGTAGTTTGCGAAAAACTCGGCCTGGACCAGGACGCCAGCCGCCTGCTGCAAAGCGTACCCTTGCGTGGCAGCATCCCCGGTGGCATTCCCAGCGACCCGGCGGTGTACCGCTTTTATGAAATGCTTCAGGTTTATGGCTCGACCCTCAAGGCCCTGGTTCACGAGCAGTTTGGCGACGGCATCATCAGCGCCATCAACTTCAAGCTGGACATCAAGAAGGTCGACGATCCGGACGGTGGTTCCCGTGCAGTGATTACGCTGGATGGCAAGTACTTGCCGACCAAGCCGTTCTGACCCCATGACCTGTTCTGCGCAGGAGTCCGCTTGCCGGCTCTTGCATGTTTGCGTGTGCCCTGTGAATGTTCCTGCATTGGCTGCAGCCGTCTAAGCTTGCAGCACCAACAAGAACGAGGGATGGGCAATGAAGGGAGTATTGAGCATTACTTGGCTGCTACTGTTGTGTTTCAGCCAGGTCCACGCCGCGACCACCCAGGAGCAGGACGCCCAAGCGGCCAAGGCCCTGCTGGAAAAAGCCCTGGCGTACTACCACGACAATGGAGACAAAGCGTTCGCAGCATTCAGTCGGCAGGGCGAGTTTATCGATAAGGACCGTTATGTGTTCGTGGTCGACACCAAGGGCGTGCTGCTGGCCAGTGGCGGCCCGTCGTCCGCGCTGATCGGCCGCGATGTCTCCGAAGTGCTGGGGCCAGACCTGCGTGAGTCCTTCAAGAAAGCGCTGAAGGTGCCCGAAGGCAATGGCATCCAGCAAGCCGACTACCGTTGGCAGAACTGGAACGACGGCAAGGTCGAACGCAAACATGTGTTCTACCAGCGCATCGGCCAGCGCATCCTGGCAGTAGGTTATTACCTGCCACGGGCGTCGCCCGAGCAAGCCAAGGCACTGCGGGACAAGGCGGTGAGGGACCTGGACAAGGATGAACAGGGCACACTAAAAGCCATCAACTCACTGCAGGGCGGGTTTCTGCAGGATGACCTGTATGTGTTTGTGGTTGACCTCAACACCGGGCGCTACGTAGCCCACGGCACCAACCTGCGCTTGATCAACACCGACTTTGCCAAGATCAAGGACCCGGACGGCAAGCCGGTGGGCGAGCCGATCCTCAAGTTGATGGCCGAACAGGGCCAAGGTGAATACCAGTACCGCTGGAAAAACCCAGTGACTGGCAAGATTGAGAACAAGCATGCCTACCTGCGCAAGACCGGGCATTTCCTGGTGGCTGTGGGTTACTACAGCCCTTGAGGGCCTAGCTGGCCTTGTCTTCCCGCCCGCGCAACAAGCGATCGGGCATGGCAATTGCCGCCGCCAACCCCAGCAGCGATACCGCCGCGCTGACCATCAGCAAATGCCGGAATGTCTTCAACAACTCCCCGCGCAGGGCATCCTGCGCCGGGCCAGGTGCGGCGTTGAGGCCGTCGAGCAACACATTCCCGGAGCTGCCTTCAGCCATCAGCGCACCGCTGGCCAAGTGGGCGAAACTGGAGTCCTGCAACAGCGCCAGCAGCAACGCCGACATGCACGCCACCCCCACTGCGCCGCCCAGTGAGCGAAACAGGTTAGTGGTGCTGGTGGCGACGCCGATGTCCTGTTGCTCCACCGAGTTTTGCGTGCCCACTAAGGACGTAGGGAACTGCATGCCGGAGGCGATCCCACTGAGCAACATGAACAGGCTGCTCAACACCAGCGCCTGGGGCGCGCTGAAGGCCATGCCGAGGATCGCAATGGGCGCCAGCAGCGCACCGCCAAGGATCATCGGTTTATAGCGGCCAGTCACCGAGGTCATCCGCCCGGCAAAATAGGCGCCCATCGGCAGCCCTATAGCCAGCGGCAGCAGGTGCAACGCGGCGCTGTCGGCACCGGCGCCGGTGACCGTCTGGTAGCGCAGGGGCATCAGCACGATCAACGAAATCGCCTGGAAGCTGGTGAAGAAAATCGTGCACCAACACAACACCGCGCTGCGGTTGGCGAACAGGTGCATGGGCAGCAGCGGCTCCCGCGCCCGGCGCTCGTGCCAGACAAACACCGTCAATGCCACCAGCGCGCAAACCAGCAGGCCCAGGACTTCATCATCGCGCCAGTGATGGCCCTGGCCGATTTGGGTGATACCCAGCAGCAACGCCGTGAGGCCAACGATCATCAGCACAGTGCCGAAGTAATCGATGATCGGCTTGCGCTGCGGCACCGGCAGCCCCACCAGGGTGCGATGGGCCACCCACCAGGCGCCAGCGCCCAGGGGCAGGTTGATCAGGAACACCCAGCGCCAGGACAGGTACTCGGTCATATAACCGCCCAGCACCGGCCCGGCCACACTGGCCACCGCGTACATGCTGCTGAAATACCCCTGATAACGGCCGCGCTCACGGGGCGGAATAATGTCGCCAATGATCGCCTGGCTCACCGAAATCATCCCGCCCGCGCCGATGCCCTGAAGGATGCGCGCCAGCACCAGTTGCTCCATGCTTTGCGCCATGCCACAAAACAGCGAAGCTATGGTGAACAGGCCCATGCCAATCAACATCATTGGCCGCCGCCCATACAGGTCGCCGAGCTTGCCGTAGATGGGCACCGCCACCGTCATCGCCACCATATAGCCGGAGATCACCCAGGCCAGCAGGTTAACGTCGTTGAACTGCGCGGAAATGGCCGGCATCGACACGGCGACGATGGTCTGGTCCAGGGCCCCAAGAAAAATCGCCAGCATCAGGGCGACCAGGACACTGCGGATGGCAATGACTGGCTTGGGTTGAGCGGATTGAGCGCACTGATTGAGGTTGGTCACGGCAGAGCCTGCAGGCAAGGCCCACGAGGAAAAGGGCCCGCGGGAATGCTCGTCAGTGTACTCGATAGGTCGCTATTCGATAGCCTCACAAGGAAGTCCGACGTAATTTTCTGCGATGGTTTTGCGTCCCGCTTCGGAGTCAACAAAGTACTCCAGTTCACTTTGGGCGATGCGCTGGCTGAATCCGTCCGCCTCCGGGAAGTGGTGCAGCATCGAGGTCATCCACCAGGAAAACCGTTCGGCCTTCCAGATCCGCCGCAAGCAGATGGCCGAGTATTTCTCCAGCAGGTCCACCCTGCCCTCGCGGTAAACCTTGAGCAGAATATTGAACAAGGTGCTGACATCGCTGGCCGCCAGGTTCAAGCCCTTGGCGCCGGTGGGCGGCACGATGTGAGCGGCGTCCCCCAACAGGAACAGGCGGCCGTACTGCATCGGTTCGACCACGAAACTGCGCAGCGGCGCGATGCTCTTTTCGATGGACGGCCCGGTCACCAACTGCGCAGCCAGGTCCTGGGGCAGACGGGTTTTCAACTCATCCCAAAAGCGCTGATCGGACCAGTCTTCAATCGGCTCCTCTGCGGGTACTTGCAGGTAATAGCGGCTGCGGGTGGCCGAGCGCATGCTGCACAGGGCGAAGCCACGCTCGTGTTTGGCGTACACCAGTTCATCATGAATCGGCGGGGTATCGGCGAGAATGCCCAGCCAGCCAAACGGGTAGACCCGCTCGAAAATCTTCAGGGCGTCGGCCGGGATCGTCTGGCGTGCCACCCCATGGAATCCATCGCAGCCGGCAATGTAGTCGCAGTCCAGGCGAAACGTTTCGCCCTCATAGTCAAAGGTCAGCCAGGGCTGTTCGCTTTTCAAAGCGTGCGGCTGCACATTACTGGCTTCATACAGCGTGATGGCGCCTGCGGCTTTACGTGCGGCCATCAGGTCGCGGGTGACTTCGGTCTGGCCGTAGATCATCACCGTCTTGCCGCCGGTCAGGGCCTTGAGGTCGATATGTTTCAACTGGCCGTTCAGCGCCAACTCAAAACCGTCATGGACCAGGCCTTCAGCGTCCATGCGTTGGCTGACGCCAGCCTGACGCAATAGATCGACCATGCCTTGCTCCAGCACCCCGGCACGGATACGACCTTGCACATAGCCGGGCGTCTGGCGCTCTAGAATAAGGGTCTCAATGCCTGCGTTGTGCAGCAACTGGCCGAGCAACAGCCCGGAGGGACCTGCGCCGATAATGGCGACTTGGGTTTTCAGCGTTTTCATTATTTTTATGGCCCGCAAACTTCACGCGAACGTATTCGGTGAAAGAGTTGTCTTTGGTTCTGCTGCTGGCATTTTTCACTTGAGTGGCCGGCATGAGAAGGTGAAAACTGCGCCAAACCCTGCGCTTTTTGCCAATCGGGGCGATTACCGCACCACCACCCTGAGTATCGGATTTAAAACATGACCAAAACTGCCAGCCCCGTGATTCCGGTGTTCAAACTCTACGGAGAAAGCCAGCAGTGGCCGACGCCGGATTTGTTGCACTGTGAAACCATCTCCCGGCGCAGCCGTGAGTACCAGTGGGAGATCCAGCCCCACCGGCACGCGGACCTGTGTCAGTTGCTGTATGTGCACAAGGGCCAGGCGCAACTGGAGATCGAAGGCCAGCGCAGTACGCTGACCGAGTCGACGCTGCAGGTGCTGCCACCGCTGTGCGTGCATGGTTTTCGTTTTTCCGAGGACATCGAAGGTTATGTGGTGACGCTGGCGGCGCCGCTGGTGGCGCATTTGCAGGGGCAACTGGGCTCGACGGTAGACGGCTTGAGCGCCTTGGGCAATTATCCGGCGGGTAGGGATAATGACTATCTCAACAGTCTCTTCGCCCGCCTGCAGGACGAATACAACGACGACTTCCCGGCGCGGGACATGATGATGCACGCCCTGGTCAGCGTGCTGCTGGTGTGGGTCAGCCGTCAGGCCATCCGGCACCGCCATCCACGGGCGCCACGGGGGCGCGAGTACTTTCGCCGCTTCACCCAGCTGGTGGAGCAGCACTACCGCGAACACCCGAAGATCGAGGACCTGGCGCACAAGCTGGGGATCTCGGTGTCGCACCTCAACGGCACTTGCCGGGAACTGGGGGGCCAACCGGCACTGCAGATCATGCATGACCGCCAATTGCTGGAGGCCAAGCGCCTGCTGACCTACACCAGCATGACCATCAATGAAATGTCGGAAGTGTTGGGCTTTTCCGACCCGACCAATTTCTCACGGCTGTTTCGCCGACGTGTCGGGTTTTCGCCCAAGGCGTTTCGGGAGCAGTTGAAGGTCGATTCCCAGGCAACTATCTGAGGGCACTCAACGTCGCTGTATACGGAATGCATTGATCATGGTTGCAACTGGCAGCCATGCTCGGCTGCATGCGGGTCTGTTCGGCGCGATACGCGGCAGTGCCGTAGAGCAGTGTAGCGCCGGCGCACAGGGTGAAAATCATCAGGTACTTTCTTGTTTTGATCGTCATGGCATTGACCTCTGAGCAGATCAAGAAGGTGCTGTATTAAGCATAGGCCAGCCAAGACGAGTTGCCAGTATCGGCCGGTATTCAGCACCTTTATGACGCTTAAAGACCGACATCCCACGCCGGCTCTTGCGCAAACCTGAGCACCAGGAAATCCAGCAGGCTGCGCAGCGCCGACGGCATGTGTTTGCGTGAGGCATACACCGCGTACATGTTCATCTGCCGCGGCTCGGCGTCAGGCAACAGGCGGATCAGTTCGCCACTGCGGATGTAATCGCCGGCCTGGTAGCTGGGCAACATCGCCACTCCCGCTCCGGCGAGTGTCACCTTTAGCAAAGTGCTGGCCTCGTTGGCGGTGATATTGCCTTGCACCTGCACCGAGACGGGCTCGCCGTCTTCCTCGAAGTGCCAGAGACTTTTGCCGAAGTAGGAATGGGTCAGGCAGTTGTGCCGCGCCAGGTCTTCCACCCGTTGTGGCTGGGCATGTTCCAGCAGATAAGCGGGCGATGCGCAGATCACCGAACGACATACCGTCAGCTTGCGGGCGATCAAGCTGGGGTCCAGGTCGTTGCTGGTGCGGATCGCCAGGTCGATGCGTTCATCCACCAGGTTCACCGTGCGGTCGAGCATCTGCAGGTCGACACTGACCAGCGGGTAGCGCTTGACGTATTCAGCCATGGCGTCCGCCAATTGCGCCTGGCCGAACGAAGTGCTGACACTCAGCCGCAACTGGCCACGGGGCGCGTCATCTGGCTCGCTGACGGCGGCCTGCATGTCGCTGCACAGCTCCAGCATCTGTCGGCAGCGAGGCAAGGTTTCGCTGCCGGCGGCGGTCAGGCTGAGTTTGCGCGTGGTGCGGTGCATCAGGCGCGCGCCGACCCAGTCCTCCAGCTCCGCCAGGTAGCGCGACACCACCGGACGCGACAGATCCAGATGATCGGCAGCGGCCGATTGGCTGCCCAGGTCGACCACCGCGACAAACACCCGCATTGCTTGAAGACGATCCATGATTTGCCCGATTTTAGAAACAAACTATGTCCCAGCATCGCATTTTTTGTAGTGTTCAGTGCAACTAAGCTCTGCCCATCGCCTACCGATTGCTGGAGTTGCACATGTTTGGATTCTCGACCCTCAAGCGCTTTGCACTGGCTTGCGCCGTCCTGGGCTTTGCCGCCCATGCCGCAGCCGCCGACCTGAGCCTGGACGTCTATAACCCAGGCGAGGCGGCAATCTTCCCGGTCAGCTCGGTGCTGGTCAGCGGTGAGAAAGACGCCATCCTGGTGAACGCGCAATTCGGCAAGGGCCAGGCCGAGCAACTGGTGCAGAAAATCCGCGCCAGCGGCAAGCAACTGACCACCATCTACATCAGCCATGGCGACCCGGACTACTACTTCGGCCTCGACACCCTGACCGCAGCATTCCCCCATGCCAAAGTCCTGGCACCGCAACCGGTGGTGGACCATATCAAGGCCACGGTTGCAGGAAAACTTGCGTTCTGGGGGCCGAAAATGGGCGCCGACAAACCCGCTAAAACCATCATCCCGCACGTGCTTGAAGGCCATAGCCTGACCCTCGAAGGGCAGACCCTGGAAGTGATCGGCCTGGACGGCCCGCAACCGGACCGCAGCTTCGTGTGGATTCCATCGATCAAGGCCGTGGTCGGTGGCGTGGTGGTCTCGGAAAATATCCACCTGTGGATGGCCGATACCCAAAGCGCGCAATCCCACGCCGACTGGCTGGCGACCCTGCAACGCATTGAAAGCCTGAAACCGAACACCGTGGTGCCGGGTCATTACCTGGGCACGCCTTCGCTGAAATCGGTGGCGCTCACGGCTGACTACATCAAGGCCTTCGACCAAGAAACCGCCAAGGCCAAGGACTCTGCCGCACTGATCAATGCAATGAAAAAGCGCTACCCGAACCTGGCCGACGAAAGCTCCCTGGAGCTGAGCGCCAAAGTCGCCAAAGGCGAAATGAAGTGGTGAATTGATCCAACCCTTACCGCACTGGAGAACGTCATGAGCAAGATTGCAATCATTGGTGCCACCGGCCGCGCCGGTAGCCAGCTGTTGGAAGAAGCCCTGCGTCGTGGCCACAGCGTCACGGCCATCGCCCGTAACACCGACAAGATCGAAACACGTCCTGGAGTGACCATCAAACAAGTGGATGCCCTGGACGCCGAAGCTCTGCAAAAGGCCATTAGTGGTAGCGACGTAGTGATCAGCGCGGCGCACTTCGCTACGCTGCCTGCCACCGCCGTGATCGGCCCAGTGAAAAAGGCCGGGGTGCAACGACTGTTGGTAGTGGGCGGTGCGGGTTCGTTGTTGCTGCCTGGTGGTCAGCGAGTGATCGACAGCGCTGGCTTCCCTGAGGAATACAAGGCTGAGGCCAGCGCTGGCAGTGTGTTTCTTGACACTCTGCGTCAGGAGAAAGAACTGGACTGGACTTTTCTTTCGCCGTCGGCGGAGTTCGTTGAGACCGAACGCACCGGCAAATTCCGCGTGGGCCAGGATGATTTACTGGTGAGCAGTGAAGGTAGGAGCTGGATCAGCTTTGCTGACTATGCCATTGCGTTGGTGGATGAAGTGGAAACACCGAAGCATTCCCGCCAGCGGTTTACCGTCGGGTATTAAGGCTGGCGCGGGCTATGTGGGAGTGGGTTGCGGGCATAGGTTGGGTTGGGTGGGTACATATCCGTTATTTTGGTTGGGGCTGCTTGGGGTTACGCCCTTACGGCGTGTCACTTTGCAAAAGCGGCAAAGTAACCAAAGCGCTCTTGCCCCACCACTTGGTGCCTCGCTGTGGCTTGGCATGCCCTCTCTGCGGCATTGCTCCGTGGGCCGCCGCGATGGGCCATCGTGGTTAACGGGGCGCCTAAGATCAAAATCAAAAGCACGGCGGCCTGGTAGCCGACCTGAGTGGTGAGAAGCAAGAGCGGATCTATTGCCACTGTAGGAGCGAGCTTGCTCCGAGCGGCGTTCCGACGATGGTCGTTAACGATGACATGGGTTTTCTGGATGAACGCCGTACTTGTAAGTCCATCGCGGCGACCCACGGAGCAATGCCTTCGTTCGGGCACGCCGAGCCACAGCGAGGCGCCGATAGGTAGGGCAGGAGCGCTTTGGTTACTTTCGTCTGGGCCGGCATTCCGGTTTTCGAAAGTGACACGCCGTAAGGGCATAACCCTAAGCAGCCGTTACCGCAACAACGGATATGTACTCAATAACCCCCCTAGAACCCAGCCATCAGCAACCTCAAGAAATGTGTAGATACTTATGGCTATAGCGAGCAAGCCAGCTCGCACATTTTGATCTTCATTGTGCCGATTACTGCGCCTGCCCGACCAACCAGTTCATCAACGCCTCAAGCTCCACCGAAGGCTCGGTCCCCGGTGGATACACCAGGTAATAACCCATCCCCGTCGGCACCTTCAATTCAAACGGTGTCACCAGCCGCCCGGCCTTGAGGTCTTCGCCGATCAGCGCGCTGTCGCCAATGGCCACGCCAGAACCTTGGGAAGCCACGGTCATGGCCAGATCCAGCGTTTCAAAATGATGCCCTTGGCTGAGGTTACTCAACCGCGTACCGGCCGCCTTCAGCCACAACGCCCAATCCCGACCATCCCGCGTGGGGTGCAACAGCACCTGCTGCTGCAAGTCCGCCGGGGTACACAGGCCGCCGAGCAAGGCCGGCGCGCACACTGGCGTCAGTTGCTCATCAAACAAATGCCTGGCCTGGGCCGACTGCTCGGCAATCGGGGCGTAGACCACCGCCGCATCAAACTGCTCGCGGCGAAAGTCCACGGTGTAGGCCACGGTAGTGGTCAGTTCCACCGGCACGTCCGGCCGTTCCTGTTGCCACTGCATCAAGCGCGGCAGCAACCAGCGCATCACGCAGGTGGAGGCTTTCAACTGCAAGGTCTCGCGACGGGAGCCAATCTGCTCTACCGCCTGCGAGATCAGGCCGAATACCTGTTGCACCCGCAGCGCCCATTCACGGCCCTCCTCGGTCAGGCTCAAGCCTCGGGCCTGACGCTGGAACAGCGCGTAACCCAAATGGCTTTCCAACCCGGCAATCTGCCGGCTCACCGCGCCTTGGGTGATGTGCAACTGCTCGGCCGCGCGGGTGAAGTTGCAGCACTGGGCGGTGACCCAGAACGTGTGCAATGCGGGCAGCGGCGGAAGGCGTTTCATCGGATGACAGCCATGAGCTGAGGACATGGCTAGTATGACTTTTAATCGATTGTTGTCGCTACAGCCCAGCCGTTCCAATACCGCCTTCAATCAATAACAAGAGCGACGATATGGCGACGTGCGGCGAAGTATTGGTCAACCTTCTGGAAGGCTACGGCGTGGAACAAGTGTTTGGCATCCCAGGCGTACATACCGTGGAGTTGTACCGTGGCCTGGCCCGCTCCGGCATCCGCCACGTCACCCCACGCCACGAACAGGGCGCCGGCTTCATGGCCGACGGCTACGCACGCACCAGCGGAAAACCCGGCGTATGTTTCATCATCACCGGCCCTGGCATGACCAATATCAGCACCGCCATGGGCCAGGCCTACGCCGATTCGATCCCGATGCTGGTGATTTCCAGCGTGCAGTCCCGCAACCAGCTGGGCGGCGGGCGCGGCAAGTTGCATGAACTGCCGAACCAGGGCGCGATGATCGCGGGCGTCTCGGCGTTCTCCCATACCTTGATGTCGGCAGCAGAATTACCCGGCGTACTGGCGCGGGCTTTTGCGCTGTTTCAGGCCGGGCGACCGCGCCCGGTGCATATCGAAATCCCCTTGGACGTTCTGGTGGAAAACGCCGACGCCCTGCTGGGCAGTGAACCCGTCAGCGTGTCCCGCGCCGGTGCCGCGCCCACGGCAATCAAGCAGATGAGCCAGTTACTGGCCACCGCCAAACGCCCGTTGATCCTCGCTGGCGGAGGCGCCATTGACGCCGCTCCCGCGTTGACCCGCCTGGCCGAAATCCTCGGCGCGCCAGTGGCACTGACCATCAACGCCAAAGGCATGTTGGCGGCCAATCATCCGCTGCTGATCGGCTCGACTCAAACACTGGTCGCCACCCGCGCCCTGGTGGCCGAGGCTGATGTGGTGCTGGCCATCGGCACGGAACTGGCAGAAACCGACTACGACGTCACCTTCGCGGGAGGCTTCGAGATTCCCGGCGCCTTGCTGCGCATCGACATCGACCCCGACCAGACCGTGCGCAACTACCCGCCGCAAGTGGCGCTGGTGGCCGACGCACAGATCGCCACCAAAGCGTTGCTGGCCGAGTTGAGTGCTCAATCAATGGCCCCTCGCAACACTGACTGGGGCACAAACCGCGTCGCCCGCCTTTGGGCTGAGTTGGCGCCCACCTGGGATGCTGCCACTCGCGCGCAAACCCTGTTCCTCAATACAGTGCTGGAAGAGTTGCCCGACGCCGTGATCGTGGGCGACTCCACTCAACCGGTGTACACCGGCAACCTGATCCTGAACCTCGACCAGCCACGCCGCTGGTTCAACTCATCCACTGGCTACGGCACCCTCGGCTATGCCTTGCCAGCGGCCATCGGTGCGTGGCTGGGGCGCGGCGCTACTGCGCCAGTGGTGTGCCTGATCGGCGACGGCGGCCTGCAATTCACCCTGGCAGAACTGGCCAGCGCGGTGGAAGCACGCACGCCAATCATCGTGCTGCTGTGGAATAACCAGGGCTATGAAGAGATCAAGAAATACATGGTCAACCGCGCCATCGAACCCGTAGGAGTGGACATCTACACCCCGGACTTTATCGGCGTGGCCAAGGCGCTGGGGTGTGCGGCGCAGGCGATCAAGGGTGTTGAAGAGCTGCGCCAGGCATTGCGCGCCGCCATGGATCGCCAGGGGCCGACGTTGATTGAAATCGATCAAGGCATTTGGACCAAGGCAGTATTGGTATGAGCGTCGGCGCATTTTTTCAATAGCCCCAGCGACTTTCTCATTTGCGCCCCTCCCCCGTGCGCGGCCTAATAATGCCCTTGTCATTTCAAGGCCCGCCCATGGAAAACGTTCACGCAAAACCCGCCACCGCCCTCTGGCTGATGATCAGCGTGGTACTGGTCGCCCTCAACCTGCGCCCGTCGATGGCGGCGGTCGGCCCCTTGCTGTCATCGATTCGCGGCGATGTGCCGTTGAGTTTCAGCAGTGCGGCGTTGCTGACCATGTTGCCAGTGATGGCCATGGGCTTGGCGATGTTTTTCGGCATGGGCCTGGCCAAGCGCTTTGGTGAGCACCGCAGTATCGTCGCGTCGCTACTGGTGATTGGCCTGGCGACTGCGTCGCGGCTGTTTCTCGATTCCGCCGCCGAGTTGATCGTCAGCGCCATTGCCGCCGGGGTGGGCATTGCGATGATTCAGGCGCTGATGCCGGCGCTGATCAAATCCCGTTTCAGCGATAACGTTTCGCTGTTTATGGGCCTTTACGTCACCGCAATCATGGGCGGTGCCGCCCTCGCCGCGTCGTTCTCGCCGTTTGTCCAGGTACAGACCGGCAGCTGGCGCATCGGCCTGGCAATCTGGGCCGTGCTCGCGGTGCTGGCGCTGGTGTTCTGGTACGCACAACGCTCGGCACTGCCGCCGCTGCCGCAAACCGCTGCGGGCCCTCAGGAGTCGTTTTTCGGCAATCGCCGGGCCTGGTTGCTGGCGATCTTTTTTGGTCTTGGCACCGCGTCCTACACCTGCGTTCTGGCCTGGCTGGCACCGTACTACGTGGAGCAAGGCTGGAGCGAACAGAACGCCGGTTTGCTGCTGGGTTTTCTGACTGCCATGGAAGTGGTTTCCGGCCTGATCACACCGGCCATCGCCAACCGGCGCCGGGACAAGCGTAGCGTGGTGGCGGTGTTACTGGTGCTGATCATCGCCGGTTTCTGTGGCCTGATCCTTTCCCCGCAACACCTTAGCCTGCTGTGGCCGTGTCTGTTGGGCCTGGGAATTGGCGGTTTGTTTCCAATGAGCCTGATCCTGTCCCTTGATCACCTGGACAACCCGCGCCGCGCCGGTGGCCTGGCGGCCTTCGTGCAGGGCATCGGCTACTTGATCGCGGGTCTGTCGCCGCTGATCGCCGGGATAATCCGCGATCAACTGGGCAGTTTCGAATGGGCCTGGTGGTCGCTCACCGCCGTCGTGGTCGTGATGCTGCTGATCGTGTTGCGCTTCGATCCACGGCATTACCAGCGGCATATTCAATAGCGCGGGCTAGAGCGTCGCGTTCGAAACATTATTTGTCCCACACCAAACATAGAAAAGCCCCACAGACCTTTCTATTGGTACGAGCGTTCCGTTAACATTTTGCCCTTGTCGTGCGCTGTACCAGTGCCAAGGGCTTACCGGACGGAACAGATGCTAAACAGCAACTTGCTTAGAAAGCTCGATATGCAGGACTTGATGGTATTTATCGCTGTGTATGAGCAAAGCAGCGTCACCGACGTGTCCGAAACCCTCTTTGTCAGCCAGTCCACGGTCAGCTACAGCCTGAAGAAGCTGCGTACCAGCTTCGAGGACGAGTTGTTTATCAACACCCGCGCGGGCATGCGTCCGACCTACAAGGCTGGTGCCATGTACGCTCATGTGCAAAAGATTCTGGAAAGCATCAACCTGTGCCACGCAGGCAGCCAGGTGTTCGACCCGACCCAAAAAGCCGCGACGTTCAACGTCTGTGCCCCCGAGTATTTTGAGCAGTTGATCCTGCCTCGCCTGCTGAAGAACTTCGACAAGGCCGACCTGCCGGTGGTCGTTAATGTGCAGAAGCTGGAAACCGATATTCCCGCCGAGGCCTTGCGCGACGGACGACTGGACCTGGTGATCTGCTTCGGGCCGCACTTTCATCGCGAGCACAAGGATTTGAAGACGCAGAGGCTGCTGGAAGATGACTTGGTGTGTGTCTTTGACAAGCATGCGGCGCCACGGGAACCAGCGTTCAGCCTGCAATCCTTCGTCGCACGCCGTCATGTGTTTCCGACGCCCTGGACCTCTACCACCAACATGATCGACGGCTGGCTGGCACGCCAGGCCCACAAGCGCCAGGTGATTGCCCGCGCCAATAGCTACAGTGCGGCGCTGAAGATGATTACTGGCACCGACTTTATCGTCACCCTGCCCCGCCGAGTGCAAAAGCTGCTGGCGCTGGAACCGGTATTTGGCCACTGCGAAGCGCCCAACGGCCTGCCGGGCTTCACCCTGGACATGCAATGGAACAAGTCAAGCGAGCAAGGCTGCGCCAACGCCTGGTTCCGCGAGCAAGTGGTGAAGGTGTGTGCGGGAGAGCTACAAGCTATAAGCTAAAAGCTGCAAGAACTTCGATAGCTTGCAGCTACTGTCCTATAGCGACCTTACTGTAGGACTCGCGATCAATATCCAGCAGTTCGACACTGAGTTGAACTTGAATATCGGCAGGCCACGGCCCCAACTCCTGCAACACCGCCAGCAGGTTTTCCGAGAGTTGCTTCTTGATCTGCGGCGAACGCCCGCTGAGCAAGGCCAACCTCACCGCGACAAAACCGCGTGGGTTCATCGCAGTACCCACACGAAAGCTTTCGACCTTCACCGCACGGCTCTTGATGTCGAACTCGGCACCGAACTGCCCCGAGGCCACCAAGGTGTGATTGAGCCGCAACAAGGCCTTGTCAGTGTCCAGCTCCGGCAGGTTGGCGGTGTATTCCAGATGCAGGTGAGGCATGAAAGGCTCCGAGTTATTGTAGGAAAAGAGTCATAGATATAGCACGAGACGCAAAGTGCCCCGGATGAAAGCGGTTTTACTCAGGACTTTGCCAGCGGCAACAATTCCCGATCACTCATGAACGCTTCCAACCGCGAGCGCATCCAGCGTTCCGCCGGGTCAGTGTCGACATGGCTGAGCCAGACCATGGACAAGTCCAGGGTCGGCGTTTCGAACGGAAACGGCTCGCAGAAAAGGTTGCCCGAAGCGGCCATGGCCTGGGCGGTGTAGTCCGGCAGGCTGGCGATCATGTCGGTGCCGGCCAACAGCGCCGGCAGAGAGCTGTATTGCGGCACCGACAACACCACATGGCGCTTGCGGCCGATTTCCGCCAGCCATTCATCAGCAAATCCGGCGACGTTGGCGGTGTGGGACACCAGCACATGGGGCCGCGCGCAGTATTCATCGAGGGTCAGCGGGCGATCCGAGGCATCGGCGCGCAATACGCTGGGGCGGATATGGCGCAGCAACTTGCGCTTGGCATTGGCCGGCAAGCCACGGGTCTGGGTAATGCCGACGGTGATATCGCCGGAGGCCAGCAGGTCCGGAATGCGCCAGTAATCGACATGCTGCACCACGAACACTACCTGGGGCGCTTCCACTCGCAGGGTGCGCAGCAACGGCGGCAACAGGCCGAACTCGACGTCATCGGACAGGCCGATGCGAAAGGTCATGGTGCTGATGGTCGGATCGAAATCATGGGTCAGGCTCAAGGCCACCGACAACGAGTCCAGGGCCGGCGACAAATACCGGATAATTTCCTCGGCCCGCGCCGTCGGCTCCATGCGATGGCCGACGCGGATAAACAGTGGGTCGTTGAACAGGGTGCGCAGGCGATTGAGGGCAGAACTGATGGTCGGCTGGCCGAGAAACAACTTCTCCGCCACCCGCGTCACATTGCGCTCAAGCATCAGCGTTTCGAAGACCACCATCAGGTTGATGTCGGCCTTGCGTAGTTCATTACGATTCATCGGCGCCCGCCCACTGCCCAAAACAAGGGGCAGTTTAGAAACACAGTGGGCCCTACGTCTATGCGCAGACTATCCAACCGCCTTCATTGGGACTATAAATCAGCTTCCACGGGTTACGAGAACACCAACGTGCTGGTCATTCTTGCCTTGGCCGTCCTGATGGCCGGGTTCTTTATCTGGCTAATCAAATTCATTGCCCATCCGACCGCCAGGACCCTGTTGCGGGTGTTTGTCGGAGTGTGCCTGGCGGCCATCGTGGCGTTTTTGTTTCTCGCTTCAGGATTTCCCACCTCATTACTGCTCTCGTCTGGCTGACCCCCGTACCGCAGCAGTTGTCGAGCCCCAGCGAGGCTACGTCAGCCACAACACCGCCATCAGATCAGCCCCCCGGCACCGAGTCGCCCCTGCCGCAAACGCAGCGCCGCCAGGGCCGCCGATAATGTTGGCCAGGCATACGCCCAAGAGGAAATAACCGGTGGCACGGGCCCGCCGCCCCAGTGCACAACCACCGCTGCATGTGGTGGTGACCGTCATGGCCCGTTGATGATTAACTGGCCGCTCATTTCAACCACGTACGCAAGGATCGCTCACCCATGAAATTCGCCTACACCATCGTCTACGTTCCCGATGTATCCGCTTCGCTGCAGTTTTTCGAAAACGCCTTCGGATTTACCCGCCGTTTCCTGCATGAATCGGGCACGTATGGCGAGTTGGAAACGGGGAGTACCACCCTTTCCTTCGCGGCGCATGAATTGGGTGAGATGAATTTCAGCGGTGGGCATATTGAGGCTCATGCATCAAGGCAGCCTCTGGGGATGGAGCTGGGTTTTGTCACGGATAATGTCACCGTCGCACACGCCAAGGCACTGGCCGAGGGGGCTATTGAATTGTCACCGCCCAGCGCCAAACCCTGGGGGCAGGTGGTGTCTTATGTGCGTTGCCCGGACGGAACATTGGTGGAGCTGTGCACCCCAATTCAAGGCTGAAAAAAAGCCCCGCTACTAGGCGGGGCTCCGACGCCTGGGTCATGGCTTGAGCGGGCGCTCTTCGTCCCGCTCGGAAAGCTCCTTGCCATCGTCCGGATGCTTCCAAGTCTGAGGCCGTTCTTCCTCATGACCTGGTTTGGAGCGCTCGTGATCCGAATCTTCCTGCTGCTTTTGTTCTTTGGTCATACCCACCTCCCATCCGTAAGAATTGGACACACTGGGCAAGCATAGAACAGAGAAGGTTCTTGCGTGACAGGATTGGTTTGGGTGTGTTTGATACCCTCGATACGAATGCATCCGCCATCGCAGCTAGAATTCCGATGCTGAGGCAATAAAAACTATCAAATACCTAGAGATGACGGAGAGATTACCGCGCAGCATGCTCTGAGCGAGATACCGGAATCCAGCTGATAGCGCGGGAGAAAAGTAGTACCACTGAGTAGTACAGTCGGAAATGAAAAAGCCCCGCAAATTATTGATTTGCGGGGCTTTTCTATGTATGGCGGAGAGATAGGAAATCGAACGTCTATGTTTGCTCGGGAATAGTAGTAATGAATAGCTGCTACAACTCACCCATGTGAATAGCGCCTTTGGGGGAAGTATTCCTACGCCTTATCACGCGAATATCAATGTTTGCGCTTATGTTGTTGCGGTTAGCTGCTCACCGCACCCTTTGGGCCGCTGGCAATAAGAGCGGCACCACAAGCGGTCTTCATGCCATCCAGCGCTACAGCTACGCCACCGACCGTGTAGGTGCTGCTACCCTCGGCTATAGGGAAGACACCTTTGCACAGAGGGCAGCTGACCTTATGGCCGACACCTGCAATCGGTTTGCCGTTGAGGTCGGTTTGGGAGAAGGCTTCGAGTACGGCTCCACCGTGGGTAGTGGAGTCGCCGAGGCGAATGATGTCTTTCACTTAGTCCCGCCTCGTCATTGCCGCGTTGCTCTTCTGTGCTGATTTACTTGATATACTTGTCAATATCATCAAGAGCATCTTGGGCTCTACCGGACAAAATGTTATCCGTGAGTCTGTCACTTAAAACTGGCACAACCAACGATCTGTCAACTTCCGAGTGGATGCGTGCAACATGCCCTATGCAAGTTATGGCCAACCCCTTGATGTCGTCATTACCTGTACCCTGGATTGCTTCAATGCATTTGGCCTGAACCCACTTTGGGTCATTGATGCTGAAACATAGATAAAGAAGGGCATCTATCACCACATCGCCATCATTGGATAGCAACATGATTTCAAGCTCTTCTTTGCTGTGTTTTTTGCTCATAGCTCTCACCTTTTAATTTTTCCCTTACCAGTTACCACGCCGACCTTCTTGAGTGCTGATTGTTGATCATTGTGCAAATCACACCAACAGCGGACGTGACCATGAAATTCCTCATCCCCATTAGGATGGGTTCTGGTCTTATCCATGACAACAAGCTCATTATTGCTCGCATCAATTCCGACCCATCTTGGAGAGGTTTCCTTAACTTGAACAGAGTTGTTCAGTGCAATTTGGCCATCCGTTGGCGCACGACTTTTTACTGCATTATCTAAGGTGCCGTGATACGGGGCATCTTTGTATATTCGAGCCAATCCCAGCGGATCAATCCAAACCGTTGTGTTTGGTGCGTACTGATAGACATTAAGACCGCCCTCGAACCCAATCGGGTCCTTGCTTATAAACCGCCCTACCTGCGGATCATAGTACCGATGCCGGTTGTAATGCAGCCACGTCTCATGGTCGTGATACTGACCCTGAAACCGAAGCGGGTTGGTCAGTCCTTCACCCTGCGCCCATTCCGACAGCTTTTCTTGCGCTTCACCCCAAGCCTTGTACTGCGCGCTCCAGGCGATGCTGTGGTCAGTCAGCTCCTGCGGCGTGCCCAGATGGTCGCATTGATACCACGCCAGCACATCAATGGGTTGTGCTGTCGGCTTGTGGTTCCACAGCGGATCATCATCCAGGTTATAGGCGCCTTCGTAAGTCGGTTGGGCCAACAGACGAATCGGCTGGTGCCGCATGGCCTGGGCCACGGGCACGAAGCTGCCAGGTTCGTACAGGTAATGCACCGTGCGCCCCGCGCCACCATCGGCCTGAGCTGGGCTACTTTCCCACGCCAGGTTGTCACCGTCCCAGCCGTACAGGATGAAGCCGCAGCCATGCTCCTGTTGTTTACGGGCGTGCTCGTTGTGGTTCCACTGCGAGCCCGCTTCCGAGCGTTGTTGATTTTAGTGATCACTTCTTACGGGCTTTATCACTTCTTGGTTGAGCGCAATGAGATCCACATGCTTTTTGTGCGAAAAATTCTCGATCAAATCCTGCAGGTGCAAATGTTCTATTCCATTTCTTGCCATTTCGTACGATGCGCTGATCAAAAAAACACCTAAGTCTTTCAGATTTTCTGGATCGGCGAGAATTGATATCTCGCCTAGTTTTATACTCTTATCACTTCCAACTGCTGTCCCATGAACAGCAAATGCTTTTAGTTTTTTCATAATTTAAATCCTTGCAGCCGTAGGTATTCTTTCTCTTTTCGAGTTAGGATAAATCGCCGCGCGCACCATGGCTCTGAGATCCGTCTTGGTTAACTACAACCTCTGTCTTTCTTGATTGGCATTGGCAGTGAGCATGAACTTGTTGAGTTGTATTCTCGACATGAGGGGGCAGCCTCAAACACCGAGTGCACTTTACATCAGATGTTGTGGCATCTTGAGATCGCCCTTTCCGCACTGCTAGGTGATTACTTATTTTTTGAAGCTTTTAGGGATAACAAAAACTCTTACAATATCTTCACCGCAGGCAGAATCATAAAATCTACTTTCATAGAAATCAAATATATTATCCAAGTTACACCTTAAGAAATGTCTCTTGACTTCTTTCACCTCCTGCGAATTTTCATTACTGGAATTTTTTTGTATTTTCTCCAGAAAATTAATAGAGGCCGGTTTTGGGTAAATGAAAATATTGGGAATTATGACGCCTTGCTCTTCCAGAATTTCAAAACCTGTAAAGGTCACTGCAAAAAATATACTATCATCTGCTGCCTTTAGGGACAGCGCCTTGATTGAGTTCAAAAGAAAAAAAGAGAGACCGACTAAAAAATCGGAAACACTGTCATCGCTCATCCTATTTTTTAAAAGCTTCAATCTGCTGTATCTTGAGATCAGCGGTATTTCTTCAAAGCTCTCATAGCTTGAAAAAAATACACTCATATCGTTATACGGCTCTTGGCTGATTATTTTATTATAAAGATCTGTTAGCTTCATTTAGGGGGGATGCTCCATCCGTGATTATTTAGCCAGTCGATTGTTTTTCTGGAAAAAGTCACATCCCCCTTGCCTTTGTCATGAATTGACCCATCAAGATTATAGCCCGACCCACACTTACAGTGCGCATGCCATTGACTGTTAGGCACACTATGTTCTGGTTCATCAATACGGGTAATCTCCGCTGGGGCTTGGTCTTTATTAACCTTTGACTGCGCTTGTTTAGGTGTACCACCTGATCGTACGCTGTTTTTAGCCAAGCCCAGCGGATCGATCCAATCCACCGGATTCGGCGCGTATTGATGCAGATTCAAGCCACCCGCATACCCAATCGGGTCCTTGCTAATAAATCGCCCAACTCCCGGATCATAGTACCGATGCCGGTTGTAATGCAGCCCTGTCTCATGGTCGTGATACTGACCCTGAAACCGAAGCGGATTGGTCAGTCCTTCACGCTGCGCCCATTCCGAACGCTGCTCTTGTACCGTCCCCCAAGCCTTGTACTGCGCGCTCCAGGCGATGCGCCCTTTGTGGTCAGTCAGCTCCTGCGGCGTGCCCAGATGATCGCACTGATACCACGCCAGCACATCCAGGGGTTGTGCTGTCGGCTTGTGGTTCCACAGCGGATCATCATCCAGGTTATAGGCGCCTTCGTAAGTCGGTTGAGCCAACAGACGAATCGGTTGGTGTCGCATGGCCTGGGCCACGGGCACGAAGCTGCTGGGTTCGTATAGGTAATGCACCGTGCGCCCCGCGCCACCATCGGCCTGAGCTGGGCTACTTTCCCACGCCAGGTTATCACCGTCCCAGCCGTACAGGGTGAAGCCGCAGCCATGCTCCTGTTGTTTACGGGCGTGCTCGTCGTGGTTCCAGTGTGAGCCCGCTTCCGAGCGTTGCCGGTGGTGGGCGTTGGAGTTTTTGTGCAGACGACGCCCCAGCGCATCGTAGGCATAATCGACGCTCAGGCGGCTGTCTTCAAAGCGCACCAGTCGGTCAAACAGGTCCCATTGCATCTGGCTGTGTTGGCCGTTGTGCCAGCGCCTAATCTGGTTGCCACGCTCGTCGTATTCGTAATGGGTGCCCGCGTATTCGCGCAGCAGGTTGTCCATCAGTTTGTTGCGTTTGGGGTCTTGATCCAGTGGGCGGCGGATGTCCGTTGTTTTGTCATCCAGCAGGTTGCTGGCCGGGTCGAAACTTACCCGTGCGCCCGAATGGAACGGCATCATCCCTCCTGATATTTGTCAGGATCAACTGATCACAGCCCCTTTCGGGCCGCTGGCGATCAGGCTTGCGCCACAGGCGGTTTTCATGCCATCCAGCGCTACAGCTACGCCACCGACCGTGTAGGTGCTGCTACCCTCGGCTATAGGGAAGACACCTTTGCACAGGGGGCAGCTGACCTTATGCCCAATCCCAGCAATCGGTTTGCCGTTGAGGTCGGTTTGGGAGAAGGCTTCAAGTACGGCTCCACCGTGGGTAGTGGGGTCGCCGAGGCGAATAATGTCTTTCATGATATTTTGCTCTACTTGAGTACCAGAAAAAAGTTATCAGGGGTGTTTTCAGTGCATGAGCTTTTCTGGAAAGCTATACAGCACTAGGATTTCAGCTTGACGTATCAATCAGCCAGGGCCCTGCATAACTTCTGTTCGGGCACTTAGCAGTGAACTACATCCCATTCGATTTTCAGTGCGTCACTATCCGGATTGAAGCCAGTGAAGAACATTCAGCGCGCCGTGCAGCGTCTATTTCCTGATGCTGCAAACAGGCATCTTCATAAGCGATATTATCTCCATTTGCGATTGACGAAAGATATTCGTCTATTTCAAAAAAATCACAGCCAGTAGGAATATCGACGGTAAACAGTGACAACTCAGAAGTGAATGAACATCCCGCACCCATCTGCTGGAGCTTATCTATTATTTCCGATTTTTCTTTCTGATCACTGGCAAACACTCGGACAGTCGAATGGCCGCCTTGCTTTATGACGCTGGCTGCTATCAACTCTTCGTCCCCGGCTCGGGCGAGTACCCAGTCCCCCTGACTAACGCCAAATACGTAGTAGGGTGTGTTATCCATTTTGTATGTATTTTCACCTTCTTGAGTCCCCCATAGCGATTCAGCCGAAACCGGAGGGTAATCGTCCTCAGCTGTCAGTTCGAAAACTATCTTGTGAAATCGATCGTTCATAATGGATGTACTCGCGGTATAGGTGCCTGTAGGCGATTAGCTGTCCAGCCACCAATACAAAAGGGTTTCATCCTCATCGTCGTCGAGATTTTTATAGACATTCGCGTAATACCACTGGACCCCAGTTTTTTCCCGGAATTTATTGAAAAACTCACCTACTTTAACCATCCCATTTCTCGAGGGGATAGCTAAAGATAGGTTTCCCTTATATACACCGTCAAGAGTGCCGTTCAACTCATCCCCAACATCAACCTCTAATGCGGTTAAATATTCCTGGGGAATATGATCTGCGTAAATATGGATACAGAAATTCCCTCCCCTCTTCAAAACTTCCGCGTGTGTCTGCTGATTCTTAATTGAAATAATGTCTCCCCGCGCCAAATTCAATGCAAGGCCCGGCGAAGAGAGTAACTCGTACGTATACTCATCAATCTTGCGGGCGGGAAGCTGCTCAAAAACTGGGCCCTCATCATTGTCTCCCGCATAAATTCGAATTAATTCACTTGATTGCTTATCGACCATATGGTGCTCCACAGCTTCCGCGTTCAATACACGACATCCCTTCCTTAACGTAACCGCTACTCCCTGCACTCAGGTTAGGCGAGTGGGCCACGGCGACTGTCGTTGATGTCAGTCAGTCGACCCGCCGCCTCTTATCGGTACTCGCGTTTGAGCGTGTGGAGTTGGCATCCTACACAACACAACAGCACCTATTGCTTCCACAAAAACCGAACAAGCCGACCAAATGCAGAGTTTGCTCCCCGATATTTAGCATCGCGCCCTATATAACCTGAATCATAACGCACCATGGTGTGCTTTACTGCATCCGTCGCAACGCTTTTGAACACTTTACCTTCTTCAAAATCACTTTCAATGGTCGAAACCATATAAGCACTTCTATTGCCCCACTGACAAAACCGAACCACCATCACACCATCAATAATTACTGCCCCCTCACTTTTATCATCTGAAAAATAAAACACTACATCTACAGCACTGTCTTTATTTTCCGACCTAAACTCTGAAAGTTGCCTAAGCAACGTAACCAGCCTTGCGCCCACCGATACTGACAAGCCACTACCTAAAGCATCCTCAATGTAAAAATACCGCTTTAAAGCCACACTTAACAAGCGATTGCAATGCACTAACCCATATTCCTTTTCATAAAAATGAAAGTCAGATGAATCTCCGACCAACTCAAATCCTTTTACCTCAAGCTCAGACTTAGAAAAATCCTTGAGCCCGAATATCTCGGGACACCGAATACCTCCTCTCCCCACACTGAGAACGAAGAGCTCAAAAAAATTCTTCAGCAACATAAATTCATCACTCACTTGGCTATGGGATTAGTACCAGTGGCATGATGACCACTTAAAATTCGGCCGACACTCTTAAGCTCCGATACACGCCCAGAGTTCCGGTTGGCGTCAACTCCGGCTTGAGCAGCTTTGGCAAGGCGATCGACATTACCTGATTTATCAAGATACTTGACAACACACTCACATGCCTTTCCCCACTGCGAGTTCGGCATATCCCGAGTTGCTTTATCCGCTGGCTCAAGCACGACATGCGTTCCCTCGACATTCGGTTTCAAAGCAATGTGACCACCCGATGGAGGAAGACCAGACCCACTTACGTTTACGTGAACACCTCGCGCCAATACATCTTGTCCAGCAGTGTTCGCCCCGATTTTATGACCTGCAAGCCCAAGGGGGTCAACCAAGCTAATGGGATTGGAGCCGTAGGAATAGAGATTCAAGCCACCCGCATACCCAATTGGGTCCTTGCTAATAAACCGCCCTACCTGCGGATCATAGTACCGATGCCGGTTGTAATGCAGCCCCGTTTCATGGTCGTGATACTGCCCCTGAAACCGAAGCGGGTTGGTCAGTCCTTCACCCTGCGCCCATTCCGACAGCTTTTCTTGCGCTTCACCCCAAGCCTTGTACTGTGCGCTCCAGGCAATTCGCCCCTTGTGGTCAGTCAGCTCCTGCGGCGTGCCCAGATGATCGCATTGATACCACGCCAGCACATCCAGGGGTTGTGCTGTCGGCTTGTGGTTCCACAGAGGGTCATCATCGAGGTTGTAGGCACCTTCGTAAGTCGTAGGCACAGTCCACAGCTAGGCGGCTATCTTTGAAACGAACCAGTCGGTCAAACAGGTTCCACTGCATTTAACTGTGTCCTTTGCTTCATCGCCTCGCACTCAATCGCTTAATCGCTTTTTCGCTGCGGCGGAAACCATCTCGTCCTTATCCGTTACAAGTTTAGCCAGGATATCTTTAGGCACTTTGGGATTGCACGCAATTCGATGCCTAACTTTTGTATCTCTATCGAATGCCAATCGCTCAAAAGTCGGTCTATTTATCCTCCGCTTCATGGCAATATCCCATCTAACCGTAGCATCTTCAGTTAATGAAAGACGATCCAACACTTCTACTGAGATGGTGTTATTCGCAACAATTTGACGTGCAAGCTCAGGATATTTTGATAGGACTTCAAACCAAACCTCATCTGAGGCGATATCCTCTGCCTTGGCTCTTTCAATCTCATTATCACTTTGAATATAACGCTTGAACTCTTCAGCACTATTTATCACTGGCCACCTCACTTAGCGTCTCGACATTTCATTTTTTTCATCGGCATGACTTTTCCGGTTTCGCCTTTGTGCTTATCCATAAAATCTCCGTAGATATCCGCATCTTTTTGGTGAACGAGCTCATTGCGCTCCTCAGCCATGACCTTCCATGCCGAGCTACCATGGCCGGTAGTGTCAGCCGACCACCACAGTTCAGTTTTAGGATCTCGATAGTATTTGACGGTTGTCCCGTTGAGATTTCCTTCACAAATCCGATCAAATCTATTCATCTCCCATGTTTTTCTGCACGGGCACTTGGCATTCTGATTCGGCTTACTCGACACTGGCTTCCTACCAGCGCTCCCCTGAGTTTTCGCAAGCCCTAATGGATCAACCCATTCAACCGGGTTGGGTGCGTAAGCATAGAAATTAATGCCTCCAGCAAACTCTATAGGATCCTGTGAAATAAACCGCCCAACCTGCGGATCATAGTACCGATGCCGGTTGTAATGCAGCCCTGTCTCATGGTCGTGATACTGACCCTGAAACCGAAGCGGATTGGTCAGTCCTTCACGCTGCGCCCATTCCGAACGCTGCTCTTGTACCGTCCCCCAAGCCTTGTACTGCGCGCTCCAGGCGATGCGCCCTTTGTGGTCAGTCAGCTCCTGCGGCGTGCCCAGATGGTCGCATTGATACCACGCCAGCACATCAATGGGTTGTGCTGTCGGCTTGTGGTTCCACAGCGGATCATCATCCAGGTTATAGGCGCCTTCGTAAGTCGGTTGAGCCAGCAGGCGAATCGGCTGGTGCCGCATGGCCTGGGCCACGGGCACGAAGCTGCCAGGTTCGTACAGGTAATGCACCGTGCGCCCCGCGCCACCATCGGCCTGAGCTGGGCTACTTTCCCACGCCAGGTTGTCACCGTCCCAGCCGTACAGGGTGAAGCCGCAGCCATGCTCCTGTTGTTTGCGGGCGTGTTCGTTGTGGTTCCAGTGTGAGCCCGCTTCCGAGCGTTGCCGGTGGTGGGCGTTGGAGTTTTTGTGCAGACGACGCCCCAGCGCATCGTAGGCATAATCGACGCTCAGGCGGCTGTCTTCAAAGCGCACCAGTCGGTCAAACAGGTCCCATTGCATCTGGCTGTGTTGGCCGTTGTGCCAGCGCCTAATCTGGTTGCCACGCTCGTCGTATTCGTAATGGGTGCCCGCGTATTCGCGCAGCAGGTTGTCCATCAGTTTGTTGCGTTTGGGGTCTTGATCCAGTGGGCGGCGGATGTCCGTTGTTTTGTCATCCAGCAGGTTGCTGGCCGGGTCGAAAGCGAAGGTTTCCACGCCTTGACGGGTGTTGGCACTGAGCAGTCGGCCCACCAAATCGTAGCGATAGGCGAGTGGGCCACGGCGACTGTCGTTGATGTCAGTCAGTTGACCCGCCGCGTCGTATTGGTACTCGCGCTTGAGCAGCGTGGATTTGTCATCGCTGCCGCTCAGCAGTTGTGCTTGCAAGCGTCCTGCCGGATCCCATTGCTGGGTTTGCAACAGACGATTGCCTTGATGGCGGGCGACTTCGCGATGCAAGTCGTCGCGCTCGTAGCCGATGAGTTCATGTTCATCCAAACGCATGCTCAGTAGATGGCCGCTGCCATAGGTCAGCCAGCTAACGCGGTGGCCGTCTGGACGGGTCGTGGCGATGCACTGGTTAAGCACGTCGTACTCGTGTTCCCAGACGGCAACCATCGGCTTTTGCAGCCCCAGGTAGTGCTGGTGCTCGCGCAACAAGTTACCGGCGGGGTCGTGGAACCATTGCAGGCGACTGTCCGCGTTGCTGGCCATGACCAGATTACCGTTGCCATCGTAGGCGAAAGTTTCCCTTTGCGAGGTTTCGCCCAAACGCGCACACCGCTCGATCAATCGCCCCATGGGGTCGAACTGCACTTCAGTGACACGCTGCCCGTTGATGGCGCTGGCCAATCGACCGGTGCTCGGATCGTAGTTGTACACCGTGCTGTGACCGTCGAAGCCCGTCTCCTTAAGTAAGCGGCCCACCGGGTCGTACTGGAATTTTGCCTGTTGCTGGTTTTCGTTTTCCAGCGCCAGCAACTGACCGAGTCGGTCCCAGCGGTAGCGCAACGTCTGCTCGGCAGCATCGATCCGCTCGGCGATCAAACCAGCGGCGGTGTAACTCCAAGTGGTACAACGATCCAGTCCATCGACATGGGCTAGCAGACGGCCTTCAGCGTCGCGGCTGAAATGTTCCTCGGTCTTATCTGGATGTTTGATCAGTACCAGTTGCCCAGACGTGTACTGGTACTCGGTGTTGTTCCCTGCAGCGTCGGTGAAGCCAATCATGAGCCCGAAGGTGTTGTATGCCCAGGTGCTGGTTTTGCCGGAGCAGTCGGTGTACTCAATCAACTGGCCCGCATCATTGTATTCCAGCGCCTTTTCGTTGCCGTTCGCGTCCTTGATGGCGGTGGGTAAACCCGCCGCGTTGTAGGCGTACTCCGTCTTATTGCCCAGCGGGTCAACGGCTTCAACGAGGTTGCCTTGGTCATCATATTCGCGTAGCCACAGCCCGTTCTCGGCATCGCTGATTTTGATCAGTTGATCTTGATCGTCGTAGGCGTAGTGCATGACGCTGTGGTCAGCCCGAATGTGTTCGAGCAGGTTGCTTCGCTCGTCGTAACTGTAGCGGTCGCTGCTGCCGTCCGCGTGAACATGACGGATGACGTTTTTGGCGTTGTCACGGAAGAACCATTCCGAACGTTCGTCGGCATGACGGATGCGGTAGGTGTAGCCCAGGATGTCGTAGTAGTGCCAAGTCTCGTGGCCGTGGGCATCGGTGACATAAGTCAGACGGATGTTCTCGTCCCATTCCAGGCGGGTGTCGAAGCTGCCGTCATCGGCCCACTCGCGCACCGCCTTGGCATCGGCGCCCTGCCCCTGCCATTGCAGGTTCATGCCACGCCCGCTGCGGTCGGTGTAACGGGTGATCAGGTGCTGCTGATACTGATAGCTCCAGGCGGCACCGTTCTCGTCCTGAGCCTGAATCAAGTCACCGGCATTGTCGTATTGGTAAGCGCACAGCTGACGCAGCGGCGCACCGTCGCGGATCTCCCAGAGACCGATCAGCCGACCCTGATCATCCATCAGCGTGCCGAGGTTCAGGTGAACTTTGGTGATGTCGTTGTCTTGGTAGGTAATCAGGTCCGACAGTACGGGCAGTTCGCCGTGGCGATGCTCGTAATGCAGCATTATCCCGGCGCCGTTGCGCAGTACCACACCGCTCAGTACAAAGCGTTGGCCCTGACGAACGTAAGTTTCCTTACGCTCAAAGCCACGGCACAACAGCAACTGGTCTTCACTGGTGCGGACAATGCTGAGGTTTTCGATGGCGTCGTAGTGGTACTTGCCAAGCTTGGGCAGCGGGTAGTCATGACTACGACCGTCGGAGTCGTGAAACATCAGGCCATCGGCGACACAGTCAAAGCGTGTGGTGAACTCAGTGATCCAGCGAGCGCCGAGTTCACTGTAGTCGTAAGCGCCCAGGCGTGAGTGATAAGTACGCGACCATTCGACCGGAAACGGCCCTGGCAGGCTGAAGTCGGTATGGCTCAGGGTTTCCGAACCCAGTGAAAAACTGATGCTGTGACACGTACTGGAGCACGTGCCGTTTTTCTTGGCGGAGGGGGCGTGAGTGGCCGGCACCTGTCGACTGGTAGCGCCCAAACTTCCCTCGGAAGCCGTGTGCTTGGCCTGACTGGTTTTATCCGCTTTAATCACGGCGCTCTGACCGCCGAGATTACGCTTACGCCAGAGGGTGACGGCGCTGGACAGGATCAGCAGCAACCAGCCGATGGAGTTCTGGACGGCTTCATCGTCCAGTTTGCTCAACTGGGTACGTAGCTCCGGCCCCATCGCTCGCAATTTTTCAGTCTCGGTCGCGATCAGCTTTTTGATGTCATTAGGTAACAGGTGATCGGCTGCACTGTTGGCCAGGCCCTTGCCTGCGGCCTTATAGGCGCTGGCGGCGGCGCCGAAGATATTGTCGAGCGCCAAGAGTGGGTCATTGAGCAGATGATCGCCAGCGGCGCTGATTTTTTGACTGGCAGCCTGAGCATCGCCTTTGGCATCGAGCTTGCCGTTGGCCACCGCTTCGAGGCCTTTGGCGATCTCGTTGATGACATCTTCGCCAAGCTTACCGGCGTCTGCCAAAATGCCCGGTAACTTACCCCTGGCTTGCTCCACGAAGTCGTCGAGGGTGCCGACAATCGAGGCGTTCAAGTGGCCGATCAGGATTTCGATCACCGACGCACTGAGCAGCATCTTGCTGGACGCCTTCATCTCCTGACGCACCAGAAACAGGGTCGGGCGCAGGGTCATGCGTGCTGCCGCCATGGCCGGTGGCAGCGGCAACACGCCAATCAGGTTGATACCCAGACTAGCCCAAGCGAGCAGGTCGCGCTTCTGCGCGCTCGACAGGGTAACGATGTCGCCCAGCGCATCCACCAACGCCATGATATTGCCCACCACCGGCAAGGCGCCCGCGACGTTTTGAATCCGGTCGAGCGTGACCACGCCTCCACTGACGGATTGAAGCCAGGCGTCGAAGGACGCCGCACTGCTGGCAACATCCTGAATATCGATCGCGCTCAGCGGGACGATGGCAACCTGGGGTTCACGTTTTACAATTTCAGTGGTCATGACAACATCTCGCCCGCCAGCAGGCCCGGGGTTTTAAAGGAGGTCTTGGGAGGCGTTACAGTCGGCAGACTCGGCAGCTTGCCGTTCTTACTCGCTGCGCCTAGGAGGCTCGACGTACTCGGCATCGCGGTGCCAGCAAGCTGAGACAATCCAGCTACTGCGCTCGGCACCAGACCGTTGACTGGCGGCGCGGTACTGCCGCCCGCACTGGGTCGCGCTTTGGCGATCAGGGCTTGTACCGGTGAAGGAGTGTCCTGCGCACTCGGCGGATTGAGCGGCCATTGCGGTTTTCCGATGTAGCTGCCCGTGCTCCAGGTGTCCGATGGATCCTTGCCGAACAGCACTCGTGCTGGCCCCGGTGCAGTACCGGAGACCGCCGAAAAGCCCTTGGCATTGAGCGCCCCCTTGAGGCTTTTGCCCAAGGCGTCGATCACTTCAAAGTCTCCGCCCTTGATGCCCTGAAGTCCTACGTACTGATTGAACAACTCCAGATTGCCCTTGCCCGCTTTCGGCGGTTCGGGGAATACGCCCGCGAGACTTTTCGCCCCGGTGTGGGCGAAGTTCGCCGCGTGGGCGGTGTAAGGCCCGGTGGTGACGTGGGTAATGCCGCCAGCGTTGTAGGTGGTGGCGCTGCCGCCGCCCTGGATCACCAATTCGGTTTTGGCGGTAAGGGTGATGCGGTCAGCGTTGGCGGTGATGTTCAGCTTAGCCAGCAGGTTGATGCTGTCCTTCAGCGCCCGCATGTCAATATCACCGGACGCCGCGACCAGTCGCCAACCTAAGCTTTGTACAAACAGGCGCATACCGCGACTGGCACTGGCCAGCAGCTTTTTGCCGACCGACAGGCTGGTGTGCCCGGTGCTGCTCAAGGCCAGGTGTTCGCCGGTCGCGATATGAGTGGACTGGGGGGTGGTCAGCGCGATACCGGCCGGACTGGCGAGTACCAGGTGCGGCTGAGTGAACTCCGCAAACTCATTGGAACTAAAGTCGGCAGTACCGAGAATGCCTTGATGCTGGGCATACAGCGCCTTGGCCACGTCATCCTGATCGCCCGCTTCCTGGGCCTGACTTTCGATAGCCTGCATCGAGAAGCCATCCTGCTGATCACTGGCGGTGGCCAACCGTTCGGCGGTTTCCGGCAAGTCCTTGTGATGCTTGGATTCGTTCGGGCGTGGCTCGGTGGTGATCAACAAACCGGCGGCGGCACGCACAGCACCATGTCGATCAGTACGCAGCTCAAAGCCTTCACCGCGTGGCTGTCCGCCAGATGGACGCGGATGGGTTAGGTAGCCCAGGTTGATCGCGCTGGCACCGTGATCACTGCGCAGCGCGATGCTGATCTGGCTGGTGGTGTCATCGATCCTCAGTTCGTTGGCGCGGCTGCCCTTGTGCTCCTTGCTCTTGACCGTGGCCAGGGTCTTAAAGTCCGGCAGTTTGTACGGCGGCAGGTTCGCCCCGTGGTACAGACACCCGGTGATTAACGGTTGATCCGGGTCGCCTTCCAAAAACGTAATCAGCACTTCCATGCCAATGCGCGGCAAGTTGATCGCGCCGAAATTCTGGCTGGCCCAATTCGAAGCCACACGCATCCAGCAACTGGTTTTGTCGTCGCCCTGGCCTTCACGATCCCAGTGAAATTGCACTTTGACGCGGCCGTATTCGTCGCAGTGAATTTCTTCGCCTGCCGGACCAGTGACTATCGCGCTTTGGCTGCCCAGGACTTTCGGTTTCGGGTGATTGAGTCGCGGTCGATAGAACACATCCCAAGGGATCGCGCTGAACTGGTTACGATAGCCCTGATGAAAGCCATCGTTGAGGTCAGTGACGTCGCTGCTGACCACCTCCTCCAGCACCTGCGGCTGCTTGCCTTCGTGGAGTATTTCCGTCAACAGCCACAGGTTATTCCACGCGCCATTGGCATGGTTGGTCAGGGGCAGAAAATGCCCGCTGACCAACAGCGGTTGATCGCTTCGGCCTTCGGCCAGTTGGTAGTCGCTGCGGTGGCGTTCGAGGCTACGATTGGCCAGGTGTTTGCCGCGTTCACGGTCGTCGAAACGCCCCGGATAATCGTAATCTTCCAGATCCGGCTGGACGGCGCTCTTGGCGGCACTTTCCAGTTCGATGCGCGGTTTGGTGAAATCGTAGTCACGCCGGGTGACTCGACTGGTGCGGGCGGCCACCCGCAAACCGAAACGCTTGACCATCGGCGTGTCAGCGACCAACCCGGTGTCTTGCTGATAGGTCACGGGGGCGAGCTTTAGAAATACCGTCTGATCGTCACCGAACGCCAGCACATGACCTTGGGCGGTATGCTGAAAATGAAAATGGATCCCCTCTTCTTCGCACAAACGCTGGATGAAATGCAGGTCCGACTCGTCGTATTGCACGCAGTAGATGCGCTCGGGGTAGAGGCCGCTAAGCTGAAACGTGTAATCACCCGCCAAAATCCCGTGCTCTTCCAGGACCTGGATAATGATCTGCGGCACCGTCCGCTGCTGGAAGATGCGCTGGTTGACCCGATGGGCCAGGTAGGCCAACTTCGGGCGCAACGAAATCCGATAACGGGTCAGACGTTTACCGGCTTCGCCCTGGGCGACGCTATAGACCAGCCCGTGAATGCCGCTGCCGTTTGGCGCGAACTGGAGAAAGGCCAGTTGGTGCAACAGGCTTTCGAGATCCAGGAAGGCGCGCTCGCTGACCAGTTCGAGTTCAAATTCAAACGGTGTATTCAGGGCTTCGCGGCCCTTGAAGGAGAGGACCTGAAAGTCTGCGCCGTCGAGGGTCAACGTAAAACTGGGCTGATTGGCCGGTGAGAACATCCTTTGTTCCTTGCGCAATGCAACGACCTTCGTTGACGCCCAAAGTGGGAATCAAACAAAGATAAAAAATCTGGTGTTAAACAAACTACATCGACCAGCAGAGCGGGTCGATGCGGTGAAACGGTCAGCCAGCCTTAGCCAGCGACGGGGGTGCGCCAGTCATCAGAGCCAGAAGTACCGCAAACTTCGTGGGTCCAGGTGATTTTGCGGTAGGTGAATTCCACGTCTTCCAGGTGAGTGAAGTGTGAGTTCGCCGGATCCTGGCAGTTATGCATGTAATCCTTGATGTCGACGATGATCGCGTCTTCGAGTTTGGTGGTGTAGTAGTGCTCTTGAGTACCCGCTGCCGAGGTGCGGTACCACTGGATGGTAATCTCAGTCAGACGCTCGCCGGAAGTCAGTGCAGCCAGCAGCAGCGGCGAGGACTTGTCGAACACCTTGGTGATTTTGACAGGCTTGTGAATGCGTTGACCGGTCGGTTGGCCCGATTGCGGATCGCGAGGAATGATCACTTCGTGGCTGAAGCCCTGAACCATGACCTGGTCTTCATGACCTTCCTGGTAGGTGTTGCCGACCGAGTCAGCGGTGAAAGCACCGGCGGTGATCAGACCTTGTTTGGTACCCGTGATGGACATATACGCTGGCGTAGCCATGGATGCTCTCCTTGCTAAAAATATAGGAACCCACAGGCAATATTTGCATTGCAGGCTCCATAACTACCTACAAGATGTATGCCAACAAAATTAAAGTCCTTATCTATCAGTATCATGACTGGAAAGTCGTAGATTTAACTAATTACTTGCATAGGAGCTATCAATAAAAGTGCGCAAGAAGTTGCGCAATGCTGCGCAACTTCTTGCGCACTTGCCTGTGAGTATTTAAGTGCGTGCCCTGTAGAGATTTGTTCACAGGGTTATCCACATTTCAGTGTGCAACTTTTGGCGCATACTGGCGATACAATATTGCGCAGTGATTGCAGTATCCAGAAAGCATCAGGCTTGCAGGAATTTCCTAATGCATTTTCAGACCTGATTTTGATCTGCATGACAGCAACATACCGCGCTCAAAGCGCCTTGCAGTTGAGGAGGAACCAGCCCCGCGAAGCGTCTGGACATGCAGCAACACTAGCCATTCAAACACCACCTAGCATGCTGAGAAGGCTCGCAACTATCCACCTCGCCTTAGCAACGACTCCCTCCACAGCCATGCTGCCCACCCCATAATGCTTGGTCGCTGCTTTGCAGGAAGGGTCTGTAGCGGTCTACGGCGGCCCTTAAAGCTGAAAAAATGCCCTAAACTTGCCCTAACAAATACGTCAGAAACGAAAAAGCCCCTGTAATCTCTAACGATTACAGGGGCTTAGTCTTGTTCAATAATGGCGGAGAGATAGGGATTCGAACCCTAGGTACCGGTGAAGGTACAACGGATTTCGAATCCGTCCCATTCGGCCACTCTGGCATCTCTCCAACGGCGCGCATCATAACAGCCTGTTACCGGGAAGCAAAGCTCCTGGTGGATTTTTTTCCGTGCTATCAGATGCTTGCGTCGATTACAGCGGTACGCCGAGACGGTTGGCGACTTCTTCGTAGGCTTCGATGACGTCACCGAGACCCTGGCGGAAGCGGTCCTTGTCCATCTTCTTGCGAGTCTCCTTGTCCCACAGGCGGCAGCCGTCCGGGCTGAATTCGTCGCCCAGGACGATGGAGCCGTCGTGGAACACGCCGAATTCGAGTTTGAAGTCGACCAGCAACAGGCCAGCATCGTCGAACAGTTTGCTCAGGACGTCGTTGACCTTGAGGGACAGTTCTTTCATGCGCACGAGCTGTTCAGCGGTGCCCCAACCGAACGCCACGACGTGGGATTCGTTGATGAACGGGTCGCCCTTGGCGTCGTCCTTGAGGAACAGTTCGAAGGTGTAGGGGTTGAGCTTGAGGCCCTCTTCCACGCCCAGGCGCTTGACCAGGCTGCCGGCGGCGTAGTTACGCACGACGCACTCGACCGGGATCATGTCGAGCTTTTTCACCAGGCATTCGTTGTCGCCCAGCAGTTTGTCGAATTGAGTCGGCACGCCGGCTTCTTCGAGTTTCTGCATGATGAAGGCGTTGAACTTGTTGTTCACCATGCCTTTGCGGTCGAGCTGTTCGATACGCTTACCGTCGAACGCCGAGGTGTCGTTGCGAAACAGCAGGATCAAGCGGTTGGCGTCGTCGGTCTTGTAAACCGATTTGGCTTTGCCGCGGTAGAGTTCTTCACGTTTTTCCATGATGGGCTCCGCTTGCTAAGTAGGTGGGCTAGGCGATATGTCGCCAGTCGAGCCCTGAATCTTGATCGGCCAGTTGCAGCCAGTCCGGGTCGCACCCGAGGGTGTCGACAAAACATTGCCGGGCCAACTGCGGCAGGTTGTTCTTGCTGCTCAGGTGGGCCAGGACCAGGTGTTGCAGGTCTTGCCAGCCCAACTCATACACCAGGTACGCCGCCTGATGGTTGTTCAAATGTCCCAGCTCCCCACCAACCCGCTGCTTGAGAAAGTACGGGTAGTGACCACGGGCAAGCATGTCACGGCAGTGGTTGGACTCGATCATCAATGCATCGAGGTCCCGATAACCGTCCAGCACCTTGGCGCAGTAGGAACCCAGGTCGGTGAGCAGACCGAAGCGTCGCTCACCGCCACTGAATACGTACTGCGTCGGTTCCTGGGCATCGTGAGCCACGGCAATGACGTCAATGCTCAAGGCACCAATCTGCAGTTGCTCGCCACCGGCCAACAAACCTGCGGGCTCTATGGGTTTGCGCATCCCGCGCAAGGTACCGCGACTCAGGTACACCGGAAGATTGTAGCGCCGAGACAGCAAACCCACGCCATGCACGTGGTCGGCATGTTCGTGGGTCACCAGAATCGCGCTCAGCTGCGAGGGGTGAACCCCCAGGCGCAGCAGGCGCCGCTCGGTTTCCCGCAGGGAGAAACCACAATCCACCAGGACGTACGTGTCGTCGTGGGCTACTAGCGTGCCGTTCCCTTGGCTACCGCTGCCGAGAACGGCAAACCGCATCGGATATCAGCCCAGGTTGTCCTGAATCACGCCCAACACTTTGCGCGCCACTTCTGCCGGCGCCACAGTGTTGATGTTTTTCTCGACGGTGACTTGCACGTTGTCGCCTACCTTGCTCAGGCGAACCTGATAACGCTCGGCGCGGGTTTCGACTTCTTCCTTGCTTGGCTTGCTGCCGAACAATTTGCCGAAGAAACCTGGCTCTTCGTCTTTCTTCTCGGCTTTTTCGGCCAAGTTGATGTAGTACAGGCCCAGGCTGCGGTTGATGTCTTCAACGCGCCATTCGCCTTGCTCCAGCGCACGGCCGACACTCGACCAGGCACGGTCCAGGTCTTCACCCAGGTTGAGCACGACGTTGCCGCTGCCGTCTTCGTTGAGGCTGACGCGGTTAGGCGTGTCGTAATCGCGAGCGGCCAGAAGGGAGACGGAACCGCCCTTCTCGGAAATGCGGCTCATGCTGGCGAGCATCTCGTCGACCAGCGCGGAATCGACACCGGTGTTGACCGAGCGATTGGTGAAGTCGACGTTGGCGGTGCTGCCGGCAGGACGCTCGGCGCTGACTACGTAGACTTCACTGGTATTGCGTTGCACGCCAGGTTCGATGCGCACACGAATGCGGCTTTCGCCGTCAGCCGCGATGCCACCGGCTTGCAGGCGCTTGGCCATGTTGGCCGATAATTCATTAGGCTGCTGCCACGCGGTGGTGAACTCACCGGTCTGCGGGCGCTGCTCATCGATACGCAAACCGTTGTCCTGGAAGAACTGCAAGGCTACCGGCCAGACTTCGGCAGGTGGGCGCTGAGCCATGATCCAACGGGAATCACCGCTCTTCTGCAGGCTGTAGTCGCTAGCATCGGCCACGGCCGAGATCGGCAGTGGGCGTGGCACTTCGTACTCGCCCTTGACGGTGTCGTCGGCCACGTTGCGCGGAATCGGCAGCAACGGGTCAAGACGCTTGGCGACGTTAACGTCCGGCGGCAATTGCATCGGTGCGCTTTGTTGTGCTTCCAGGTAATCGCTGCCGCGGTCACGGAAGTAGCCTTCCGGGCCCCAGATCCAACCGCAGCCACTGGTGCTGGAGATAATCAAGGCAAGTGCGGAAAGTCCGGCCAATCGCTTCATGCGTAGTGCTTCCTCAATTAAACCAGGACGCCGGACTGGCGCAGGGCCTGTCGCAGCGGTTCGTGACAGGCTTCACTGAGCCAGGTGAGCGGCAGACGGATACCGTCCGGCATCATACCCATCTCATGCAGCGCCCATTTCACGGGAATAGGGTTGGATTCGATAAACAGGGTTTTGTTGAGCGGCGCCAGTTGCTCATGGATCGCACGGGCCTTGACGGCATCGCCAGCGATGGCAGCGGCACACAGCTCGCTCATGAGACGGGGAGCAACGTTGGCCGTTACCGAAATGTTGCCCTTGCCACCCAGCAGAATCAGCTCGACAGCAGTCGCGTCGTCACCGGAATACAGCAGGAAATCGCTGCTCACGCCAGCCAGGATGTCCTTGGCGCGTTGCAGGTCACCGGTGGCTTCCTTGATGCCAATGATGTTCGGCACGGTAGACAGACGAATCACGGTCGCAGCCTGCATGTCGCAAGCAGTACGGCCTGGGACATTATAGAGGATCTGCGGGATGTCGACGGCTTCGGCGATGGTGCGAAAGTGCTGGTACAGGCCTTCCTGGGTCGGCTTGTTGTAGTACGGCGTCACCAGCAGGCAGGCATCGGCGCCGGCTTTCTTGGCGTTGGTGGTCAGTTCGATCGCTTCGCGGGTCGAGTTGGCGCCAGTACCGGCGATCACCGGAATGCGCCCGGCAACCTGTTTGACGACAAACTTGATCACCTCGATATGCTCTTCCACGCTGAGCGTCGCGGACTCACCAGTGGTGCCGACCGCCACAATGGCGTTGGTGCCCTCTTGCAGGTGAAAGTCCACTAGTTTGCTCAGGCTGTCCCAGTCGAGATTACCTTGTGCATCCATGGGTGTGACCAGTGCCACCATACTGCCCGCAATCATGCAACCGCTCCTGCCGGAAAAAGAGAGCCGTAATGGTACTGGCGCCAAGATGCTTGTACAAGCGAAGTACCGTCTGAGTGTGCGTTCTGGATCAACTTAGCGCTCGTCGACGCCATCATTGGGAGAAAGCAGGGTTTGATGAGGGTGATTACGTAATGAAAACGCCACCTCCTAGCCCTCGGCGACGGTTTTCGCTACCCTTCATCCTTTGATCGAGACGCCTATCGACGTATCGACCGCTCATCGCTTTAGGAAGGCTGCATGTCCACCCCCACAGTCCGCGAACAATTCCTTGTCATCAGTGCCCTTGGCGCCAACCCCATGGAGCTGACTAACGTCCTGTGCCGCGCCAGCCATGAAAACCGCTGCGCCGTCGTAACCTCCCGCCTGACCCGCCATGGCGAGTGCAGCGCGCTGGTCCTGCAGATATCCGGGACCTGGGATGCTCTTGCACGCCTGGAGACCGGTTTGCCGGGCCTGGCCAAGAAGCACGACTTCACCGTTAACATGGTGCGCAGCGCCGCCCTGGAGAGTCGTCCACAGGCCCTGCCCTACGTCGCCTATGTCAGTTCGGCCTACCGTTCGGACATCGTCAACGAACTGTGTCAGTTCTTTATCGACCATAACGTCGACCTGGAAAACCTGACCTGCGACACCTATCAGGCCCCACAGACCGGCGGCACCATGCTCAACGCCACCTTTACCGTGACCTTGCCGGCCGGCGTGCAGATCAGTTGGCTGCGCGACCAGTTCCTGGATTTCGCCGACGCCCTGAATCTCGACGCACTGATCGAGCCATGGCGCCCACAGAACCCAATGTAAGGAAGTTTTCATGGCGGTAGTCATCAACAAACCGGTAGCCGATTTCGAAGCCCAGGCCACCAGCGGGCAGACCTTCAGCCTCGCCGGGCTCAAGGGCAAACAAGCGGTGATCTACTTCTACCCAAAAGACAGCACCCCCGGCTGCACCACCGAAGGCCAGGGTTTTCGTGACCAGTACGCAGCGTTCCAGGCGGCCAACACCGAGGTGTTTGGCGTGTCCCGGGACAGCGTGAAGTCCCATGAAAATTTCAAGGCCAAGCAGCAATTCCCCTTCGAGCTGATCAGCGACAAGGATGAAGCGGTGTGCCAGCTGTTTGATGTGATCAAGCTGAAGAAGCTGTATGGCAAGGAATACCTGGGTGTTGATCGCAGCACCTTTCTGATCGACAAGGATGGTGTGCTGCGTCAGGAATGGCGTGGTGTGAAAGTGCCGGGGCATGTGGATGCTGTTTTGGCAGCGGCCCAGGCTTTGAATAAGGCTTGATTCATACCTGAACTGTAGGAGCGAGCTTGCTCGCGAAGGACTCGCAAACACCGCGCTCATTCAGAATGGGCGCGTTATCGTTCACGCCCATCGCGAGCAAGCTCGCTCCTACAGTAGCGGTGCAACAACCGGCTCCTGCCGCGGCCACGCATCCAGCACCGCCTTGAACAGCGTCGCCAGGGGAATCGCAAAAAACACCCCCCAGAAGCCCCACAACCCGCCAAACAACAACACCGCACAGATGATCGCCACCGGATGCAGGTTCACCGCCTCGGAGAACAGCAGCGGCACCAGCACGTTGCCGTCCAGGGTCTGGATGATGCCGTAGACCGCCATCAGGTAGATGAACTGATCGCTCCAGCCCCACTGGAACAGTGCGATCAACATCACCGGCACGGTGACCACCACGGCGCCGACGTAGGGCACCACCACTGACACGCCTACCAGCAGCGCCAGCAACGCGGCGTAGTTCAACCCCAGCGTCACGAACGCGATGTAGGTCACCCCACCGCAAATGAAAATCTCGATGACCTTGCCACGAATGTAGTTGGCGATCTGTCGGTTCATTTCCTGGGCCACCCGAGTAATCAGCGCTCGTTCGCGCGGCAGATAGCCGCGCGCCCAGCGTCCGATCATTTCCCGGTCCTTGAGGAAGAAAAAAACCAGGATCGGCACCAACACCAGGTAGATCATGATGTTGACCAGCAATGGCAGGCTGGACAGGGAAAAGGTCAGCGCCCATTGCCCGAACTTTCCGATCTCACCCCGAGCGGCTTCGATGGCCTGCAGCACTTGCTCGTCCGACACCAGGTGCGGATAGCGCTCGGGCAACAGCAGCAACAGCGACTGCCACTTGGCAAGCATGCCCGGCAGTTCATTGAATAACGTGATCAACTGATGCCACAACAACGGCAGCACCACCACGATAAACACCAGCAACAGGCCCATGAACAAGGCAAACACCAGCCCCACTGCCACGCCGCCCGGCAAGCGCATACGCTCCAGGGTTGTTACCAGGCCTTGCATCAGGTAAGCCAGGACCATCCCCGCCAATACCGGCGCCAGCATGCCACCCAAGGTGAGTACGGCCGTAAAGGCCAGAAACAGCAGGACTGCCAATATCACCGCTTCTTCGTCGGAGAAGTAGCGCTGAATCCAGTCGCGTAACACTTTGAACATCAATCAACCTCGGGCAATGGGGGCAGGCTTCAGGCCTTGCGCAACCAGTAACGATAGACGCCAGCGTCTTCTTCTTCGCGCAACAATGTGTGACCAGCCAACTTGGCGAAAGTCCGGAAATCTCGCAGGGAGCCCGCGTCCGTGGCAATCACTTTAAGTACCGCGCCACTGGCCAGCCGATTGAGCTCCATCTTGGCCTTGAGCAATGGCAACGGGCAGTTGAGGCCGCTGGCATCGAGCTCGGCATCAAAGGCGACAGAGTCGGTCATGGTTTAGCTCCTGGCGGGCATCGGGGGCGCTTAGAATATCTGGTCCCAAGCTCAGTGTCCGGCTACAGTAAGGTCTTTGTCGAAAGGCTTTGTGCATGACTTTTTTGCGCCCTACCCTGCTGACGCTGGCTTGCCTGCTTGCCTCTCCAGGCTTCGCTGACGACCTGCCGTCACTTGGCGACGCCAGTTCTGCCATTGTCTCGCCTCAGCAGGAATATCAACTGGGCCGGGCGTGGTTGGCTTACCTGCGCGGCCAGGTCTCGGCACTCAACGACCCCCAGCTCAAGGATTACGTCGAAACCAGCGTTTACAAACTGGTGGAGACCAGCCAGGTCAATGACCGGCGCCTGGAATTCATTCTGATCAACAGCCCGCAATTGAACGCCTTCGCCGCGCCCGGTGGCATCATCGGGGTCAACGGTGGGTTGTTCCTCAACGCCCAGACCGAAGGTGAATATGCTTCGGTACTGGCCCACGAACTGGCTCACTTGTCCCAACGCCACTTCGCCCGTGGCGTCGAAGCCCAACAACGGATGCAGATTCCGATGATGGCCGCCCTGCTCGGCGGGATCATCGCGGCTGCAGCCGGGGCAGGTGATGTTGGCATTGCCGCGATTGCCGGCAGCCAGGCCGCAGCCATCCAGGAACAGCGACGCTTTTCCCGGCAAAACGAACAAGAGGCTGACCGCATCGGCATTCTCAACCTGGAGAAAGCCGGTTACGACCCGCGCTCCATGCCGACCATGTTCGAACGCTTGATGCGCCAGTATCGTTTCGATGCCAAGCCACCCGAGTTCCTGTTGACTCACCCGGTGACCGAATCGCGGATCGCCGACACCCGCAACCGCGCCGAACAGTCCAAGGCCGGCGGCAAGGAAGACAGCCTGCGCTATCAACTGATTCGCGCCCGTGTGCAGTTGTATTACGAAGACACTCCGGGACTGGCCGCCAAGCGCTTCCGTGCCCAACTGGACGAAAATCCGAAAAGCGATGTAGCACGCTATGGCCTGGCCATCGCCCAGATCAAAGGCACCCAGCTCAACGAGGCGCGAGAAAACCTCAAGCTACTGCTGGCCAAGGCGCCCAACGACATCACCTATAACCTGGCGCAGATTGAGCTAGACATCACCAACAACCGCATACCGGACGCCCAGCAGCGTACAGACCGGATGCTGGCGCAATACCCCGGCAACTATCCGCTGAACCAGGTGCGCGTGGATCTGCTGCTCAAGCAGAATCGCACCGCCGATGCCGAGAAAGCCCTGGAGGGATTGCTCAAGACCCGCCCGGATGATCCGGACGTCTGGTACATGGTCGCGGAAACTCGCGGCTTGTCGGGCAACATCATTGGCCTGCACCAGGCACGTGCCGAGTACTTCGCACTGGTGGGCGACTTCCAGCAGGCAATTCAGCAACTGGACTTCGCCAAGCGCCGCGCCGGCAGCAACTTCCCACTGTCATCACGCATCGATGCTCGCCAGCGTGAGCTGATCGAACAGGAACGCCTGGTCAAAGGGATGATGAGCTAAACCTCTCGCCCCATCGGCATAGGGGCAGCCTTACGGCGAGACGCTCACCCACAAGAGTGCGCCCATGCTGAGCGCAACAAAAAAAGCCCCATCCGGCTCACACCGAATGGGGCTTCATTCACACAACCAGCCTTACGCGGCGTTCATGGTCTTGTGGGTTTCAATCAGATGCTGCACCACGCCCGGATCGGCCAGGGTGGAGATATCCCCCAAGCCGTCGTATTCGGCCGTGGCAATCTTGCGCAGGATGCGGCGCATGATTTTCCCCGAGCGAGTCTTCGGCAAGCCCGGCGCCCACTGGATTACATCCGGCGAAGCAATTGGCCCGATCTCCTTGCGCACCCAGTTTTTCAATTCCAGGCGCAGCGCTTCACTGGTTTCTTCGCCAGCATTAAGAGTCACATAGACATAAATGCCCTGCCCCTTGATGTCGTGCGGCACGCCAACCACCGCCGCTTCCGCGACTTTGGGGTGGGCAACCATGGCACTTTCGATCTCGGCGGTGCCCATGCGGTGGCCGGAAACGTTAAGCACGTCATCCACCCTGCCGGTGATCCACCAATAGCCGTCTTCATCGCGACGCGCTCCGTCGCCGGTGAAATACATGCCACGAAAGGTCTTGAAGTAAGTGTCGACGAAACGGTCATGGTCGCCGTAAAGCGTCCGTGCCTGGCCCGGCCACGAATCGAGAATCACCAGATTCCCTTCGCCTGCGCCTTCGATGATATTGCCCAGGTTGTCCACCAGAGCCGGCACGACACCGAAGAACGGCCGTGCCGCAGAACCTGGCTTGAGGGCGTGAGCTCCCGGCAGCGGGCTCATCAAGGTTGCGCCGGTCTCGGTCTGCCACCAGGTGTCGACGATCGGGCAACGGGATTGGCCGACGTTCTTGTAGTACCAGGCCCACGCTTCAGGGTTGATCGGCTCGCCTACCGAGCCCAGCAGACGCAAGCTGCTGCCATCGGCGCCTTCGCACGCGGCGGTGCCGGAGGCCATCATCGCGCGGATCGCGGTCGGTGCGGTGTAGAGGATATTGACCTTGTGCTTGTCGATAATCTTCGCCACCCGAGTGATGTCCGGGTAGTTCGGCACGCCTTCGAACAGCAGCGTAGTCGCGCCATTGGCCAGCGGGCCGTAGACAATATAGGTGTGGCCAGTGACCCAGCCGACGTCGGCGGTGCACCAGTAGATTTCGCCAGGACGATAGTCAAACACGCGCTCGTGGGTCAGCGCCGCATACAACAGATAGCCGCCAGTGGTGTGCTGCACGCCCTTGGGCTTGCCGGTGGAGCCGGAGGTATAAAGGATGAACAGCGCTTCTTCAGCACCCATCTCTTTCGGCGCGCACACGGTGCCCGCCACTTTCATCAGGTCTTCGTACCAGATGTCGCGATGTTGGTTCCACTTGATGTCGCCACCGGTGCGCTTGCACACGATGACTTTCTGGATGCTGCTGGTTTCCGGGTTGGTCAGGGCGTCGTCGACGTTGGCCTTGAGCGGAATCTTCTTACCGGCACGAATACCTTCGTCGGCGGTGATCACCACCTTGGAACGACAGTCGATAATCCGGCCGGCCAGAGCTTCTGGCGAGAAACCGCCGAACACCACCGAGTGAATCGCACCGATCCGGGTACAGGCCAGCATGGCGACCACAGCTTCGGGAATCATCGGCATATAGATAGTCACCACGTCGCCGCGGTGCACATCCTGGCCGCGCAGGGCGTTGGCGAACTTGCAGACTTCTTCGTGCAGCTCGCGATAGGTGATGGTGCGGCTCTCGGCAGGGTCGTCGCCCTCCCAGATGATTGCTGCCTTATCGCCACGCTCGGCAAGGTGACGGTCCAGGCAATTGTAGGAAACGTTGAGGGTGCCATCGGCAAACCACTTGATGTCGACATGGTGATCGTCGAACGAAGTCTGCTTCACCGTGGTGAAAGGCTTGATCCAGTCAAGACGCTGAGCCTGCTCGCGCCAGAAACCGTCGGGGTTGACCACCGACTGCTGGTACATGGCCTTGTAGGTCGCCTCATCGGTTAGCGTGTTTGCTGCTACTTCGGGGCGAACGGGGTACAGAGAAGCCGCACTCATCTTTCTTACCTCGGTGACAATAGTTGTTGTTGTATGCCCCTGTTGTAGCCGGGGTGGGCCTATAGAACCATTCGACGATGGTAGTAACAAGCCCCTACAAATTACCCTGCTTTACGCCCACAGCCCTCTGGCCCACGGCCTACGTCGCTTTTCACTGCTTCAAAAAAACCTTCAAGTCGGGATTGTTACAAAAACCGCCAACAGTCTTTATCAAAAGCACGGGTATATGAATATAACGAGGACGCCTAAAATCAGCCTCGCCAACAAAGGCACCGTGATTAACCAAGTTGCAGCCCCCACGAAGGCACGTTAATCCGAACTCTCCAATCAAGTTACACACGTGGCCTCACAAGGGCCCCGTGACCCCCTTCGACCGCAAAAGGTAAAAATAGAAATGAAAGCTTTATTAGTTATGGCCCTTACGAGCTTGTGCGCTACCGCCGCCCTGGCCGACGAGACCCCGACTGACGTAGCCAGCCAGAACACCGCCATTACCGAGGAGTACAGCTACTCCTCCAACCTGGACATCGCCAAAGTCGTGTCCATGAGCTCAATTCCGAATGTTTGCGAAGTTGTACCGGCGCGTATGGAATATGAAGACCATCAAGGTCAGCGTCATATTCTTAATTACAAAGTCATGGGCAATGGTTGCTCTAACGGTTAATCAACTCGTTAGTGGGTAGTTATCCCAGACAGTATTCGCCGCAAGAAATCGTTCTTGCGGCAAAGAAACCCAGCCCCGAGGCTACTCTACGTCCCGATATTCAAAAGCCACCTGATAGATGTAGACAACTGGATTGATCGGGTGAACAAAAAATGGCTGCAGGGTCGGTATCCAGTCGCTTTTAACATCAAAGCCACCGTTGTTGACGTTATCAGCGCTAGCTATGCCAATGGCATCCATCACAGAGCTATCCTCCCCGAGATCCGTCGAGGACTCCTCTCCCTCGCAGAGCTCCGTATCCACGTCATACCACTCAAGTATTATTTTCAGACCCATTTCTATCTCACAGATATTTGCTGATGCTTCGTTCATCTTTAGCCGAGCCTATCTGCTCGCCAGTAAACGGGGCGAAAGCACCTAGATGACTACCATCACGTGCTCGATATCCCGGCAGGCGGCTTTGTACCCCCGAGCTGCCGCAATTGTAATAAGCCAGTGTCATCCCGCTCGCGGCCACCGAGTAACGCAAAGGCGCCGTAATCCGCCAGCAGCTCCGTAGGGATATAGCCGCAAGGGTTGTTGTGATTGATGTGCGCGTGCGGCAGATTGCAGGATTTGGCGAATACACAGCCCACAAAGGGCGGTAATGCTGGTTGGGGCTCAACCCTGACACGGGCCTCGTAAGCCTCCTGGCGGACGAGCATGGCGTCGTAAGCTTTTTGCCGGGCGTCACGATCAGCCAGTTCGCGCTCGTTCATATGCTCGAGACGCCGGTAGCCACCGGTTCCGGTCCCGTAAGACCGCCAGACCTGGGGTATGTCCTTGTTATTTGCCATCGCGCCCTCCTGGCTTGCTACATAACTACATTCGGCGTTGAAACCGGGAGGCTGACGTTATTGCAAGCGGGACGGGACTGAATGTAGGACAGATCTGTTAAGTACTGCTGACTTGGGGACGATCGTAGGGCACAGCGTGCCTAACGGAGGCACCCTTACATATGCCAGCCACAGGGCGATGAAGTGACCGCCTGTAAGCTCCCCCACGACCCACCAAAAAAATCCTCACGCCGCAAGCCCTTGAAAACCAGCACTCCGACCTGAAATGCCGCCATTTTGGCCGGCCACTGAGGCCATCTGCCGCAACACAAAAGCAATTTTTTCCCTATAATGCGCGAGTAAATCGGACCTGCAATATCCCTTTACATGGGACGAAGAGCCAGACCTGAGGCCCCGCCGGAGCAAGCAACCGTCGCTGCGCACCTCAAACCTCAAGCAGAGCACCCGAGACAATTTCCGTTTAATGCCTGGCGTCAGCTGTTGCAAGAAACGATTCCTTAAGATCCACCGCGGCCTCTGGGCCGTGTGAACACCCAACCATCCGGTTTCACACGGGCACCTTTGGCCCTCACGCAGGAGACGACACGTCATGCTGAGCTGGGACGAATTCGACAAAGAAGAGCAAGGCGAAGTAACCGCCAAAGGCGCCAACGCCGGCCACGCCACCGAAGCCAACATGGACCGCCTCGACGGTGCCGGCGCTGCCGCCGCCATCG
>NZ_JBEOPT010000016.1:0-119157 GCF_040310325.1 Pseudomonas sp. HY7a-MNA-CIBAN-0227 | reverse complement strand
CTTTGTTTACCAAGGAGTTTTCCGTTTCGACTGCGCCGGAAGTGGGCGAATTATAGACTTCCAGAATCTGCCGTCAAGGGTTAATTACGCTTTTGTTACAGAAGGTGCTTTTTTCGCTATAAGACGTGGAATCCGGCGCATTACCGGCGGTACCCGCAGCACCAGGAGCAGTACACCTATAGATGCATAGATAGCCCACTCCTTCAGGTCAGCACGAACGATCCACAACATATGCAGCAGACCAAGCCCGGGAATCACGTAAACCATACGATGCAGCTTCTTCCAGCGCGCACCCAACCGACGCTGGCTATAGCGGTTTGACGTTACCGTCAGCACCAAAAGGCAAAGGAAGCCCAAGGCACCCACAATAATATAGGGCCGCTTGCGCAGCTCTACGCCCAGCTGTGACCAGTCAAGCCCCAGGATAAAGACGCTGTAGGCGGCCAGGTGCAAAACCACATAGGCAAAGCACCACAACCCTAACTGCCGGCGCACACCGATCCACCCCGCCCAACCGCTGAGCTTGTGCAGTGGCGTCATGCTCAGGGTTATCAGCAACAGGGTCAAAGTACCAAGCCCCAGCCTGTCCACCAGTACTTTCCCTGGATCAGGCCCAAGGGCGAAGCTCCAAGCCTCATACAACCAGAGCAACGGCCATACGGCCACAGCTATAAATACGCCGAGGCGCCAGATCGGGTATCGCATCAATAGTTCTTCCGCAAATCGAGACCCGTATATAAAGAGGCTACTTCATCGGCGTAGCCATTGAACATTTGCGTCTCGCGCACATTGGGACTGAACAGGCCGCTCGGCAGACGTCGCTCCCGCGCCTGGGTCCAGCGCGGATGATCGACGGTAGGGTTCACGTTCGCGTAAAAACCATACTCATCTGCAGCGATGCTTTGCCACGTGGTTTTCGGCTGCTCGCTGACCAGGCTGATTCGCACAATGGATTTGACGCTCTTGAAGCCGTACTTCCATGGCACCACCAAACGCAAGGGTGCTCCATTTTGATTAGGCAACTCACGGCCGTACATACCCACCGCCAGGATCGCCAAAGGATTCATCGCCTCATCAAGACGCAACCCTTCTACATAAGGCCAGTCAATCAGGGCAAAACTGGAGCGCTGCCCCGGCATACTCTTGGGGTCCTGCAGGGTCTCAAAGCGGATGTACTTGGCCTTGGAAGTAGGCTCGACCTGCTTGAGCAACGCCGAAATCGGAAAGCCAATCCATGGAATCACCATCGACCACGCCTCAACACAGCGCAGACGATAGATACGTTCCTCCAACTGATAGGGCTTCATGAAGTCTTCCAGAGCATAGCGCCCAGGTTTTGCGACTTCACCATCGATCACCACACTCCACGGCTCGGTCTTGAGGTATCCCGCATTGGTTGCCGGATCGCCCTTGTCAGTACCGAACTCATAGAAGTTGTTGTAGTGCGTCGCGTCCTTGAACGGCGTGATCGTCTCGTCCTTGACGGTAACCGCCTGCCACTTGGTACTTGGCAGTTTGTCGGCAAACCAGCCTGGCGCCTTGCCTGGCTCGACGCCCGCATAACGGGCAGCGTCATCAGCACTGGCCCAGCGCGGCAGGCTACTGGCAGCCATGCCAGCAAGCGCACCACCGAGCAAGCTGCGGCGAGAGAAATAGAGGGATTCGGGAGTGACTTCCGATTCTTGGCAATCGGACGATTGGGGCAACTTGATTAACATGGCAACTCCGCAGCTTTGGAGGACTGATGCACCAATAGACTGCGGAGTATGGTGGAAATTACATTAAGGCAACGTTTTACGCCTACGAAGATCAAGCAAATACTGCACCGGGCCGGAAGCAGCATAGGCAAGGAACACCAGCAACAGAATCCGCGGCGGATCACTGAAGACCACCGCGAATACCAACACCACCGCAAGGATCGCCACGAAGGGCACGCGCCCCTTGAGATCGAGCTCCTTGAAGCTGTTGTACTTGATATTACTGACCATCAGCATACCGGCAGCCGCCACCATCAAAGCGACCAGGAACGACATCTTCGACCCCTGGATGCCATAGTCACTGAACGCCCAGACGATACCGGCAACCACACCTGCTGCAGCCGGACTGGCCAGGCCGATGAAGTAACGCTTGTCGGCCGTGCCCACCTGGGTATTGAAACGCGCCAGACGTAACGCCGCGCCCGCAACATAAATGAACGCCACCATCCAGCCAACCTTACCCATATCACCCAGGGCCCAGGCAAACGCCAGCAACGCCGGCGCAACACCAAAGGCGACCATGTCGGAAAGCGAGTCATACTCGGCACCGAATGCACTCTGGGTGTTGGTCATCCGCGCCACACGACCATCCAGACCATCGAGGACCATGGCCACGAAGATCGCTATCGCAGCAAAGCCAAAGTACTTGCTGGCACTGACCGTATCACCGGCCGCAAGAGCGCTCTGGGCACTCATGGAATTGATAATGGAATAGAAGCCAGCGAACAGGTTCGCAGTAGTGAACAGATTAGGCAGAAGATAGATACCACGGTGCCGGACTTTACGGCCTTCAGCGTCATGCCCTTCTTCGACATGCTCATCGATCGGTAGCAGGCTTTCGGCGTCAGAAGCCTGGTTTGGCTCTTCGGGACGTTCGCTCATGGACTTTACCTTGCAACGGTTTGAAAAATCTCGACAGAAACTTGCGGCGAGTGTTCGCCCGCAAACGATGCAGCTTTATACCAGAACCTGCCCCCCAAACGAAAAAACGCGGCCTAGGCCGCGTTTTTCCTTGATACCTACGACTTAGTTCTTGGCTTTGTCGACGATCTTGTTGGCACCGATCCACGGCATCATGGAGCGCAGTTGCTCGCCGATGATTTCGATACCGTGAGCGGCGTTGTTACGGCGCTTGGCGGTCATCGAAGGGTAGCCGGTTGCGCCTTCGCTGATGAACATTTTGGCGTATTCGCCGTCCTGAATACGTTTCAGAGCGTTGCGCATAGCCTGACGGGATTCAGCGTTGATCACTTCCGGGCCAGTCACATACTCGCCGTATTCAGCGTTGTTGGAGATCGAGTAGTTCATGTTGGCGATACCGCCTTCGTACATGAGGTCCACGATCAGCTTCAGTTCGTGCAGGCATTCAAAGTAGGCCATTTCTGGCGCGTAACCAGCTTCAACCAAAGTTTCGAAACCGGCTTTAACCAGCTCAACGGTACCGCCGCAAAGAACGGCTTGTTCGCCGAACAGGTCGGTTTCGGTCTCGTCCTTGAAGGTGGTTTCGATGATGCCGGTACGACCGCCACCGACGCCAGCAGCGTAAGACAGTGCAACGTTCTTGGCATTGCCCGAGGCGTCCTGGTAGATCGCGATCAGGTCAGGAATACCGCCGCCCTTGACGAACTCGGTACGCACGGTGTGGCCCGGCGCTTTCGGCGCGATCATGATCACGTCGAGGTCGGCGCGTGGCACAACCTGGTTGTAGTGGATCGCGAAGCCGTGGGAGAAGGCCAGGGTGGCGCCCTTCTTGATGTTCGGCTCAACTTCGGTCTTGTACAGCGCGGACTGGAACTCATCCGGGGTCAGGATCATGACCACGTCGGCAGCAGCAACAGCAGAAGCCACATCGGTAACTTTCAGGCCGTGAGCTTCGGCCTTGGCCACAGTGGCCGAGCCTTTGCGCAGACCAACAGTCACATCGACGCCGGAGTCTTTCAGGTTGCAGGCTTGAGCGTGACCCTGGGAGCCGTAGCCGATGATGGCGACTTTTTTGCCCTGGATGATCGACAGGTCACAATCTTTATCGTAATAAACTTTCATGAGGTTCCTCTATATATCCAGGCCGTTAAGGCCATTCGCTAATTTGGGTTAGATGCTGAGTACTTTGTCGCCACGGGCGATCCCGGTGACGCCACTGCGTACAGTTTCCAGAATCGAGGCCGTCCCGATCGACTGGATGAAGCTGTCCAGCTTGTCGCTTGTACCGGTCAATTGAACGGTATAAACGCTGGCGCTCACATCGACGATCTGCCCGCGATAGATGTCGGTAGTGCGCTTGATCTCGGCACGTTGAGCGCCCGTAGCCTTAACCTTAACCAGCATCAGCTCGCGCTCGATGTGGGCACTTTCCGACAAGTCGACCAGCTTGACCACTTCGATCAGTTTGTTGAGGTTCTTGGTGATCTGCTCGATCACCTCATCATGGCCAACAGTAGTCAATGTCAGGCGCGACAGGGTTGGGTCTTCGGTCGGCGCCACAGTCAGGCTTTCGATGTTGTAGTTGCGTTGCGAAAACAGGCCGACCACACGAGACAGAGCGCCCGGTTCGTTCTCCAGAAGCAGGGAGATAATATGCCGCATGATTAGGTACGCTCCGTTTTGTTCAGCCACATGTCGCGCATAGAGCCGTCTTTGATCTGCATCGGGTAGACGTGCTCACTGGTGTCGACCTGAATATCGATGAACACCAGGCGATCCTTCAGGGCGAACGCCTCTTCCATCTTCGGCTTCAAATCCTTCAAATCGGTGATGCGCATGCCAACATGGCCATAGGCTTCAACCAGTTTGACGAAGTCAGGCAGAGACTCCATGTAGGAGTGAGAGTGACGGCTGCCGTAGCTCATGTCCTGCCACTGGCGAACCATGCCCAGCACGCCGTTGTTCAGGCAAATGATCTTCACCGGCAGGCCATATTGCAGGCATGTCGACAGCTCCTGGATGTTCATCTGGATGCTGCCCTCGCCAGTGACGCAAGCGACGTCGGCATCAGGGAAGCTCAGCTTCACACCCATGGCGGCAGGGAAACCAAAGCCCATCGTGCCCAAGCCACCAGAGTTGATCCAGCGGTTAGGCTTGTCGAATTTGTAGTACTGCGCCGCGAACATCTGGTGCTGACCTACGTCGGAGGTGACATAGGCATCGCCCTTGGTCACTTCGCACAGGGTTTCGATCACGGTTTGAGGCTTGATGATGCTGCCGTCGCCCTTGTCGTAAGGGAACAGGCCGCGGTCACCGCGCCACTCGTCGATCTGTTTCCACCAACTGGCGACGGAGTCCTTGTTCGGCGTTTCGCCGATGTCCTTGAGCGCCGCGACCATTTCGGTCAGCACGCTTTCCACAGGACCAACGATAGGCACATCAGCCTTGATGGTCTTGGAGATAGACGCCGGGTCGATGTCGATGTGGATGATCTTGGCATTCGGGCAGAACTTGCTCGCACCATTGATTACCCGGTCATCGAACCGTGCACCAACCGCAAGGATCACGTCGGCATGGTGCATGGTCAGGTTGGCGGTGTAGCTGCCGTGCATGCCGAGCATGCCGACGAACTGCCGATCCGAACCAGGGTATGAGCCCAAGCCCATCAGCGTATTGGTCACCGGCAGGTTGAGCATCTTCGCCAGTTCAGTCAGCGGTGCGGAACCGCCTCCCAGGATCACCCCTCCACCCGCGTAAAGCACCGGACGCTTGGCCGCCAGGAGCATTTCTGCCGCCTTGCGAATTTGCCCCGAGTGCCCACGAACGGCTGGGCTGTAGGAACGCAGCTTGGCTTTTTTCGGGAAGATGTATTCGAATTTTTCCGCCGGGTTGGTCATGTCTTTCGGGATATCAACCACCACGGGGCCCGGGCGACCGGATTGAGCGAGGTAGAACGCCTTTTTCATGACTTCCGGGATTTCCGAAGCATGCTTGATCATGAAGCTGTGCTTCACGATCGGCCGGGAGATACCGATCATGTCGGTTTCCTGGAATGCATCGGTACCGACCATGGTGCTCGCCACCTGGCCGGAAATGATCACCATCGGAATGGAGTCCATATAAGCAGTCGCGATGCCGGTGATGGCATTGGTCGCGCCAGGGCCAGACGTCACCAGTACCACGCCGGCTTTACCGGTGGCACGGGCATAACCGTCAGCCATATGGGTTGCGGCCTGTTCGTGACGAACCAGGATGTGGGTGACAGCCGGTTCCTTGAACAGTGCGTCGTAGACATGCAGCAGAGCACCACCTGGGTACCCGTAGATATAGTCGACGCCTTCGTCACGCAAAAAGCGGACGAGCATCTCACCGCCAGATAAAAGCTCCACGTTGTTCACCTCTAAAACGCCAGAATACCGTCTGTTAAAAACCGACGGGTCTTAATAGGTTTACTTCTCAGCAGAGCATGAGCGACGGTGGTCGCCGACTACGTCAGCACTGACTGAGCAAGTATTGGGATCGTCCCAAGTGTTGCGGGACTTTCCCACCCAGCGCGAGGTAACGCGTTGCGGGTGTAACAGGTCGGCGCGGATATACGCCTCATGATCTGCTGAGTGGATCTGCTTTTGGCAGTCCCTCTACAGCGGACTTTGGATTCTTCTGTTTCAGCCCCTTCAAGTCAAGCAATAATTGCGCTTTTTTCCAACTAAGCGCATGAGAACGCAGAAGAAAGGGGCTTGAGAAGGGATAAAACTCGCCTGAATGTCGTCAAGCGGTAGAAATATGCGCAAGGCTGCCGGAAAACCCGGCAGTCAGGCAATTAACGAGCGTCGACGATCAATTGGTCGAACTTTTTCAGCGCAGCCCGCAGGCCAAGGCTTTCTCGCGGCCGAGCGGCATAGACCATCTCGGCCATCTCCATAATTCCCGAAGCATTGGGCAGCGGCAGGTCCTGTTCAAGGATTTGCTTCATCCTTACAAGGAAAATCCATTGCAGCCACTGATGGAAATCCAGGGTATCGACCGAAAAGGGCTCAACACTGCTCAAGGCCTGCGCACTCGGAGACACCTCGTCCCACCAGTCCTGCAATCGTAACTCACGCTCGATCATCAACAACTGTTCGGCAATCGCTGGAAAACGTGCATCCATCAGAGACTGACCTTGGCCTTTTGCCGAGCCTGAGCGGCACCGGCAGCGTCACCCTGCTTCTCACGAGCCTGGGCAATCAACCCCCATAGACTTGCCTGCAGGTCAGGTCGACCGTTGGCCAACGTCAGGCCGCGGCGTGCAAACTGCTCGGCTTGCGGCGCATCGCCCTGGGCCATGCGCACTTGTGCCAAGCGATACAGCACTTGCGGTTCGCGCGGTGCCACGCGCTGGGCGCGCTCAAGACTGGAGGATGCGCCGTTCAAGTCACCACCGGCCTGCTGTTGCTGCGCGGTGGTGAGCAAAGCCAGCACCGGGCCGTCCAATTGCTCGTCGGCCGACAGGCCACCGGCATTGGCGGACGGAATCCCGCTCGGTGTCGACGGCATGTTGTAGGTGCCCTGGTTGATCGGCGCGGATTGAATCGGTGCAGAATCAACCGGCCCAGGAGTGATCGGCCCTGGTGTAAACGGCTCGGCACTGATTGGTGCCGATGTAGTCGCGCCGCCACCTGGAACCATCACTACCACGCCAGAATCTTGAGGCACCGCTTGAGTTGTCGCCTGTGTAGGGCGCGTGGTGACGGTTTGACGGAAGCCGCCATTGGCCGAGATCCGATCATTGTTTGAAACAGCTGAACCGGAATCCACCACCGGAATAGAACCGCGCTGCACACTGGCGCAACCATTGAGCAAAGCCAGAGCTGTAATAGCTGGAATCCACCACTTGTTCACTTGAAATCCTCTTTGCTTAATTCATCCAGCCCTTGACCCAATCCATGACCGAATCAGCGTCCGCGGGAACACCGCCACCGCACGCTGCGCCGGCTGGCGGTTCGCTGCCGCGAATATACGGCATCTGTACCGCACCCGGACAGTTGGCATCGGAGCCTTGACCGGTATGGGGATCGATCCAGGCCTGGACGATATTGTCGGGCTGCGGCATGTTCAGTGGTAACGGGTCAGCCTTGCGCATGAAACTGGTCCAGACCTGCAATGCACCGGTGGCACCAGTGAACGGGGTCTTGCCATTGTCATCGCGGCCCAGCCAGACCACGGCGAGCAAGTCCTGGCTGAAACCGGCGAACCAGCTGTCCCGGGAATCGTTACTGGTACCTGTCTTGCCGGCCAGGGTCAGGTTGGCAGGCAGCGAGCTGTACACCGAACGCCCTGTACCTTCACGCATTACCCGCTGCATCGCGTTCTGGACCAGATAGATGGAAGCCGGATCAAAGCGCTGCTGAATCTGGAATGGATAGCGTTTGAGCGGTTCACCTTCAGCGGTCAAGACGCTACGAATCCCGCGCATTGGCGTATTGAAACCACCGTTGGCGAGGGTCTGGTACATGGTTGCCACTTCCATCGGACTCAGGCCACCGGCACCGAGCAACATGGAAGGGAATGCCGGGAACTCCCGGCTGACACCCAGACGTGCAAGCGTCTTGAGGACGTTCGGCACACCAAGCTCAAGGCCAAGACGCGCAGTCGACAAGTTGTAGGAGTGCGCCAGGCCCTGATACAGGAACACCGTACCGTGGGAACGCCGATCATAATTCTGCGGCTTCCAGACTTGACCATCGGCGCCCTTGACCGAAAAAGCCTCGTCGGACAGCCAACTGGTCAGCGTGTACTTGCTCGGTTTTTCCAACGCGGTCAGGTATACCGCCGGCTTGATTAAAGAGCCAATCGGTCGCACAGCATCCAGCGCGCGGTTGAACCCCGCGAAACTGGCCTGGCGACTGCCGATCATGGCCTGGACCTCACCGGTTTCCGGATTGGTCACCACCATGGCCGCTTCCACCTCATCGGAGCCTTTACGCCCAGCCAGGCGCTTGAAGGTGTCGGTGACGGACGCTTCGGCCTTCATCTGCAAGATGGGGTCGAAACTGGTAAAGATCCGCAGGCCCTCTTCGGTCAAGTCTTCGTCGCGATAGTCTTCACGCAACTGGCGCTTGACCAGATCGATGAAGCCTGGGAACGAGCTGTCCGCCAGCTTGCCGCGAGTGGTCACACCCAGTGGCATTTTCTTTGCGGCAGCGACCTGCTCGGCTGTGGCGACGCCTTGCTGCTCAAGCACGTCGAGTACCAGATTGCGCCGTTCCATTGCCCGCTCAGGATTGCGGCGCGGGTTGTAATAGGATGGTCCCTTGACCATGCCCACCAGCAAAGCAACTTGATGCAACTTCAGCTCGGACAACGGTTGACCAAAGAAGAACTGGCTGGCCAGACCGAAGCCATGCACGGCACGCTGCCCATCCTGTCCGACAAACACTTCATTGAGGTACGCCTCCAGAATCTCGCGCTTGTCGTAATGCAACTCAAGCAGCATCGCCATCATGGCTTCAGTGAGCTTACGGCTCAGGCTGCGCTCGCTGGTCAGGTAGAAGTTCTTGACCAATTGTTGCGTCAGGGTGCTGCCGCCCTGGGTCATCTTGCCGCCCGAGGTATTGACCCATATGGCACGGGCAATCGACTTGGGCGAAACACCCCAGTGACTGTAAAAGTCCCGGTCTTCCACGGCGACCAGGGTTTCCAGCAGATAAGGAGGCACCTGGTCAATCTTGATGAGGATGCGATCTTCAAGGTTTTTCGGGTAAATCCCACCAATCAGCAACGGCTCCAGGCGCACCACCGGCAGCTTTGCGCCACTGAGGGCCGAAAGCTGCGCGACGTAGTCGCCCGAGAAACGCACACGAACCGGCTGCGCCTTTTCAAGGCCTTCATAGAATTGGAAGCCACGGGTGTTCAAGTCCACGGTATTGCCGCTGACCGCCGCCGCACCAGGACCATTGGCCACGCTTTCGCGCCGATAGCCCAGGGCATCGAGTTCGGTGAGGAAATCGTCCTTGCTAAGCTTCTGGCCGGTGAACAATTCCAGCGGGCGCGCGTAGACCTTCGCGGGAATGGTCCAGCGCTTGCCAGAGAACTTCTCCTGAACCACTGCATCAAGGTAGACCGCGAAGCCTGCAATCACTACAAGACCGACCAGGCCGAGCTTGATGGCCCAGCCCAGCCAGGGGCGCAGGCCGCTGGAAGGAGGTTTTTTACGGGAACGGGGAGATCGGGTACGAGTCATGGCGGCGGATTATACGCACTTTATTGATGATCAACATGAGCCGGGCAGCGGTTTGCACGACCGGCTTGAGCAGCCATAATGCCCCCCATTAATTTTTCCAGACTCTGAAGGATCGCCCGTGAGCCAGTCCCTGATTGCTGCCCTGCAAAACCCGGCCCTGTTTCCACATCCGGTAGACGAGTTTCAAGTCATCGAAACCCATATTTCCTGGGTCCTGCTCACCGGCCCCTACGCCTATAAAATGAAAAAACCGGTGAATTTCGGCTTTCTCGACTTCACCCAGTTGGACGCTCGCGGCCACTTCTGCAACGAAGAACTGCGCCTCAACCAGCGCCTGACGAAAGATTTGTATCTTGAAGTTTTGCCAATCACCGGCAGCATTGAGGCACCACAACTCAACGGTGAAGGCCCGGTCATCGAATATGTTCTGAAGATGCGCCAGTTCCCGCAAAGCCAGTTGCTCAGCACCCTGCAAGCCAACGGCGAATTGACCACCGCGCACATCGACGAGATGGCCGAGCAAATCGCGCACTTCCATCTGAATGCACCCAAGGTTCCACAGGCTCATTCGGCCGGCACACCGCAAGACGTAATGGCGCCTGTGCGGCAGAACTTCGAACAAATCCGCCCGTTCCTGAGCGACAAGGCCGACCTGCTGCAACTCGAAGCCCTTCAAGCCTGGGCCGAAAGCAGCTTCGAGCGCCTCAAGCCGCTGTTCGAACAACGCAAGCTCGATGGCTTCATTCGTGAATGCCACGGTGATATTCACCTGGGCAACGTGACCATGATTGACGGTCATGTGGTGATCTTCGATTGCATCGAATTCAATGAGCCGTTTCGCTTCACAGACGTTTATGCCGACACTGGCTTCCTGGCCATGGATCTCGAAGACCGTGGTCTAAAATCCCTGGCCCGGCGATTTATCAGCCAATACCTGGAATTGACCGGCGACTATCAAGGCCTGGAACTGCTGAACTTCTATAAAGCCTACCGCGCCCTGGTCCGAGCCAAGATTGCCCTGTTCAGCATGCCGGCCGAAGCCGACCCGGTGCAGCGTGCGACCACACTGCGCCAGTACCGCAACTACGCGAACCTGGCAGAAAGCTACAGCACCATCCCATCGCGTTTCCTGGCGATTACCCACGGCGTATCGGCCACCGGCAAAAGCCATGTAGCGATGCGCCTGGTGGAAGCGCTGGGTGCCGTTCGCCTGCGCTCGGACGTAGAGCGCAAGCGCCTGTTTGGCGAGCAAAAGGTCGAAAACACACCACAAGCCGGAATTTACGCAGCAGACGCCAGCGCCGCCACCTACGCGCAACTCAACACCATCGCCGACACAGTGCTGCGCGCCGGTTTTCCGGTGGTGCTGGATGCCACCTACCTCAAGCGTGATCAGCGTGATGCTGCCGCCAAAGTCGCCGAGGCCACCGGTGCGCCGTTCCTGATCCTCGACTGCAACGCACCGCAAGCCGTTATCGCCAATTGGCTGGCAAAGCGCCAGGCAGACAAGAACGACCCGTCCGATGCCACGTTGACCATCATCGAAGAGCAGCAGGCCTCCCGTGACCCGCTCAGCGCCGAGGAAGTGCTGCTGAGCAAGCGGGTCGAGACCAATGAAAGCGGGACACTGGACGCGCTGGTGGCGCATATTCGTCAGCGTCTGCCGGGACTGTAAGAAAAATTTCTTGGTCGTGCAGCCTCATCGGCTAACGACCGAGCAACAGTGGCACTATAATGGCGTCATAAATCCAACAGGAGACGCCGTTGTGAGCCAGCCGAAGCTTCTTGATTCCCCGCTTTACGCACTGCTGCATAAAGATGATATCCATGGCTTCAACCAGGAACGCCCGAAGGACGGCACCGTCGACATGCGCGGCGGCGACTTTCGTGGGCTGGACCTACGCCACCTGAACGCCGAGGGTGTCGATTTTACCGACGCCTATTTCCGCTCCGCCGATTTGCGCGGCCTGGACTTGCGCGGTTGCTCACTGGAGGGCGCGAGCCTCGCCCATGCGCAGATCTCGGGCACTTACTTCCCACCGGAACTGACTGCTGACGAGATACTCATGTCAGTCAATTTCGGCACTCGCCTGCGCTACCGCATCAAGTAATGCAGTTACATCGCCGCTCAGTTACGCGCAACGCGGGCCGGGCTCTCTTCGTCTGCCTGCCGTCAAATTTCCAGCGTCAGCCTTAGAAGCTTTTGCGTCGTTTCCGAGCAAAGAACTACGTTTTTCCTACTGAGCGCTACACTCCTTTCAGGCTGCCTGGTCACGATACCCACCGCACCATTCGGCCATCGCAAGGAGGCTTGATGAATGATGAGCTGCAACACCTGAAAAACCTTGGCAAAACGTCGGCGCAGTGGCTGCATGCGGTGGGCATCCACAGTGCTTCGGACCTGCGTCGCCTGGGGGCGGTAGACGCTTACCGGGCGGTACGAACCCGAGGCTTCCGGGCGTCCAAAGTGCTGCTGTATGCCATCGAAGGGGCGCTGATGGATGTGCACTGGAACGATATTCCGGCAGAGCGCAAAGAAGCCTTGAATCGTCAACTGGAAGCTCTTTTGACACGGCACAAAAACTGAGACGACCAACTGACCTAATGTTTCCGGGGATTCCAAACAAGTATTTGAGAAAAATGGAAAGGACAGCAAAAACAAATATTGACTCTCAAATGAGAATCGTTATGATTATCGCAACTGGTCGCGAGATCAGCCGATAACTGAAAGACCATTGGTTCGGACTCTCAGATTATCTCCTCATCAGGCTAATCACGGTTATTTGACCCGGCTCTTGCCGGGTCTTTTTTTGCCTCGAAAAAATCATCCTGAACCGCACTGCCGCTTCAGCGGGCAATGATCAACGGATGCCCGCGCTCGGGATGCGGCTGCACCAATACATCAAGACCAAACACCGCTTTCAGAGGCTCTGGACGCAAGACCTGCGCCGGAGAATCGAGGGCATGCGGACGCCCCTCTTCCAGCAGCAATATGCGGTCACAGTAGCGGGCAGCCAGGTTCAGATCGTGCAGGATCACCAGCACCGCCGCGCCGCGGTCAGCGAAAGTGCGAATCGCTTGCAAGGTAGTGTGCTGGTGCAACGGATCGAGCATCGACGTCGGCTCATCCAGTAACAAGGTCTGCCCTGCCTCGCCAGGCCACAGTTGCGCGAGCACCCGCGCCAGGTGAACACGCTGACGCTCACCGCCGGACAGGGCCAGATAACTGCGACCACTCAAGTGGCCGATATCAGCAGCATGCAAGGCGGCGCTAATAATTTCATCGTCACGCACCCGACCGGTTTGATGAGGTAGACGGCCCATGCCGACGACTTCCTCGACACGAAAAGCAAAGTCCAAAGTAGACGTCTGGGGCAATACCGCCAGACGCTGAGCCCGCTGCGCCCCGCTCCACTCCTTCAATTCGAGCTGATCCAGCCATACCTGACCCTTATCGGGCTGCAACTCGCCACACAGCGCCCCAAGCAAGGTGCTTTTGCCCGCGCCATTGGGACCTAGCACGCCGAGTACTTCCCCCGGCCTCAGATCCAGGGTCACGTCGGCCAGCACGGTTTTCCTGCCGCGACGGATCTGCAGGTTGTCCACTCGCAGCATCAGGCGCGTCCTCGCAACAACAGATAAAGAAAAAACGGGGCGCCGATAAAGGCGGTAACAATACCGATGGGTAACTCCGCCGGCGCCAGGGCCAGGCGAGCCACCAGATCAGCGAACAACAGCAGGCTCGCGCCCGCCAGCACCGACGCAGGCAGCAACACGCGATGATCCGGACCCGCCAGCAGGCGCACCAGATGCGGCACCACCAGGCCGACAAAGCCGATCATCCCCGCCGCCGCCACCGCAGCACCTACCCCAAGCGCCGTGCAAAACACCAATTCACGCTTAAGGCCCTCGACATCAACTCCCAGGTGATTGGCTTCCGATTCGCCCAGCAACAGAGCATTCAGCGCCTTGGCCCGGCGGGGCAGCCACAGCGCCACACCCGCACTGACCAACAACAACGGCCACAACCGCGAATAGCTGGCACCGTTAAGGCTACCCAGGTTCCAGAAAGTGAGGGTGCGCAGCGTGGCGTCATCTGCCAGGTAGGTAAACAGGCCGACTGCCGAGCCGGCCAGCGCCGTCAGCGCGATACCGGCCAGCAACATCGTTGCAACGTTGGTCTGGCCATTGCGCCGTCCCAGGCGATAGACCAGTGCAGTCACCCCCAGGCCGCCGAGAAACGCGCACAGCGACAGCAAGTACGGCCCCAGGGCATCGGGCAAACCACCAAAGATCGAACCGCCGACAATTGCAACCGCGGCCCCCAGCGCCGCGCCACTGGAAACCCCCACCAAGCCAGGATCAGCCAACGGGTTGCGAAACAGCCCCTGCATGGCAACGCCCGACAGCGCCAGCACGCCGCCAACCGCCAGCCCCAGCAAGGTGCGCGGCAAGCGGATCTGGCCAAGAATCAACTCCGCCTGCTCCAGGCCCTGCGCCTCAATCGGCACGCCAAGCAAGCGCAATGCCGCCCGCAACGTATCGAGCAACGGCAAGCTGACAGGCCCCAGGGCTAATGACAGCCAGATCGCCAGGACACACAGCAGGCTCAAGCCAATGAACAGCGTCCGCGGTTTAACCAGAGTGGTCATGGGGCGGTTTTAACCTGAGACGGGTAGAAACCGGCGGACAGTTGCACCAAACTTTTTGGCAGACGTGGGCCCAGCCCCCCCACCAGTAAAGTAGGGTCCAGCTCAAAGACCCGACCAGCCTTGGCTGCCGGCGTGGCCGCGAGAATCGGGTTTTCCTTGAACAGCGCCGCGCGCGCTGCGTCACCACTCAGGGCACGATCCGAGAACACCAGCACCTCGGGACTCATGCCCGCCAAGGACTCGACGGAAAACGGTTTGTAGCCACTGTGGGTGGCCAGGTTACGACCACCCGCTTGTTGCAGCACCCAGTCGGCGGCCGTGTCTTTACCTGCAATCAACGGTTTGCCACCAGCATGCCCCAACACCAGCAGGACGCCTGGCGCTTTTTGCGTGGCCTGAGCGTGAGCCACCCAGCCTTTTTGCTGCTCAAGCTGCTTTTTATAGACGCCAAACAACTCTGACGCCTTGGCATCGCTACCCAGCAGCTTGCCCAAATGCTGCAAATTGCCCTCAAGCGTCGGCAGGTCGGGCTGAGCCGAAAACATCTCCACCTGCACGCCAGCACTGCGAATCTGCGCCAGCACCGGTGGCGGGCCCATTTCTTCAGTACCGACCAGGATTTGCGGACGCAGACTAAGAATGCCCTCGGCCGATAACTGACGCTGGTAACCGATGCTCGGCAGCGCCTTGAGGGATTCAGGATGCTGGCTGGTGGTATCGACCCCCACCAACTTCGATTCGCCGCCCAGAGCCGTCACCCACTCCGATAACGCACCGCCGGCACTGACCCAGCGTTGCGGCAGTTCAGAGGCTTGGGCTTGAGCCCCATGGTTGACCAGCAGTCCGACAACAATCGCAATAGCGCTGGCACTCAGACGCATAAAAGGGTTTCCTTCAAAGGGGTGGACCGACTGAACCACTCAGTCATGTGACAGATCAAGGCTGCCTGGCATCGTACTGAGCACGCAGCTAGCTAACGGGCGAAGCTGGCATTTGATAATTGTTTGCATTTAAACGTCAAGCGCCGGACACACGGGCAAAACCCGGATCGTCCTGCAGCCCTTTACCCGCACCACCTGAGAGTAAATATGAAGTTTCTTTGCCCTTCACACATCCTTACTGAAGCCAGCAGCCGCGGCTTCGATATCGATGGCCACAAGCTATTCGCCGTGCGCAGGGAAGGCATCGCCTACTTCTATGTCAATCGCTGCCCCCATCGCGGTGTGCCGCTAGAATGGCAGCCTGACCATTTTCTCGATCAAAGCGCCAGCCTGATTCAATGCGCGACCCACAGTGCGCTGTTTCTGATCGAGACCGGCGAATGCATCGCCGGCCCCTGCGCGGGTCAAAGCCTAACCGCCCTGCACGGCCGCGAAGACGAACAAGGGTTGTGGGTGCAACTCTAGTCGCTGAGCAGCACGTCCAATCGGCGGTCAATGCAGACTTCCTGCGAGCTAACCCGCACCCCGTACGCCAGGATTTCAACCCCAGCGGCCTTGGCCTCGCGCAACCCGGCAGCGTAACCCGCGTCAATTTCTTCGGCGGGCCGCACCCCGTCGATACCGGACAGGTTGACGCAATACAACTGCACCGCCCGTACGCCGTCACGGGCCAAATGCGCCAGCTCGCGCAGGTGCTTGGCCCCTCGCTGGGTCACCGCATCAGGAAACGCCGCGACTGACGTTCCGTCAAAGCCCAAAGTGACACTTTTGACTTCGACATACGCCGCACCCGTGGGGTAATCCAGGCGAAAGTCGATGCGACTGTTTTCCTGACCGTAGGCCACTTCGCGCTTCAAGCCGGTAAAGCCATTGAGCTCGGTAATGACCCCTGCCCGCAACGCCTCCTCCACCAGTTGATTGGCGCGAGCCGTGTTGACACAGGCCAGGCGCCCCTGTGGTGTTTTGCTGATTTCCCAAGTGCCTGGCAGCTTGCGCTTAGGGTCGTTGGACCGGCTGAACCAGACCTGACCGCCTTCAACCATGCAATTGAACATCGAGCCTGTGTTTGGGCAGTGAATGGTCAACAACTCGCCGGTAACGGTTTCGATATCGGCGAGAAAACGTTTGTATCGGCGAATCAGCCGACCCTCTTCGAGGGGAGGATTAAAGCGCATCAGCCTTGCCAGCTCCGTAAGCCACGGGCAATCCGTTCTACAGCTTCCTGTAGCCGATCGAGGTTTTGCGTGTAGGCAAACCGTACATGGTGACCGGCCTGGTAACGGCCAAAATCCAGGCCTGGAGTAAAGGCCACATATTCGGTTTCCAGGAAATGCCGGCAAAACGCGAAGGCATCGCCGCCAAATGCGCTGATATCGGCGTACAAGTAAAAGGCACCTTCGGGCTCGACAGCGATACCAAAACCCAGCTCCCGCAACGCCGGCAGAAGAAAGTCACGGCGACGGCCAAACTCAATACGGCGCTCTTCAAGAATACTCAGTGTTTCCTCGGTGAAGCAGGCCAAGGCCGCGTACTGGGACATGCTCGGCGCGCTGATGTAGAGGTTCTGCGCCAGCTTTTCCAGTTCACCGACCGCCGCGGGCGGCGCCACCAGCCAGCCCAGGCGCCAGCCGGTCATTCCGAAATACTTTGAAAAACTATTTAGAACAAAGGCTTCATCATCGACTTCCAGCACGCTGGCGGCATCAGTGCCATAGGTCAGCCCGTGATAAATCTCATCCACCACCAAGTGCCCGTTGCGCGCCTTGATCGCGTTCGACAGCCCGGCCAGTTCGTCGCGCGTCAGGATCGTCCCGGTGGGGTTAGCTGGCGAGGCAACCAGTGCGCCGACGCTGTCCTGATCCCAGTGGCGAGCCACCAGATCAGCGGTCAGTTGATAGCGCACCTCCGGCCCGACCGGGACCAGTTGCGCCGCGCCTTCCACCAGACGCAAAAAGTGCCGGTTGCACGGGTAGCCTGGGTCCGCCAGCAGCCAGTGTTTACCGGGGTCCACCAGCAGGCTGCTGGCCAATAACAGGGCTCCCGAGCCACCCGGGGTGATCAGAATTCGCTCGGGATCGACATTCAGGCCGTAACGCTGCTGATAAAAACCGCTGATGGCTTCGCGCAGCTCAGGCAAACCGCGAGCTGCGGTGTAGCGCGTCTTGCCATTGGCCAGGGCGGCCTGCCCTGCCTTGATGATGGGCTGCGCCGTGGTGAAGTCCGGCTCACCGATTTCCAGATGAATCACATCGTGACCGCCAGCCTGCAACTCATTGGCCCGCGCCAGTAACGCCATGACGTGGAAAGGTTCGATAGCGCGACTGCGGGCACTGTAGGGCTGAGCCATTAGCCTTCCTTAACTGTGAATGCAAACCCCGATTCTACCCAACCGGCGACGCAAAACCTGCTCTATTACCCTGATGTCCGCGCCAGACGGTACGGCAACCGCCTGCAAAACGACTAAAATCCATATTCAAGACGGTACAAGCCCGCCCTGCTGCGGCTTTCGGTGCTTTGTGGCCAGCATGGGACGTCGCCTCGACAACAGGGAGTGGCGCACCTCGAAGCTATCTGGTAAGTTCGCCCGCTTGCAGCCGCAGGGCCGGCAGGTGTCGGCGACGTTGCAATCCTGCGCAATGGATTAGAAGAGTGAGAGGCGGCCCATTCATGCCCACCCAAGAAAAGCAACAGAGCATCAGCGGCTTCGAACCCTACGTACCATCGAAGGGCGAGGAGTACATGGGCGAGCCCATGCGTAAGCACTTCACCAAGATTCTGCAAAAGTGGAAACAGGACTTGATGCAGGAGGTCGACCGCACGGTTGACCATATGAAAGACGAAGCGGCCAACTTCCCCGACCCGGCAGATCGTGCCAGCCAGGAAGAAGAGTTCAGCCTTGAACTGCGCGCCCGTGATCGCGAGCGCAAGCTGATCAAGAAAATTGACAAGACCTTGCAATTGATCGAAGACGAAGACTACGGCTGGTGCGAATCCTGCGGCGTAGAGATTGGTATCAAGCGTCTGGAAGCGCGTCCTACTGCCGACATGTGCGTGGACTGCAAGACCTTGGCAGAAATCAAGGAAAAACAGGTCGGCAAGTAAACACTGTCGGACTGAACGAATGGGGCGTGCAAACGCCCCATTTTTGTATCTGCCGTTTACGGCTTTTCCAGTAACATCCACCCCATGACAGCCTCCTCCTATATCGGGCGCTTCGCCCCCACCCCCAGCGGTCACCTGCACTTCGGTTCGCTGGTCGCAGCCCTTGCTTCCTACCTAGACGCCCGCGCAAACAAGGGCCTATGGCTGATGCGCATGGAAGACCTCGACCCGCCTAGGGAAGAGCCCGGCGCCCAAGCAGCCATCCTCACTGCCCTGGAACGCTATGGCTTCGAGTGGGACGGCGAGTTGGTCCAACAAAGCGCACGGCATGATGCCTACGCCGAAGTCGTCAATCGCCTGTTCAACCACGGCCTGGCGTACGCTTGCACCTGCTCGCGCAAACAACTGGAACCTTACAACGGCATTTATCCGGGGCTGTGTCGCAATGCCGGCCATGGCCAGCAAGACGCCGCTATCCGCCTGCGGGTACCGGAGCTGGAATACCACTTTACCGACCGCGTACAAGGCAAATTCCGACAGCACTTGGGCCGGGATGTAGGTGATTTCATCATCCGCCGCCGAGACGGCCTTTATGCTTACCAATTGGCCGTGGTCCTCGACGATGCCTGGCAGGGTGTCACCGATATCGTGCGGGGCGCCGACTTGCTCGACTCCACACCACGCCAGTTGTATCTGCAGGAGCTGCTCGGCTTGCCGCAACCGCGTTACCTGCATGTGCCGCTGATCACCCAGCCCGACGGCAACAAACTGGGCAAATCCTACCGCTCACCGCCCTTGACTAGCGACCAGGCCACGCCTTTGCTGCTCAGAGCGTTGCGCGCCCTTGGCCAACAACCGGGTAATGAACTGGATCACGCCAGCCCACGGGAACTGCTGGATTGGGGCATCCGTCACTGGGACGCCAACCAAATCCCGCGCACACTCACCTTGGCGCAAGCGCAATTACGTTAAGGGCGCTTGCAGCTTGGCGCCCATCCGTTACCATCGCCGCAGTTTTATTTGTATAGGCGCTCGCACCTACAAAAAAGCCGCTACTTCAACGAGTTTTTCAATCAGAGGCCAGTATGTATATCTATCGATTGGTCCTCCTGCTGGTCGTCGGGATCTATCTGTTTTCCCCCGCCATCATGGATTGGTGGATCGACGCCACGGGTGCCTGGTACCGGCCCTATCTGCTTTGGCTGATCCTGATCGTTGTGACTTTCATCCTGCAGAGCCAAAAAGATGCCGATGAGCTTTAGCCTGACCCAGATGCTGCTGATCAGCGCCGCCTACCTGGCCGCGCTGTTCGGGGTAGCCTGGATCAGTGAGCGCGGAATGATTCCGCGGGCGATCATTCGCCATCCGTTGACCTACACCTTGTCGCTGGGCGTGTATGCCAGTGCCTGGGCGTTTTATGGCACGGTGGGCCTGGCCTATCAGTATGGATATGGCTTTCTTTCCAGCTACCTCGGAGTGTCGGGCGCGTTTTTGCTGGCGCCGGTGCTGCTGTACCCGATTCTAAAAATTACCCGCACCTATCAGCTGTCGTCCCTGGCCGACCTGTTTGCCTTCCGCTTTCGCAGCACCTGGGCCGGGGCGCTGACCACGATTTTCATGCTGATCGGCGTATTGCCGTTGCTGGCGCTACAAATCCAGGCGGTGGCCGATTCGATTGGCATCCTCACCCGAGAACCCGTGCAACACCGGGTCGCCCTGAGTTTCTGCGCGCTGATCACCCTGTTCACAATTTTTTTCGGTTCACGGCATATTGCCACCCGCGAAAAACACGAAGGCCTGGTGTTTGCGATTGCCTTTGAGTCAGTGATCAAGCTGATCGCCATTGGCGGCGTCGGGCTCTATGCGCTGTACGGCGTATTCGACGGCCCACAACAGTTGGAAATGTGGCTACTGCAAAATCAGACCGCCCTCGCCGCCTTGCACACTCCGCTGCAAGAAGGCCCGTGGCGCACCTTGCTGCTGGTGTTCTTTGCCTCGGCCATCGTCATGCCCCACATGTACCACATGACGTTTACCGAAAACCTCAACCCGCGCTCATTGGTAAGTGCGAGTTGGGGCTTGCCGCTGTTCCTTTTGCTGATGAGCCTGGCGGTGCCGCTGATCCTGTGGGCCGGCCTGAAGCTGGGCGCCACCACCAACCCGGAATACTTCACTCTGGGCATTGGTATCGCGGCCAACAGCAAGTCCTTGGCGCTGCTGGCCTACGTCGGCGGCTTATCCGCCGCCAGCGGGCTGATCATCGTCACCACCCTGGCGCTATCGGGCATGGCGCTCAATCACCTGGTGCTGCCGCTGTACCAGCCACCCGCTGAAGGCAACATCTACCGCTGGCTGAAGTGGACCCGCCGGGCACTGATCGTCGCGATCATCATGGCCGGTTATGGTTTCTATCTGCTGCTGGGCGCCGAGCAGGACCTAGCCAACCTGGGCATCGTCGCCTTCGTTGCCACTTTGCAGTTTTTGCCAGGCGTGCTGTCGGTGCTGTACTGGCCGACCGCCAATCGTCGCGGTTTTATCGCCGGGCTCCTGGCGGGGATGCTGGTGTGGCTGGTGACCATGCTGCTGCCGCTGGTGGGCAATCTGCAAGGCTTCTACATTCCGTTGCTGAACATGATCTACGTGCTGGACGACACCAGTTGGCACATGGCAGCCATTGCCTCGCTGGCGGCCAACGTACTGATGTTCACTCTGATATCGCTATTCACCAACGCCAGCCCCGAAGAAACCAGCGCTGCCGAAGCCTGTGCGGTAGATAACGTGCGTCGCCCGCAACGCCGGGAACTGCATGCCGCCTCGCCCCAGGAATTCGCCACGCAACTGGCCAAGCCCCTGGGCGCCAAGGCCGCGCAAAAGGAAGTCGAACAGGCCCTGCGCGATCTCTACTTGCCCTTCGACGAGCGCCGGCCGTATGCGCTACGCCGCCTGCGTGACCGCATCGAAGCCAACCTCTCCGGCTTGATGGGCCCCAGCGTGTCCCAGGACATGGTCGAGACGTTCCTGCCCTACAAGGCAGGCGGCGAAAACTACGTCACCGAAGACATCCACTTCATCGAGAGCCGGCTGGAGGACTACCACTCGCGCCTCACCGGCCTTGCCGCCGAACTCGATGCCTTGCGTCGTTACCACCGCCAAACCTTGCAGGAACTGCCCATGGGCGTCTGCTCCCTGGCCAAGGATCAAGAAATCCTGATGTGGAACAAGGCCATGGAAGAACTCACCGGTATCGCTGCCCAGCGTGTGGTGGGCTCGCGCCTGAACACCATTGGCGATCCGTGGAAAGAATTACTTCAAGGCTTCATTAACCTGCCGGATGAGCACTTGCACAAACAGCACCTGGCCCTCGACGGCCAGACCCGCTGGCTCAACCTGCACAAAGCGGCAATCGACGAGCCCCTGGCGCCTGGCAACAGCGGTTTGGTGCTGCTGGTGGAAGACCTCACCGAAACCCAGATGCTGGAAGACAAACTGGTGCACTCCGAACGCCTGGCCAGCATCGGGCGCCTGGCGGCCGGCGTAGCCCATGAAATCGGCAATCCGATCACCGGTATCGCCTGCCTTGCGCAAAACCTGCGGGAAGAGCGCGAAGAAGACAGCGAAATCACCGAAATCAGCGGGCAAATCCTCGAGCAAACCAAACGTGTCTCGCGCATCGTGCAATCGCTGATGAGCTTTGCCCACGCGGGCGGTCATCAGAATCGCGATGAAGCCGTGTGCCTGGCCGAAGTCGCCCAAGATGCCATTGGGCTGCTGGCCTTGAACCGGCGCAATTTCGAAGTACAGTTCTTTAACCTGTGCGACCCGGAACATTGGGTCGATGGTGACCCGCAACGCTTGGCCCAGGTGCTAATCAACCTGCTGTCCAACGCCCGCGACGCATCGCCGGCCGGCAGCGCGGTACGGGTCAAGAGCGAGGTTTTCGAGCACACCGTCGACCTGATCGTCGAGGACGAAGGCAGCGGCATTCCACAGAACATCATGGACCGATTGTTCGAACCCTTCTTCACTACCAAGGATCCGGGTGAAGGTACCGGTCTGGGCCTTGCACTGGTCTATTCCATCGTTGAAGAGCATTATGGACAAATCACCATCGACAGCCCGGCTGACACCGAAAGCCAACGCGGCACCCGTATTCGGGTGACCTTGCCGCGTCATGTCGAAGCGACGTCCGCTGTGAACTGAGACCGTCGAGAGAACTGAATCAATGCCGCACATTTTGATCGTCGAAGACGAAACCATTATCCGCTCTGCCTTGCGTCGCTTGCTTGAACGTAATCAGTACCAGGTCAGCGAAGCCGGCTCGGTGCAGGAAGCCCAAGAGCGTTTCAGCATTCCCACGTTCGACCTGATCGTCAGTGACCTGCGCCTGCCTGGCGCGCCTGGCACCGAACTGATCAAGCTCGGCCAAGGTACCCCGGTACTGATCATGACCAGCTACGCCAGCCTGCGCTCAGCGGTGGACTCGATGAAGATGGGCGCGGTGGACTACATCGCCAAGCCTTTCGATCACGACGAAATGCTCCAGGCCGTGGCCCGTATTCTGCGTGACCGACAGTCAGTCAGCAGCACTCCAGCCGAGCGCCCAGCGGGCAAGGCCGTCAACGGCGCCGACAAGCCGGGGGTCGACAACAGTAATGGCGAGATCGGCATTATCGGTTCCTGCCCGCCAATGCAGGACCTGTACAGCAAGATCCGCAAAGTAGCGCCCACCGACTCCAATGTCCTGATCCAGGGCGAGTCCGGCACCGGTAAAGAGCTAGTGGCCCGCGCCCTGCACAACCTGTCCAAGCGCGCCAAGGCACCGATGATCTCTGTGAACTGTGCAGCGATTCCTGAATCCCTGATCGAGTCCGAACTGTTCGGCCACGAAAAAGGCGCCTTTACCGGTGCCAGTGCCGGTCGTGCCGGCCTGGTCGAAGCTGCGGATGGCGGCACGTTGTTCCTCGACGAGATCGGTGAACTGCCTCTGGAAGCCCAGGCACGTCTGCTGCGGGTGCTGCAGGAAGGCGAGATTCGTCGGGTCGGTTCGGTGCAGTCGCAGAAGGTCGATGTACGCCTGATCGCGGCCACTCACCGGGACCTGAAAGGCCTGGCGAAAATCGGACAGTTCCGTGAAGACCTTTACTATCGCCTGCATGTGATCGCGCTCAAGTTGCCAGCCCTGCGCGAGCGTGGTGCCGACGTCAATGAGATTGCAGATGCATTTCTGATACGCCAGAGCGCACGGGTTAACCGCACCGACCTGAAGTTCGCCGCCGATGCCGAGCAAGCGATCAGGCATTACTCCTGGCCCGGTAACGTGCGAGAACTGGAAAACGCGGTGGAACGTGCAGTGATCCTGTCGGAGAGCCCGGAAATTTCCGCCGAACTGCTGGGTATCGATATCGAGTTGAGCGATCTGCACGATGACGACTTCATCGGCCTGGCCCCGCAACAGGGCGGCAGTAACACTAGCCATGAGCCAACGGAAGATTTGTCACTGGAAGATTACTTCCAGCACTTTGTCCTTGAGCATCAGGACCATATGACCGAGACCGAGTTGGCCCGCAAGCTGGGTGTAAGCCGCAAATGCCTGTGGGAACGGCGCCAGCGCCTGGGTATTCCACGGCGCAAGACCGGGGTTGCCAGCGAAAGCTGATGCAGCGTCACACCAGGTAACACCCTAAAATGTGAAAAAACTGTTACCTCAGATATTTCACGTAACAAAAGCCGGGGCTTACGGTAACGAAGTCCCGGCTTTTTTTTGCCTGCCAAAAATCCGAAAGCGCCTTTAACCCCTATTTTGCTGGCCCGCGCAAAAGTTGGCACGCACCCTGCTATATGTTTAGTACAAGAACAATAACAAGCAATGCAAAAGACAATAAAAATAAGACGAATCGACTCACGCACAATAAAAACAACACGGCGGAGGCGCAGCTAACTGATTCTTTTGGAGAGGCGTTGCATTTGGGGCTTGCCCCGCAACCAGGCCGAGAACAACAAAAACTGCCCTAAGGCAGAGCCTGAACTGGTTGGATCATTGATCATCGCAACACAGCGACCAAAGCAATCCGTTTGCTCTTGACTCCCGATTGGGAGTGTCATGAAGGTAAAGCTTTATGGCGAGGGCGATCAATAAAAACAAGAAGCCCGAAATCAATAATAAAAATAGAGTACGCAACTACTTTCTCGGGGAGCTTCGGCTCCCCTTGTAGTTTCTACAATTTGGCTTGCGCGATTGACCGGTATCACCACTCTTTTAAGCTTCTGGCTCAAGGCTTGCAGCTTGTTCCTACACCATCCCCTGACTAAATGCTAGAATCCCCGCCCATCATGCGGTCATTCTTCGTTATGGCCGAACATTCCTTCAAACAGTGCATCCCATGCTGAAGAAGTTGTTCCAGTCATTCCGTTCTCCCTTGCGTCGTACGCAACATAAACGCAGCACGCCTGAAGTGCTCAACAGCAGCCAACATTCGCTGCAACGCGCCCAGTTCAGCCGTTATGCGGTGAACATCGTCGAACGCTTGCAGAACGCAGGCTACCAGGCTTACCTGGTGGGCGGTTGCGTGCGCGACATGTTGCTCAACATCACGCCCAAGGATTTCGACGTCGCCACCAGTGCCACGCCGGAGCAAGTGCGTGCCGAGTTTCGCAATGCGCGAATCATCGGTCGGCGCTTCAAGTTGGTGCATATCCACTTTGGTCGTGAAATCATTGAAGTGGCGACCTTCCGCGCCAATCACCCGCAAAATGATGAAGAGGAAGACAGCAACCAGTCTTCCCGCAACGAAAGCGGGCGCATCCTGCGAGACAATGTCTACGGCACCCTGGAAGAGGACGCGCAACGCCGCGACTTCACCATCAATGCCCTTTACTACGATCCGGTCAGCGAGCGCATCCTCGATTACGCCAATGGCGTACACGATATCCGCAACAACCTGCTGCGCCTGATCGGCGATCCGACGCAACGCTACCAGGAAGACCCGGTGCGGATGCTGCGGGCAGTGCGCTTTGCTGCCAAGCTGAACTTTGGCATCGAGAAGCACACGGCCACGCCGATTCGAGAACTGGCGCCAATGCTGCGGGAAATCCCTTCGGCACGCCTGTTCGAAGAGGTACTCAAGCTGTTCCTCTCCGGCTACGCCGCCGACACCTTCGAAATGCTCGTGGACCTGCAGTTGTTCGACCCGCTGTTCCCAGCCAGCGCCGAAGCACTGGAGCACAACCCGACCTACACCCACACGCTGATCAGCGAAGCATTGATCAACACCGACCTGCGTATCAAACAGAACAAACCGGTAACCCCGGCCTTCCTGTTTGCCGCCCTCCTGTGGCCAGCGCTGCCAGCGCGGGTGGTGCGCTTGCAGAACCGCGGCATGCCGCCGATTCCGGCCATACAGGAAGCGGCTCACGAACTGATCGCCGAACAGTGCCAACGCATCGCAATCCCCAAGCGCTTCACCATGCCGATCCGCGAGATCTGGGACATGCAAGAGCGCCTGCCACGGCGCAGCGGCAAACGCGCCGACCTGCTGCTCGACAATCCGCGCTTCCGTGCTGGTTACGACTTCCTGCTGCTGCGTGAAAGCGCTGGCGAGCAGACCGACGGCTTGGGGGAATGGTGGACCAACTATCAGGATGCCAACGACAGCGAACGTCGCGAGATGATTCGTGAGCTCAGCAGCAAGGGCGACGGCACCGGCGATGCACCGAAAAAGCGCCGTCGCAGCAGCGGTAGCAAGCGTAAACGCAGTGCTGCCGACACCCCGAGCGCGTCTGGCGAGTAAGTCCGATGAAGCGCGTCTACATCGCAATGGGCAGCAACCTGTCAGCCCCCGAAGAGCAATTGCACAATGCCGTCCAGGCATTGGCGCAATTGCCAAACACCACGCTGGCGGGCGTCTCCGCCTTTTATCAAAGTGATTCGTTACTCCCAGGCCAACCGCGTTATACCAACGCGGTCGCGGCCCTGGACAGCACCCTCGCGCCCATCGAACTGCTCGATGCGTTGCAAGCAATTGAAAACGACCAAGGCCGTGAGCGTCTTGAGCGCTGGGGCCCGCGGACCCTGGACCTGGACATATTGCTGTTCGGCGATTGGCTGATTGATGAGCCGCGCCTCAAGGTGCCGCACTATCAGATGCATTTGCGAGCGTTCGTGCTTTACCCGTTGGCCGAACTGGCGCCAGCCAGCCTGCAATTGGCCGATGGCCGCACCCTCAGCGACCTGCTCGCCGCCTGCCCGTTCGTTGGTCTGGAGCGCCTCACTCCTGCTGAATCGCATCAGTAACAGCGGTAACACCCCGATCGTAACAATGCGGTAACACATCCAATTGACTTCCAGAGTCCTCCTCACGACTATAGGCGTCCCGCTGCCGCCAACCCGGCGCTAAAGGGCGCAATCCAGGCCTTATAAGCACTGTTTTTTAAGAAAGTGCGCCTGTATAAACGAAGACTCACGCGCGTTACTCGCTGTTTCCAAGCGCCTGAACGAGGACCCTTTTCATGCCAGACATTACCCTGACCACCTTGCAGAGCCTCAAACTCAAGGGTGAAAAAATCACCATGCTGACCTGCTATGACGCCACCTTCGCCCAGGCTTGCTGCCAGGCCGGAGTCGAGGTGTTACTGGTGGGTGACTCCCTGGGCATGGTCCTACAAGGGAATGACAGCACGCTGCCCGTCACCACCGCCGAGATCGCGTACCACGTCGCCAGCGTCAAACGCGGCAACGACGGGGCCATGATCATCGCCGACCTGCCGTTCATGGCCTACGCCACGCTTGAGCAAACCTTCAGCAACAGTGCCCAACTGATGCAGGCCGGTGCGCACATGGTCAAAGTGGAAGGTGCCGCCTGGCTCGCCGAGTCGATCCGCCTGCTGGCAGAGCGTGGCGTGCCGGTGTGCGCACATATGGGCCTGACGCCGCAGTCGGTCAACATCCTTGGCGGTTACAAGGTCCAGGGCCGCAATGAAGCCCAGGCGCGCCAGATGCGGGCCGATGCCATCGCTTTGGAACAGGCTGGCGCCGCCATGATCGTGCTGGAATGCGTACCCAGTGAATTGGCCGCAGAAATCACCCAGGCGGTAAAAATCCCGGTAATCGGCATTGGTGCAGGCGCCGCCACCGACGGCCAAGTTCTGGTCCTGCATGACATGCTCGGGCTGGCCCTCACCGGTCGCGCGCCGAAGTTTGTGAAAAACTTCATGGCCGGCCAAGACAGCATCCAGGCCGCCTTGAGCGCCTACGTCACCGAAGTCAAAGCCGTCACCTTCCCAGGCACCGAACACGGGTTTTCTGCATGAACACCGTCAAGACCGTGCGCGAACTGCGTGCCGCCGTCGCCCACGCCCGCAACGCGGGCAAACGTATCGGCTTCGTGCCTACCATGGGTAACCTGCACAGCGGCCATGCAACGCTGGTCAGCAAGGCATCCCAGCAAGCGGACTTCGTGGTGGCGAGCATTTTCGTCAACCCACTGCAATTTGGCGCAGGCGAAGACCTGGACAAATACCCGCGCACCCTGGCGGCGGATCAGGAAAAACTCCTGCAGGCCGGTTGCAACCTGCTGTTTGCACCCACCGTTGAGGAAATGTATCCCGGCGGCACGACCGGCCAGACGCGCGTCAGTGTTGCGCACCTGTCCGAAGGCCTGTGTGGCGCCAGCCGTCCAGGGCACTTCGAAGGCGTGGCAACAGTGGTCAGCAAGCTGTTCAACATGGTCCAGCCTGACCTGGCGATATTTGGCCAGAAGGACTATCAGCAACTGGCGGTCATTCGCGCCATGGTGCATGACCTGAACATGCCGATCCAGATCATCGGCGAACCCACCGTCCGCGCGGACGACGGGCTCGCGCTGTCCTCGCGTAACGGTTATCTCACCGAAGAACAACGGGCAATCGCCCCGGTGCTCTACCGCAGCCTCGGCCAGATCGCCACGGCCATTAAAAGCGGTGAGCGTGACTTCGCCAAGTTGCGCGCCGAGCAGATGCAGCAGATTGAAGCCGCCGGCTTGCGCATGGACTACCTGGAGGTTCGCCAGGGCCAGCACCTGCGCCCGGCAACCGCCGAAGATCGGGATGTGGTGATTCTGGTGGCAGCCTATCTGGGTGCTACCCGGCTCATCGACAACCTGCATCTGAACCTGAACTGACCGACCCGCCGCTTTGCACCCAAAAGCAGCCCGCCTGTTGCACTGCCTGATGCGCCGGTATAAAAAAGTACCGGTCACAGCGCAGACAAAGCCAAGACAGAATGAGTCGCTAGGTTTACTGTAATCGCCCTGCGTTATTGGTTGGCGTTGACGCAGTAGACCGTAACCCATCGTTTTATACTTCCACGGCATAAAACTGGACGTTCCGGGCTTTCAAATGTCCTAAAGGCAGTCCCAGCAATAAAAAGGAAACCCGCAGCGATGGCGTACTACCGCACTCCCCATGACGTTACCGCTCTGCCCGCCTGGCAAGCGCTCAATCAACACCGCCAAGCCATGCAGGATTTCAGCATGCGCGAAGCCTTTAATGCCGATCCACAGCGCTTTACCCAATTTACCTTGAGTAACTGCGGACTTTTCCTCGATTACTCAAAAAACCTGATTACCAGCCAAACCCGCGACCTGCTGGTGGAGCTGGCCAAGGAAGTCGACCTTCAGGGCGCGATCAAGGCGCTGTTCAACGGCGAGCCGGTCAATTCCTCCGAAGATCGCCCAGCGCTGCACACTGCACTACGCCGCCCGGTTGGCGACAAGTTGTCGGTCAACGGCGTGAACATCATGCCCGACGTGCATAAAGTGCTGAACCAGATCACTGACTTGGTGGGCCGAATCCACGACGGCCTGTGGCGCGGTTACACCGAGAAGCCAATCACCGACGTGGTCAACATCGGCATCGGTGGCTCGTTCCTCGGCCCGGAGCTGGTATCCGAAGCGCTGTTGTCCTACGCCCATAAAGGTGTGCGCTGCCATTACCTGGCGAATATCGACGGCAGTGAGTTCCACGAGCTGACCATGAAGCTGCGCGCCGAGACCACGCTGTTTATCGTCTCGTCGAAGTCCTTCAACACTCTGGAAACCCTGAAAAACGCCCAGGCCGCTCGCGCCTGGTACCTGGCCCAGGGTGGTTCGGAAGCTGAGTTGTATCGCCACTTCATCGCCGTATCGAGCAACAACGCGGCGGCCGTGGCCTTCGGTATCCGCGAAGAAAACATCTTCCCGATGTGGGACTGGGTCGGCGGCCGTTACTCGCTGTGGTCGGCCATTGGTTTGCCTATCGCCCTGGCCATCGGCATGTCCAACTTCAAGGAACTGCTGTCCGGTGCCTACACCATGGACCAGCACTTCCAGACCGCACCATTCGAGCAGAACATGCCGGTGCTGCTGGGTCTGCTCGGCGTGTGGTATGGCAACTTCTGGGGCGCGCAAAGCCACGCGATCCTGCCGTACGACCACTACCTGCGTAACATCACCAAGCACTTGCAACAGCTGGACATGGAATCCAACGGCAAGAGCGTGCGCCAAGATGGCACGCCGGTTTCCACCGATACCGGCCCGGTCATCTGGGGTGGCGTAGGTTGCAACGGCCAGCACGCCTACCACCAGTTGCTGCACCAAGGCACCCAATTGATCCCGGCCGACTTTATCGTGCCGATTGTCAGCTTCAACCCGGTCTCCGATCACCACCAGTGGCTATACGCTAACTGCCTGTCCCAGAGCCAGGCACTGATGCTCGGCAAGACTCGCAGCGAAGCCGAAGCAGAGCTGCGTGACAAGGGCATGGCCGAAGACGAGGTGCAGAAACTGGCACCGCACAAGGTTATTCCCGGCAACCGTCCAAGTAACACCTTGGTGGTGGAACGCATCAGCCCTCGTCGCCTGGGCGCGCTGGTGGCCATGTATGAGCACAAAGTGTTCGTGCAGAGCGTCATCTGGGGTATCAACGCCTTCGACCAATGGGGCGTGGAGCTGGGCAAGGAACTGGGTAAGGGCGTCTACAACCGCCTGACCGGCAGCGAAGAAGAACCGGCCGATGATGCCTCGACCCAAGGGTTGATCAACTACTTCCGCGGTCGCCACCGCGGTTGATGTGAGCCTCAAGAGGCCAACGTCCGTTTGGATGTTGGCCTTGAACCCTCCCTCCACAGGGTGCATCTTTATCTCTTGTCGCAAATAACAAGAATAAGGATCCCTCATGTTCGATATCAGCACGTTCCCCAACGCCGATGCCGTCCGCCGAGCTGCGCAACTCAGTCAAGAGGACTATCAGCGCCTCTACCGCCAATCCATCGAGCAACCCGACACCTTCTGGGCTGAACAGGCCAAGCGCTTTCTCGACTGGATCACACCCTGGCAAAGCGTCCAGCAATCGGACATCAACACCGGCGCCGCCCGCTGGTTTGCCGGTGGTCAACTGAACGTCAGTTACAACTGCATCGACCGTCACCTTGCGCAACGCTCCAATCAGCCGGCCTTCATCTGGGAGGGCGATGATCCTACAAAATCCTCCAAAATCACCTACCGCCAACTTCATCAAAACGTTTGCCGCCTGGCCAACGTCCTGAAAAACCGCGGCGTGAAGAAAGGCGATCGTGTGTGTATCTACATGCCGATGATCCCCGAAGCGGCCTACGCCATGCTGGCCTGTACGCGCATCGGTGCCGTGCACTCGGTGGTGTTTGGTGGTTTTTCCCCGGACGCCCTGCGCGACCGTATTCTCGACGCAGACTGCCGCACCGTGATCACTGCCGATGAAGGCGTACGGAGCGGTAAACCCGTGCCGCTGAAACAGAATGTCGACAAGGCTCTGGCCAGTTGCCCCAACGTCAGCACGGTGCTGGTGATTGAGCGTACCGGCGCGGCAGTCAATTGGGTGGAGGGCCGCGACCTCAAGTATCAACAGGCATTGGACGCCGTGAGCGCCGACTGCCCACCCGAACCCATGGACGCCGAGGACCCGCTGTTTATCCTCTACACCTCCGGCAGCACCGGCAAACCCAAGGGCGTATTGCACACCACCGGCGGCTACTTGTTGCAAGCGGCGATGACCTTCAAATACGTGCTCGATTACCGCGACGGCGAGGTGTTCTGGTGTACCGCCGATGTCGGCTGGGTCACTGGCCACAGCTACATCGTCTATGGGCCGCTGGCCAATGGCGCGACCTCGTTAATGTTCGAGGGCGTGCCAAGTTATCCGGACAGCTCGCGCTTCTGGCAAGTGATCGACAAACACCAGGTCAATATCTTCTACACCGCTCCCACCGCATTGCGCGCCCTGATGCGCGAAGGCCACGGCCCACTGGAAAATACCTCCCGCGCCAGCCTTCGGTTGTTGGGCAGTGTCGGCGAGCCGATCAACCCGGAAGCCTGGGACTGGTACTTTAATGCGGTCGGCGAACAACGTTGCCCGATTGTCGATACCTGGTGGCAGACTGAAACCGGCGGCATCATGCTCAGCCCACTGGTCAGCGCCCAACGCATCAAGCCGGGGTGTGCGACCCAGCCGATGTTCGGCGTGCTACCGGTGCTACTCGACGAGCAAGGCAAGGAAATCAGCGGTGCTGGCAGCGGCATTCTCGCAATCAAGTCCAGTTGGCCAGGGCAGATCCGCAGCATCTATGGCGATCCGCAACGGATGATCGACACCTACTTCAAGCCCTATCCCGGTTACTACTTCACCGGCGACGGTGCGCGACGGGACGAGGACGGTGACTATTGGATCACCGGGCGCATTGATGACGTGATCAACGTATCGGGCCACCGCATCGGTACTGCTGAGGTCGAAAGCGCCCTGGTGCTGCATGACAAGGTGGCCGAGGCAGCGGTGGTAGGTTATCCCCATGACCTCAAGGGCCAGGGCATTTATGCGTTTGTCACGCCGATGAATGGCGTCGAGCCCAGCGACGAACTGAAAAAGTATTTGCTGGAACTGGTCAGTAAAGAGATCGGCAGCTTTGCCAAGCCCGAGTTGATCCAATGGGCGCCGGCCTTGCCGAAAACCCGCTCCGGCAAGATCATGCGGCGCATTCTGCGCAAGATCGCCTGCAACGAACTGGACAGCCTCGGGGATACCTCGACCCTGGCCGATCCCAGCGTGGTCGAGGGTCTGATCGACAAACGCCTGAACCGATAGGAAAACCCGAGTCGCCATGGAATTTCTGCGTAGCCGCATCGAAACCCAACTGATGAGTCTGACGGGGCTGTCCCTGGGCAATCTGGACCTAGAAAACCCCAAGGGCGATCCAGGCCTGTTCGGTCCGGGCTCGGTGAGCTGGCAGGTCCATGGTGACTTCAGCAGTATGTTGATCGGCGGCATCAGCGCCTTGATGCTGCAGGCGTTGCACCCCCTGGCGCTGGCCGGGGTTTGGGACCATTCGAATTTTCGCGAAGACATGCTCGGGCGTTTGCGGCGCACCTCGCAGTTCATTTCCGGCACCACGTTCGGTTCCCGTCGCGACGCCGAGTGGCTGATCGAAAAGGTGCGCACCATCCACCTGCAAGTGGTCGGGCATGCGCCTGATGGCCGACCCTATGCCGCCAGCGACCCGGAGTTACTGACCTGGGTGCATGTGGCTGAAGTCAGCAACTTCCTCGCCGCCCATCTGCGTTATCGCAACCCGGATTTATCGCCAAGGGATCAGGACCGGTACTACACCGAAATCGCCCTGGTCGCCGAGCAACTGGGGGCTCGTCATGTGCCGCGCTCACGTCAGGAAGTGGCCGACTACCTCGAACGAATTCGACCACAACTGCTGTGTGACGATCGCAGTCGAGAAGTGATGCGACTGCTGCTCAAGGCGCCCGCCCCCAGCACCCTGGCCAAGCCCTTTGGCTCGCTGATGATGCGGGCCGGTATTGATCTGCTGCCGAACTGGGCCAGCGACATGCTTGGGCAACAACAAAGCCCATTGCAACGCCAACTGATCCGCGCAGGTGTCAGGCGTAGTGCGCCGTTGTTGCGCTGGGCAATGCGTAACGGCTCAGTACAAAGAGCCCACAGGCGTATGGGCCTGCATTAAAAACATCGCGGGCTTGCCCGCGATAACTGCGTCAGCGGCACCACAGAGCTGAGAACTGTTAAACTCCTGCGCCCCCAATCACCCAAGGCGCGCTCCATGTCTTCCCTGAATCAGGCGCTGCGCGCCGCCCTCGATCATCGCCAAGACCTGCTTGTTGAGCTTCACGCGCAAGGCACCGATAGCTATCGCCTGTTTCACGGCAGCCAGGAAGGCGCCAGCGGCCTGACCATCGACCGCTATGGCCCGCAGCTGCTGGTACAAAGCTTTCACCAGTCCTTGGAAAGAGGCGATCTGTTGGAGCTGCACCAAGCCATCAATCAGCACCTGGGCCTGGAATTGCTGCTGGTCTACAACGACCGCTCCCGAGGCAACTCGCGCATCGACCGCGAAGACACCGTCTACTGCGCCGAACCTGCCGCCCTGGAAAACCTGGTCGGCCACGAATGGGGACTCAATTACCGCGTGCGCGGCCGCCATGTTGGGCAAGACCCCCTGCTGTTTCTCGACCTGCGCAACACCCGCGGTTGGGTCAAGGACCACAGTGCCGGCAAAAGCGTACTGAACCTGTTCGCCTACACCTGCGGCGTGGGCCTGAGCGCAGCGGCCGGTGGCGCCCGTGAAGTGTGCAACCTGGATTTCGCCGAGAGCAACCTCGCGGTCGGTCGCGAAAACGGTCAGCTTAACCCGCAGCTGCCGGCCATGGAGTTTGTGCAATCGGACTACTTCCCGGCAATCCGCCAGTTGGCTGGTCTGCCGATCACTCAGCGGCGCGGCCAGAAACTGCCGAGTTATCCACGCCTGGAGCAACGCCAATACGACCTGGTGTTACTCGACCCGCCAGCCTGGGCCAAAAGCGCCTTCGGCACCGTCGACCTGCTGCGTGACTATCAAAGCCTGCTCAAGCCGGCACTGCTGGCGACGGCCGATAGTGGCGTGCTGATCTGCTGCAACAACCTGGCAAAAGTCAGCATGGATGACTGGCGTGAGCAGGTACTGCGTTGCGCTGAAAAAGCCGGGCGTCCGGTCCGCGACTGGAAAATCATGACCCCGGGCGCCGACTTTCCCTCACAAGACCAGCAGCCACCGCTAAAGACCCTGATCCTGCAACTGTAAGACTTGCCCCAAAAGTATCCGCCTACAGCAATAAAGGCGCTGCTCTTCGGAACCGTAAACCCGTGCCATACTCCAAGGCACTTCTAATCGACGTAGATGGCGCCTCACATGCCCAAAGGATTGATACGCGCCGCTGGCGCCTTGCTGACCGCCCTTGCACTCTACAGCTTGCTGGGCTTCCTGATTCTGCCCGGTATTGCCCTTCGCGTGGCCAATCAACAGTTGGCCAATTACGCCACCGTGCCAGCGCGCATCGAGCGGATAGAGCTCAACCCGTTCAGCCTTGAGCTGACCCTCTGGGGCCTGAAAATCGGCGAACCGGGCAAAGAGCAGGTGGGTTTTGAACGCCTGTATGCCAATCTGCAGATAGACAGCCTCTGGACCCGCGCCCTGCACCTGACAGACGTACAACTGGACAAGCCTAAGACGCAATTGCTGTTCAACAAGTCCGGCACACTCAACCTCGCGCAGTTGTTCAAACTGCCTGCCAGTGAGCCCACCCCTGTCGACCCTGACAGCAAGCCGTTCCCGCTGCGCATCGAGCGCATCAAGCTGGCCGACGGCTACGTACACTTCCAGGATTTGCGCCCCAGCGAACCCATTGAATTTCTCTACGACAAACTCGACTTCGAGCTAAAAAACCTCAGCACGCTGCCCGACGACAATGCCGATATGACCTTGGTCGCAGCCGGCCCTGAGGGCGGTCAGATCGACTGGAGCGGTAACTTCAGCCTGGTGCCGATTGCGTCCGAGGGCAAGCTCAAGGTCACCGATGGCAAGATGAAGGTCTGGTGGCCGTATGTGCGTGACGCGCTGCCGCTGGTCCTCGAAGACGGCTTGCTCAACCTCAGCACCGACTACAAGCTGAACCTGGCCAAGGAAACCGAGCTGAACCTGACCAATACGTCCGTAAGCATCGCGCCCTTTGCCATCAAGGCGCCAGATGGCCGGCCACTGGTACGCCTGGAGCGCCTGGACGTCAGCGAAACGACGGTGGACCTGGCCAAGCAGCAAGTGATCGTCGGCAAGATCCGCAGCAATAAACTCGAAACCTGGGCAGCCCTTGAAGCCGACGGCCAATTGGACTGGCAGAAGCTGTTCGCCAGCCAGCCGAGCAAGCCTCAAGCAGCACCTGAGCCCGCGACTGCACCCGCCACCGCCGACTCGCCAAAGCCTGCACCCGCCGCACCCAGCAAACCCTGGCAAGTGCTGCTCAAGGACGTCCAACTGCGCAACTATCAGGTGCATTTGGCTGACCGCCAGGCTAAACCGGCGGTAGCGCTGGAGCTGGGCCCACTGAATGTCGATTTGCAAAATTTCGACAGCCTCAACCAGAGCCCTTTTACCCTCAAGCTCGACACTGGCGTGGGTAAACAAGGCAAGATCCAGGCAACCGGCCAGGTCAACCTGAACCCGGTCAGCGCCAAATTGAAAGTGGACACCAAGGACATCGACCTGCGGGTCGCCCAGTCCTATATCAGCCCGTTCATTCGCCTGGAGCTGCGCAGCGGCATGCTCGGCAGCAATCTCGACGTGAACCTCAAGAGCACCGAGCCCCTTGCATTCCAGATCACCGGTCGCGCGCAGGTTGATCAGTTGCACACCTTGGACACTCTCAAGACTCGCGACTTCCTCAAGTGGCAGCGCCTGGTGGTGGAGGGTCTCAACTACCAGCACGGGGACAGCCTCTCGATCGACAAGGTCAACCTGCTGCAGCCCTATGCCCGCTTCATGATCAATGACGACCGCACCACTAACGTCGATGACCTGCTCATTCCTCAGCCGGCCGACAGTGGCGCGAAGCCGGCGGCCAAATCAGCAACGAGCAATCAAAAGCCCCTGGGTATTCACATTGGCCAAATTGCGATCAATGACGGTTCAGCCAACTTTGCCGACTTCAGCCTGACCCCAAACTTCGCCACCGCCATTCAGCAGCTCAACGGTCAGATCGGCACCATCGACAGTCGTCAGGCCAAACCCGCCAGCGTCGACATCAAGGGCAAGGTCGACCGCTATGCGCCTGTCACCATCAAGGGTAGCGTCAACCCGTTTGACCCGATGGCGGCGCTGGATATCGCCACCAGCTTCAAACGCGTCGAACTGACCACCCTTACGCCGTACTCGGGAAAATTCGCCGGGTTTCGTATCCGTAAAGGTCGACTCAACCTGGACCTGCACTACATCATCACCAATGGCCAGCTGAAAGCGCAGAACAAGGTAGTGGTCGAGCAATTGCAGTTAGGCGAAAAAGTCGACAGTGCAGACGCCGTAGACCTGCCGATTCGCCTGGCAATTGCCCTGCTCAAGGACACTGACGGCAAAATCTCCATTGAGTTGCCGGTTACCGGAGACCTGAACAACCCGCAATTCAGCGTGATGCCGATTGTCTGGCAGACCCTGCGCAACTTGGTGCTGCGTGCAGCCCAGGCGCCATTCAAGTTTATTGGGGGGCTGATTACCGGTGGCGGTTCAGAGGACCTAGGCACGGTGTCGTTCGCAGCCGGCTCCAGCGACCTGAGCAAGGATTCCGAATCGGCGCTGAACACCTTGGCCAAGGCGCTCAAGGAGCGACCAGCCCTGCGCCTGGAGATTGAAGGCACGGCCGCTGCCAGCAGTGACGGGCCTTTGTTGGCCGCACAACGGCTGGAACGGGAATACCAGTACAACTACTACAAGATACTCCAGCGCCGAGGCGATAAAGTCCCGGCCCAGGCGTCGCTGATTGAAGTACCCGAAAGCGAAAAAGCGCCGCTCCTGGAAGGCATCTATCGCACTCGTCTGAAACAGCAGCCGCCAGTTGAGTGGAAAGACCTGAGCCGTGATGAACGTACCGCGAAGTTGCGGGACGGTGTAATCAAGTTCTGGAGCGCAAGCGACGTGCTGCTACGCCAACTGGGCCAGGACCGCGCCAGCAGCATCAAGGACTTCCTGGTGGACAAAGGGCAACTGGAAGACGACCGGGTTTACTTTATCGATGCCAACCTGGGGCAAGCGGAGAAGGATGGTCGGGTGATTACCCAAATGCATCTGGATGCCGAGTAACCCCAACGACGACCCGGCACCCCATAGCCGTCGAGCATTAGCGAGGCTGCGTGTCACTTGAGGGTCGACCTGATAGAGGTGGTGCGGCCGTCGTAGCCTCGCTAGGGCTCGACAACTACGGCTTATTCCCTCTCCCACATAGAACAGGCCCCGGCACAAGTGCCGGGGCCTGTAATGACCACATCCGTGTGGTCGGTCGCATGAACCTGTGAGGTGCATTGAGCAGATATCTAACTGAGCAGATATCTAACTCGCTCGCCGCCGCCTTCGCCTAGTCCAGGCGATTTGTTGAGCGTTACTCTGCTTTCAGGCCGTCGGCCGAAACAGCTTTAACGCCTTTGATCTTCTTGGTGATGTTCACCGCAGTAGTTTTCTGCGCTTCAGTCACAGCGACGGTCGAAGACAGGGAAACTACACCTTTGTTGGTTTCGACTTTGATGTCGGTACCAGGAATGCCTTTCTCGGTGACCAGATCACTTTTCACTTTGGTGGTGATCCAGGTGTCGGAGGTCGCTTCCTTGGCCTTGGTCACTTCACCGGCAGCTACAACCATAGGCGCCTGGGAAGTTTGAGCGAAAGCCACGTTGGCCATGGTCAGGGTCAGAGCGGTGGCAGTTGCAGCAGCGATAGCGAACTTCTTCATACGAGTAACTCCTGTTTTATAAAAAGTCTGCAGCGTGTAAACGCTGATGCTGCAGGGTTACCAGTACTATTGCAGACGCTGTGCCAAGTTTCGAGAGCAACAAAAAACCTTAAAAATCAGCATGTTATAAAAATAATAATTTTCGAAATCGTGCAATTTGCATGAAGCCAATCGTAGCTGCATGCAAGTTGCGGTTTTTGAGTTTGGCTAAACAGCTGATTTCATGGCACTTTCCTGCAGACATGAAAAAGGGACTCCGAAGAGTCCCTTTTCAGCGTACAGCTACGGGGTGATTAAACGCCCGACGCCTTGGCTGCTGCAACGTCCTTGATGGACAGCTTGATACGACCGCGGTTGTCCACGTCCAGTACCAATACTTCCACTTCCTGGCCTTCTTTCAGAATGTCGGTCACTTTCTCAACGCGAGCATCGCTCAGCATGGAGATGTGAACCAGACCGTCCTTGCCCGGCAGGATGTTGACGAATGCGCCGAAGTCGACGATGCGCTCAACCTTACCAACGTAGATCTTGCCGATCTCGGCTTCAGCAGTGATGCCCAGAACGCGCTGACGCGCAGCTTCTGCGGCTTCCTTGGTTTCGCCGAAGATCTTGATCGAGCCGTCGTCTTCGATGTCGATCGAAGCCTTGGTCTCTTCACAGATCGCACGAATAGTCGCACCGCCTTTACCGATGACATCACGGATTTTGTCGGTGTCGATTTTCATCGCGATCATGGTCGGAGCATTTTCCGACAGCTCGGTACGGGACTGAGCAATGATCTGGTTCATCTGGCCGAGGATGTTCAGGCGCGCTTCCAGGGCTTGGCCCAGAGCGATTTCCATGATTTCTTCGGTGATGCCTTTGATCTTGATGTCCATCTGCAGCGCGGTAACACCTTTGGCGGTACCGGCTACCTTGAAGTCCATGTCGCCCAAGTGGTCTTCGTCACCCAGGATGTCGGTCAGGACGGCGAATTTCTCACCTTCTTTAACCAGACCCATGGCGATACCGGCAACTGGGGCCTTCATTGGCACACCAGCGTCCATCAGAGCCAGGGAAGCACCGCAGACCGAAGCCATGGAGCTGGAACCGTTGGACTCGGTGATTTCCGATACGACGCGGATGGTGTACGGGAACACGTCAGCAGCAGGCAACATGGCCTGAACCGAGCGACGAGCCAGACGGCCGTGACCGATTTCGCGACGACCAGCACCGCCCATACGACCACACTCGCCCACCGAGAACGGAGGGAAGTTGTAGTGCAGCATGAAGGGGTCTTTTTTCTCGCCTTCCAGGGTGTCCAGCAGCTGTGCGTCACGGGCAGTACCCAGAGTCGCGACTACCAGAGCCTGAGTTTCGCCACGGGTGAACAGAGCCGAGCCGTGGGTTTTAGGCAGAACACCGACTTCGATGTTCAGCGGACGTACAGTCTTGGTGTCGCGGCCGTCGATACGTGGCTTGCCGTTAACGATGTTTTCGCGAACGGTGCGGTATTCGATTTCACCGAAAGCGGCTTTGACTTCGCTGGAGGTCGGCTGACCTTCTTCACCGGACAGCTTGGCAACAACCTGGTCTTTCAGTTCGCCCAAGCGAGCGTAACGGTCGGCCTTGATGGTGATGGTGTAAGCCTGGGAGATCGCGTCGCCGAACTCGGAACGGATAGCGCCCAGCAGAGCAGTGGCTTCTGGCTTTGGAGCCCAGGTCCAGGTTGGCTTGGCTGCTTCGGCGGCCAGTTCTTTGATGGCGTTGATCACCACCTGGAACTCGTCGTGAGCAAACAGTACCGCGCCCAGCATCTGGTCTTCGGTCAGCTCTTTGGCCTCCGATTCAACCATCAGAACGGCTTCCGACGTACCGGCAACGACCATGTCCAGGCTCGAAGCTTTCAGTTGTTCGTAAGTCGGGTTCAGCAGGTAGCCAGTGCTTTCGTGGAATGCAACGCGGGCACAGCCGATAGGACCATCAAAAGGAATACCGGAGATTGCCAGTGCAGCCGAGGTACCGATCATCGCAGCGATGTCCGGATCGATTTTTTTGCTGGTAGACACGACGGTGCAGACAACCTGCACTTCGTTCATGAAGCCTTCTGGGAACAGCGGACGGATCGGACGGTCGATCAGTCGGGAAGTCAGGGTTTCTTTCTCGGAAGGACGGCCTTCACGCTTGAAGAAACCGCCAGGGATCTTACCGGCAGCGTAAGTCTTTTCCTGGTAGTGGACAGACAGAGGGAAGAAGCCCTTGCCTGGATCGGCTTGCTTGGCACCAACAACGGTCACCAATACGCTGACGTCGTCGTCAACGGTGACCAGCACTGCGCCGGAGGCCTGACGGGCGATACGGCCTGTCTCGAGGGTAACGGTCGACTGACCGAACTGGAATTTTTTGATTACCGGGTTCACGGTGTCCTACCTTCTTTGTGGCTCTTGGGGAACTTGTCTTCTTGCGAAATTCTTGGGCAATGTCGGGAGTCGGCCCAACGCCTGTCCAGGGTAAAACGTGTATCCAGATAAAACTTGAGGCTGGGAGCCTGCCATGGGCCAGCGGGAATCCCACGGACACACGGCAGACAGCCAACCTCTAGCGCAATCGCTGATTAGCGACGCAGACCCAGGCGACCGATCAGAGCCTGGTAACGGCCCAGATCTTTACCTTTCAGGTAATCCAGCAGCTTACGACGCTGGTTTACCATGCGGATCAGACCACGACGGGAGTGGTGATCTTTACCGTTGGCCTTGAAGTGACCTTGCAGCTTGTTGATGTTGTGGGTCAGCAGTGCAACTTGCACTTCTGGCGAACCAGTGTCACCAACAGCTTGCTGGTAGTCAGCTACGATTTGAGCTTTTTCTTGAACGTCGAGAGCCATGAGGCAATCCTTTTATCAGGAAACCATCCAAGGGACGGTTTCAACAGGCCAGGGACAAATCCCTGTATCTAAAAATGAGTAGTGACCGTGCCTGCTAACAGCCACCCTCGTTCCAGTTTGTATAAAAGCAGCTGCGCTTTTACCTCAAACTGGTTCCGGTCATTCTGACCGAATCAGTCGACGCGGCGCGATTCGCCCGTCTTCGCTCACTTCACCAATACCGATAAAGCGACCGTTATGATCCTGTACCCGCACCATGCCGAACTTCGGGGCATCCGGAGCGCGTACCGGCTGGCCGTTAAGCCAATAGAACGCGCTGTGCTCCGAGAAGTGCAGCAATGGCCAATCCAGCAAACCGCTGTCCGATGGCATCAGGAAGCGATCAACCGCCTCGTTGCCGCCTTCGGCATGTACGGCTTCCAGTTCTTCCAGCGTGACCGTCTGGGCCAAGGTGAAAGGGCCTGCCTGGGTCCGTCGCAGTTCTGCAACGTATGCGCCACAGCCTAGTTGCTCACCAATATCTTCCACCAGGGTACGGATATAGGTGCCTTTGCTGCAGTCCACCGCCAACCGAGCAGTGTCGCCTTCGCAGGCGAGCAATTCCAAGCGCGCAATAGTAACAGAACGCGGTTCGCGCTCCACCACTTCCCCAGCACGCGCCAGCTTGTAAAGGGGTTGGCCATCACGCTTGAGCGCCGAGTACATCGGCGGTATCTGACTGATTTTCCCACGAAAAGCGGGCAAAGCAGCTTCAATATCAGCACGACCAACGGTCACGTCACGAACCCGCAAAACATCACCTTCGGCGTCTGCCGTGGTGGTGGTCTTGCCCAGTTGCGCCAGGGTTTCGTAACCCTTATCGGACTCAAGCAGGTATTGCGAAAACTTGGTGGCCTCGCCAAAGCACAATGGCAGCACGCCAGTGGCCAGGGGATCAAGACTACCGGTGTGCCCTGCCTTCTCGGCATTGAGCAGCCAGCGCACTTTCTGCAAGGCAGCATTGGAGGTAAAGCCAATGGGCTTATCGAGCAGAATGATGCCGCTGACGTTACGACGGATACGTTTGACCTGAGCCACCGATTACTCCTTGGCGTCTTCAGGTGTGGCCGATTCCGGGCGCTGGCTGTCTTCAGCCACGGCCCGCTCTATCAGTGCCGACAAGTGCGCGCCACGCACGACGCTTTCGTCGTAGTGGAAGTGCAACTGAGGGACGCTGCGCAGCTTCATCTCACGCGCCAACTGCATGCGCAGGAAGCCTGCGGCAGAGTTCAGCACCTTGATGCTTTGCGCAATATCTTCGGCGTTGTCCTGACCCATCACAGTGATGAAAATCTTGGCGTGACCCACATCGCGGCTGACTTCAACGGCGGTGATGGTGACCAGGCCTACACGTGGGTCCTTGACTTCACGACGGATCAGCTGTGCCAGCTCACGCTGCATCTGATCGCCGATACGTTGGGTACGGCTGTATTCTTTTGCCATGTCTTGTTACCTGTTACTGCCACACGGTGAAACCCATGGGGTCTGAAAGCGGCAAACGCCCGGCCTGACAAAAGCCAGACCGGGCGTTGCGTTTAGAGTCCGGACGCTGCGCCGGGCACTTGCGTGCCGCGGCCCATCGTGGCCCTTGAAGTGCGCGAGTTAGAGGCTGCGAGCAACCTGAACCTTCTCGAAGACTTCGATCTTGTCACCGGCCTTGACGTCGTTGTAGCTCTTGACGCCGATACCGCATTCCATGCCAGCACGTACTTCAGAAGCGTCATCCTTGAAGCGGCGCAGGGATTCCAGCTCGCCTTCGAAGATAACGATGTCTTCACGCAGTACACGGATTGGACGGTTACGGTGCACAACACCTTCGAGCACCATGCAACCGGCGATCGCGCCAAACTTCGGCGAACGGAACACGTCGCGGACTTCAGCAATACCCAGGATGTTCTCCCGGACGTCACTGCCAAGCATGCCGGTAAGGGCCTTCTTGACGTCTTCGATGATGTCGTAGATGACGTTGTAGTAACGCATATCCAAGCCTTCCTGCTCGACGATCTTCCGTGCGCCAGCATCGGCACGCACGTTGAAGCCAAACAGTACAGCGTTGGAGGCCAGTGCCAGGTTGGCGTCGGATTCGGTGATACCACCGACACCGCCACCGACAACACGCACTTGCACTTCGTCGTTACCCAGGCCATTCAAGGCGCCGTTCAACGCTTCGAGGGAACCACGGACGTCAGATTTGAGGACGATGTTAAGCGTCTTCTTCTCTTCCTGGCCCATGTTCTCGAAGATGTTTTCCAGCTTGCCAGCGTGAGCACGGGCCAGCTTGACTTCGCGGAACTTGCCTTGACGGAACAGAGCCACTTCACGGGCTTTCTTCTCGTCTGACAGTACGCTCATCTCGTCGCCAGCGTCCGGGGTACCGTCCAGGCCGAGGATCTCGACAGGGATGGAAGGACCGGCTTCCTTGATAGACTTGCCGTTCTCGTCGAGCATGGCACGTACACGGCCATAGTTCGAACCGACCAGGACCATGTCGCCTTGGCGCAGGGTACCGTCTTGAACCAGAACGGTTGCAACCGGGCCACGACCTTTGTCGAGACGCGATTCAACCACAACACCACGACCTGGGGCCGAAGGGGTTGCTTTCAATTCGAGAACTTCAGCTTGCAGCAGGACCGCTTCCAGCAGTTCGTCTACACCGGTACCGACTTTCGCCGAGACCGAAACGAACGGCGTATCACCGCCCCACTCTTCAGAAGTCACGCCGTGAACCGACAGTTCGCTACGGATGCGATCAAGATCGGCGCCCGGCTTGTCGATTTTGTTCACTGCGACAACCAATGGAACACCAGCGGCCTTGGCGTGCTGGACAGCTTCAATGGTCTGCGGCATTACGCCATCGTCCGCTGCAACTACCAGGATCACGATGTCAGTCGCCTTGGCACCACGGGCACGCATGGCGGTAAACGCGGCGTGACCTGGGGTATCGAGGAAGGTGACCATGCCGCGGTCGGTTTCAACGTGGTACGCACCGATGTGCTGGGTGATACCGCCGGCTTCGCCTGCAGCTACCTTGGCACGACGGATATAGTCGAGCAGCGAGGTCTTACCGTGGTCAACGTGGCCCATTACGGTCACGACTGGCGCGCGGGAGAAGGTCTCGCCTTCAAACTTCAGGGACTCAGCCAGGGAATCTTCCAGGGCGGTGTCGCTGACAAGGGTCACTTTGTGGCCCAACTCTTCAGCAACCAGTTGGGCAGTTTCCTGATCCAGTACCTGGTTGATGGTCGCTGGAGTACCCAGTTTGAACATGAACTTGATGATTTCAGCTGCCTTGACCGACATCTGTTGAGCGAGGTCGCCCACAGTGATGGTCTCGCCGATCTTCACTTCACGCACGACAGGGCCGGTTGGGCTCTGGAAACCGTGGGCGTTGCGTTTCTTCAGCTTGGCCTTGCCGCGACCACCACGACGGAAGCTGTCGCTTTCTTCGTCGGTAGTACGTGGAGCAACCCGCGGCGTTGGCGCCTTCTCTTTGACCGAAGCACGATGTGGAGCGTTTTTGCGCTCACCATCACCACTGCCACGACGACTGTTATCGTCGGCACGTGGTTTGTCCGGACGACGAGGTTCGTCGCGCTTACGAGCGTCAGCTGCAGGGGCTGGTGCTGCGGCAACCGGAGCGGCCTCACGCACAGCCTCTACAGGTGCAGCAGGTGCCGCAACTGCTTCAGTACCAGCAGGCTGGCGACGCGCTTCTTCTTCGGCGCGACGCTTGGTTTCTTCTTCAGCCTTCTGACGAGCAGTATTTTCTACTGCGCGACGTTCTTCCAGTTCACGTTTGCGCTCGGCTTCGATTTCTTCCGGGCTGCGCTGTACGAAGACTTTCTTCTTGCGTACTTCAACGCTGATGCTCTTGCTACCAGCAACACGCAAGGTGCTGGTGGTTTTGCGCTGCAATGTAATCTTGCGCGGTTCTTCCACTTTCGCCTTGTGGCTGCTCTTCAAGTGAGTCAGCAAAGACTGCTTCTCACTATCGCTCACACCTTCATCGGCGGCGGTGTGCGGCAGACCTGCCTCACGCATCTGCTGCAACAGGCGCTCTACCGGTGTTTTGACCTCATCGGCCAGTTGTTTCACCGTGACTTGCGTCATGCACTTCTCTCCTCAGGCCGCGCCTAATTACTCGAACCAATGGGCTCGGGCGGCCATGATCAACTTGCCGGCACGATCATCGTCAATGCCGTCGATGTCGAGCAGGTCGTCAATAGACTGCTCGGCCAGGTCTTCGCGGGTAATTACGCCGCGCACCGCCAGTTCCATCGCCAAATCCTTGTCCATACCCTCAAGCGAGAGCAGGTCTTCGGCCGGATGGGCGTCTGCCAGCTTTTCCTCAGTAGCGATGGCTTTAGTCAACAAACGATCCTTGGCCCGAGCGCGAAGCTCGTTGACAGTATCTTCGTCAAAGCCGTCGATGTTGAGCATTTCTTCCAACGGTACGTAGGCAATCTCTTCCAGGCTGGTGAAGCCTTCATCTACCAGCACCTGCGCCAGGTCTTCGTCGACTTCCAGCTCGTCAATGAAGTTGCGCAGGATGTCACCGGTTTCTGCTTGCTGCTTAGCCTGGATGTCCGATTCGGTCATCACGTTCAGGGTCCAGCCGGTCAACTGGCTGGCCAAACGTACGTTCTGACCACCGCGACCGATGGCCTGAGCCAGATTGTCTGCGCCAACGGCGATGTCCATTGCATGGGCATCTTCGTCAACGATAATTGCCGCGACTTCGGCCGGTGACATGGCGTTGATCACGAACTGCGCCGGGTTATCGTCCCACAGCACGATGTCCACACGCTCACCGCCCAACTCGCCCGACACTGCCTGGACGCGCGAACCGCGCATACCAATGCACGCGCCTTGCGGGTCGATGCGTTTGTCCTTGGAGCGGACCGCGATCTTGGCGCGCGAACCCGGATCGCGGGACGCAGCCATGACTTCGATCAGGCCTTCGGCAATTTCCGGCACTTCAATGCGGAACAACTCAATCAGCATTTCCGGCGCGGTACGCGACAGGATCAACTGAGGGCCGCGGTTTTCAGTGCGGATTTCCTTGAGCAGCGCGCGCAAACGCACGCCAACCCGGAAAGTTTCGCGAGAAATGATGTCTTCACGGGCCAGCAACGCTTCGGCGTTGTTACCCAGATCGACAATCACGTTGTCGCGGGTCACTTTTTTCACGGTGCCGGAGATGATTTCCCCCAGGCGCTCGCGATAGGCGTCAACGACTTGAGCGCGCTCGGCTTCGCGAACCTTTTGCACAATGACCTGCTTGGCGGTCTGTGCAGCGATGCGGCCGAACTCGATGGAGTCGATCTTTTCTTCAACGACATCGCCAACGCTGGCACCAGGATGCGTTTCAGCAACCTTGCTTGGCCAGGTTTCGATAGCCGGATCATCAAGATCAGCTTCTTCGACGACCGTCCAGCGACGGAAAGTCTCATAGGCACCGGTGTGGCGATTGATTTCCACACGCAGATCAACTTCGTCTTCAAAACGCTTTTTGGTAGCAGTGGCCAGGGCCAGCTCCAGCGCTTCAAAAATCACGTTTGCCGGTACGCCCTTTTCATTGGATACCGACTCAACAACCAGCAGTACTTCTTTGCTCATCGTACGCCTCGCCTTTCGCAAGCCATTGGATCCGCGGGATCCGCGTCTCAGTCAAAACTGGGAATAATGTTGGCCTTGTCGATCATATCGATCGGCAACAGGAACTCATGGTCTTCTACCTGCACCACGATGTCCTGCTCTTCTACACCGCGCAGAAGGCCCTGAAAGTTGCGGCGCCCTTCAAAAGGGGAACGCAGCTTGATCTTCACTTGTTCACCGGCAAATTTTGCAAACTGCTCAATAGTGAACAGTGGGCGTTCCATGCCAGGCGAGGAAACTTCAAGGGTGTATTCAACGGCGATTGGATCTTCAACATCCAGGACACCACTGATCTGACGGCTGACAATGGCACAATCGTCCACCAGCACGCCGCCCTCTTTATCGATATAAACGCGCAACATTGAGTGACGACCTTGAGCCGAAAACTCAATACCCCAGCATTCATAGCCTAGGGCCACGATCACCGGGGCCAACAAGGCCTGCAACTCTTCTAGCTTGCTCGACACCTGAACCCCCTAGTGCATGTATGTGCATGCTGTGCAAAATAAAAAAAATGGGCGAAACGCCCATCCTTGAAACGCCGTCGAACAGCGGCGTTGAAAGTGTCCAGCTAACAAAAAGCCCCTTAAAAGGGGCTCCGCTAAAACTGGTTGCGGGGGCCGGATTTGAACCGACGACCTTCGGGTTATGAGCCCGACGAGCTACCAGACTGCTCCACCCCGCGACAAAGCTGGGGCGGAAGTATACGACCGATCCCTTACAGGGTCAATGTAACCTTCCACCTACAAGAAAGCCCGCAACAGCGGGCTCTCCTGACAATTGGTACCGAGAAGGGGACTCGAACCCCTACACCCTATGGGCACAACCACCTCAAGGTTGCGTGTCTACCAATTCCACCACCTCGGCAATACAACATTTACAGCGTGTAACCCTTCTTACTTTTGCTCTTGAGCTGGAGGCACGTCAGTCGCTGGAGTAGCCGACTTTTGCTCTTGAAGCACCGGGACATCATCAGAAGCCGGCTTTGCTTTTGGAACTTCCAACACTGCTGGGTTTGGCAAGCCTACTTGAGTCAGCACATGAGCTTTCTCTTTAGCAAAGTAACCTAACCCCAAGCTGGTTATGAAGAAACCGGCGGCAAGTATAGCAGTAAACTTACTAAGAAAGGTAGAGGAACCTTGGCTTCCGAACACAGTATTTGAAGCACCTGCCCCGAAAGACGCACCAGCGTCCGCACCCTTACCCTGCTGCAGCAATACCAAAGCAACAACGCCCAGTGCACCCAACAGATGAAAAACGACTACGACTGTTTCCAGCATTTTCTCAGTTTCCCGCGGCGCGACAAATCGCACCGAACTCATCTGCATTCAGGGAGGCTCCACCAATGAGCCCCCCATCGATATCCGGCATGCCGAACAGTTCGACCGCATTGGCCGCCTTCACGCTGCCGCCGTATAGAAGCCGCACACCTCGTGCGACCTCAGAATTCTCTGCCGCCAACTGCGCGCGGATGGCTGCGTGCACATCCTGCGCCTGTTGCGGCGAAGCAGTCAGCCCGGTACCAATGGCCCAGACCGGCTCGTAAGCAATTACTGCATTTGCAAAGGCACCGACTCCCAGCTCCTCAATGATACTGCCCAGCTGACGCCCGACAACCTCAAGAGTTTTCCCGGACTCACGCTGCTCAAGGGTCTCCCCTATGCACAGCACCGGAATCAAGCCACAAGCCTGTGCCGCTGCGAACTTGCGATTAAGTGTCCCATCACGCTCGCCCATGATCTGACGACGTTCGGAGTGCCCAACAAGCACCAGGGAACAACCCGCATCAACCAGTTGGCTAGGTGCAATCTCACCAGTCAACGCACCTTGCATGGATTCCACCGCAGAGTTCTGCGCGCCGACCTGAATCGACTTGCCTTTCAAGCCATCAATCACTTGATTGATATACAAGCAAGGCGGGAATACCGCGACATCAACACCGCTAGGCAAGGCCAAATGACGAAGGCCGTTGATCAGCTCAGCGACACTGGCGCGGGTACCGTGCATTTTCCAGTTACCAGCTACCATAGTGCGACGCATGCTGTACCCCGTCGGTCAAAGTGGGCGCAGATGTTACCCAACCACACCATCACTGGCAAGCCGAATTCAGGCGCAAACTTCAGTTACCAGTTTTGCCAGCTCTTCGGCATAGCCACGAACCTGGCTTTCATCCTCACCTTCGACCATCACCCGGACCAAAGGCTCGGTGCCAGACTTGCGCAACAAGACCCGACCACGACCTGCCATGGCCGCAGTAACGCGCTCGCTGGCCTCCTTGACGGCCGGATGCTCGACAGGATTATCACCACCCGCAAAACGGACGTTAAGTAGCACTTGCGGGCACTTGCGCAGCGCCTGGCGCGCCTGAGCGAGGCTTTCTTCGCGACGACGCAATGCCAGTAGCACTTGCAGCGCCGCAATGATCGCATCGCCGGTAGTGGTGTGCTGGAAACACACGATATGCCCGGAGTTCTCCCCACCCACCTGCCAGTTACGCTCCAGCAGGTCAGCGATCACGTAACGGTCACCAACATTGGCGCGCACAAACGGAATCCCCAGATCTGCCAGCGCCAACTCCAGCCCCAGATTACTCATCAAGGTACCGACAACGCCGCCCTGGAGCTTATTACGCTCATGCAAGTCGCGAGCGATGATAAACAAAAGGTCATCACCGTCGACAATGGCGCCGGTGTGATCGACCATCAATACTCGATCACCATCACCATCGAAGGCGATACCCAGGTCGGCGTGCTCGGCCAATACTGCCGCCTGCAACTGCCCCATATGGGTCGAGCCACAGTTGTCGTTGATGTTCAAGCCGTTAGGCTGAGCCGACAGCACCGTCACTTGTGCGCCAAGCTCCTTGAACACACTGGGAGCCACCTTGTAGGTCGCACCATGAGCGCAGTCGATGACGATTTTCAGGCCAGCAAAATTAGTACTGCTCGGCACGCTGCTTTTGCAAAACTCGATGTAACGGCCAGAGGCGTCGTTAATCCGCGAGACCTTGCCCAATTTGCTCGACTCGACGACGGTCATCGGCGCATCCAGCAGCTCTTCGATCATATGCTCGATCTCGTCCGGCAGCTTGGTGCCCTGGCCCGAGAAGAACTTGATGCCATTGTCGTCATGGGGATTGTGCGAGGCACTGATCACGATACCGGCTTCAGCGTGAAAGGTACGCGTCAGGTAAGCGATCGCCGGCGTAGGCATGGGCCCCAGTAGCATCACATCGGCCCCGGCGGCGGACAGGCCAGCCTCCAGCGCGGACTCAAACATGTAACCCGAGATCCGCGTATCCTTGCCCACCAGAATGCGGCACGCGCCCATGCTGCGGAACGCCATCCCGGCGGCCCAGCCGAGCTTGAGCATGAAATCCGGAGTAATCGGAAACTCACCAACCCGACCGCGAATGCCATCGGTGCCAAAATATTTTTTAGTCATACGTGCTCCATCATTCTTATTCGGCTGATTCAACCGCTGCAATCATCCGCACCACATCTACCGTCTCGGCTACGTCATGCACACGTAAGATACGCGCACCCTTGACTACGGCAAGCGCCGCGAGAGCCAGGCCGCCATGCAGCCGCTCTCCCACCGGACGATTCAACGCCAGACCTATCATGCTCTTGCGCGAAACCCCAACCAACAGGGGGCGACCAAGGGCATGCAGGGATTCCATATGCTTGAACAGACTTAAGTTGTGTTGCAGGGTTTTGGCAAAGCCAAACCCCGGATCGAGAATAATCCGCTCAGGAGCGATCCCGGCTGCGGCGCATTGGGCAATACGCTCGGCAAGAAACTCAGTCACTTCCCCGACAAGGTTGTCGTAATGCGGGTCGTCTTGCATGGTCCCCGGCTCATCGAGCATGTGCATGAGGCACACCGGTAACCCAGTCGCAGCCGCCGCATCAAGGGCGCCATCACGCTGCAAGGACCTTACGTCATTGATCAAGCCTGCCCCCAACCTCGCTGTTTCGCGCATGACGGCCGGCGTCGACGTATCCACCGAAATGATCACGTCCAACTCGCGATGAATGCGCTCAACAATCGGCGCGACGCGCTCCAATTCCTCCAAGGGAGAAACTGCACGGGCGCCGGGACGAGTTGACTCACCACCAACATCAATCAGAGTGGCACCCGAAGCAACCATCGCCTCGGCATGACGCAATGCCGCATCAAGCTGACTAAAGCGGCCACCGTCGGAGAACGAGTCGGGAGTTACATTGAGAATGCCCATGACATGCGTATGGGACAAATCAAGAACCCGGCTGCCGCAAGGCAACCGGGTCGAGGACAACACAGAAGTCATTTCAAACCTTAATGATCAGCAGCCGGGCCGCCGATAGGGGTTTCAGGGCGTTCGTCCTGTACAACCGGCGGCGTACCCGAAGTACCCGAACCACCCTCCCAATCGCGAGGCTCGCGAGGAGTGCGCCCAGCCATGATGTCGTCGATCTGCTCGGCATCGATGGTCTCGTACTTCATCAAGGCGTCAGCCATGGCATCGAGCTTGTCCCGGTTATCCGTAAGGATCTGCTTGGCCGTACCATAGCATTGGTCAATGATACTGCGCACTTCGGAGTCGATCAGCTTGGCGGTCTCACCGGAGAAACTGGCACCTTGACCGCCACCACCACGACCCATGAACACTTCGCCTTCATCCTCGGCATACATCAAGGGGCCAAGCTTTTCCGAAAGACCCCATTTGGTCACCATGTTCCGCGCAATCTGGCTGGCGCGCATGATGTCGTTGGAGGCACCCGTGGTGACACCGTCGAAGCCCAAGGTCATCTCTTCAGCAATCCGGCCGCCATACAGCGAACAGATCTGGCTGATCAAGGCACGCTTGGAGAGGCTGTAGCGATCCTCTTCCGGCAGGAACATGGTGACACCCAGCGCCCGACCGCGAGGAATGATCGATACCTTGTAAACCGGGTCATGCTCAGGCACAACGCGACCAACAATGGCGTGACCGGCTTCGTGATAAGCGGTGTTGCGCTTCTCTTTCTCAGACATGACCATGGATTTGCGCTCAGCGCCCATCATGATCTTGTCTTTCGCCAGCTCGAACTCTTTCATTTCAACAACGCGCTTGCCGGTACGTGCGGCAAACAACGACGCCTCGTTCACCAAGTTGGCCAAGTCAGCGCCGGAGAAGCCTGGGGTACCACGGGCAATTACGGCCGGAGCCACGTCGTCGCCCATCGGCACTTTGCGCATGTGCACTTTCAGAATTTGTTCGCGACCACGGATATCCGGCAGACCAACTACGACTTGACGGTCGAAACGACCTGGACGCAGCAACGCCGGGTCAAGTACGTCAGGACGGTTGGTAGCGGCGATAACGATGATGCCGTCATTCATTTCAAAGCCGTCCATCTCAACCAGCAACTGGTTAAGGGTCTGCTCACGCTCATCATGACCGCCACCCATGCCGGCGCCACGATGGCGACCAACGGCGTCGATTTCATCGATGAAGATGATGCACGGAGCGTGCTTCTTGGCCTGTTCGAACATGTCACGGACACGGCTGGCGCCAACACCGACAAACATCTCGACGAAGTCAGAACCGGAAATGGTGAAGAAAGGTACTTTGGCTTCACCAGCAATGGCCTTGGCCAACAGGGTTTTACCCGTACCAGGAGGACCCACCATCAGCACGCCGCGAGGAATACGGCCACCCAGGCGCTGGAACTTGCCCGGATCACGCAGGAACTCAACCAGCTCGCCAACTTCTTCCTTGGCTTCGTCGCAACCAGCAACGTCACCCAAGGTGGTCTTCACCTGATCTTCGGAGAGCAGGCGCGCCTTGCTCTTGCCAAAGCTCATCGGCCCGCCCTTGCCTCCCGCACCACCTTGCATCTGGCGCATGAAGAACATGAACACGGCGATAATCACCAGGATCGGGAAGCTGGCCACCAGGAGCTGGGTCCAGATGCTTTGCTGTTCAGGCTGTTTGCCTTCAACGACTACGTGGTTATCCACCAGGTCGCCGATCAGGCCATTGTCCTGGATTGCCGGACGAATGGTCTTGAAGCTGTCGCCATCGTTGCGCTTGCCGGTAATCACGTAGCCATCAACCGCTACGCGCTCGACCTTGCCATCCTTAACTTGCTGGATGAAGTCGGAATAGTTGAGGGTCTGCGGCTCGTTAGGGCTGGAGAAGTTGTTCATCACCGTCACCAGGACAGCCGCGATGATCAACCACAGGATCAGATTCTTTGCCATATCGTTCAATTAACTACCCTCTGAAGCAAGCTCCGCTACTGGCGCGTGCTTCGCATGATATTCACCGGCCTAACTTACTACATTACCTACAACTCTGGCAGGCGCCGTCTGTAACCCTTTGTGAAACTTTGACTACACAATATTCGTAAAGCTTCGTGACGAAAGCGATATAAAAAAACCTATCGACTCCCTTGAATCTCTCAAAAACGCTCATCGCTGGCAGCGCCTTCAATGCCACGGAAACCGCGGCCCAGCAAATACTGCTCGCGGGACCTGCCCCGGGAAGAGTCAGGCTTGCGCGTCTGCACCTTGTCGAACAGCTTGCGGATGTTTTTGTGGTACTCGTCGAAGCCTTCACCCTGGAAGACCTTGACCAGAAAATCACCACCGGGACGCAAAACCCGACCAGCCAAGTCCAATGCCAATTCGCAAAGGAACATCGCTCGTGGCATATCCACGGCTGGCAATCCACTCATATTGGGGGCCATATCGGAAATCACAAGGTCTACCTGCGATTTTCCAACGGCTTCGAGAATCTGCGCCAACACGGCGTCCTGGGTAAAGTCACCATGGACAAAGGTCACATCCGGGATGCTGTCCATTTCCAGAATATCGGAAGCGATCAAACGACCCTGCCCACCAATCAGACGACTGGTCACCTGGGACCAGCCACCGGGGGCTGCGCCAAGATCGATAACGCTCATGCCAGGGCGGATCAACTTGTCCTTTTCTTGGATCTCCAGCAGCTTGTAACTGGCCCGGGAACGGTAGCCATCCTTTTGCGCCATTTTGACGTAAGGGTCGTTGAAATGCTCTTGCAGCCACTTAAGGCTAGTTTTGGAACGGGCCACGGGCCACCTCAAAAATAAACGGGTCGTGATTAACTGGGCGGTCCCGGACTCGCTCGGGTAAACTGGCCGCCGCTTTTTACAAGATCAGACACAGGGGTCAGATTATGCCGCTCACTCAAGAGCAGAAGAAACAGTACAAATCCATTGGCCACCATCTGAAACCAGTTTTGACTGTGGCTGACAACGGTTTGACTGAAGGTGTGTTAACCGAACTTGAACGCGCATTGGGCGATCACGAACTAATCAAGATCAAGGTCAGCATCCTTGATCGCGAGGCGCGCCTGGCGGCCATTGCAGAACTCTGCAAGGCCGGCAAAGCGGACCTGGTTCAGGTCATCGGCAAGATGGCACTGTTGTATCGCAGGAACTTCAGCGCCAACAAGCAACTGTCGAACGTCCATCGTTTCAAATGATACAAGGGTCAAGGGCGCGCTTCGCGCGCCCTGCCGCTCCACCCCGGCGCCGGTTGCACAACCAGCACCAAGCCGGAGAACCCTAGCACAAGATAGCTGAACAGCTGCCAGCGCAACGCTTCCGGCAGAAACATGCGCACCAAGCAATACATTGCGCACGCATACAACGCCATCAACAGCAGTTGCCCGCGAATATCCCGCCACAAACTCCCCAAGCCTTCGGCCTCGATCAGCACCAGCGCCTGAAGCATCACGCACGCCGCTGCAAAACCCACCAGCAGCGCACTCAATAATCCGCCGACCTCATCGATCAGCAACGGCGCCAGGCCAATCAGGCCCAACACCGGCAAGACACCAATATGCAACAGCCACAGGCCGCCGACCCAGAGCATCTGGGCCAACTGCCAGAGCATGGCGCCCGCACGTAGCGGGCGCCGCCTCTCAGATGTGACGAACTTCGACAATCTCGTACTCGATCACGCCACCAGGCGTCTTGACGGCCACCACATCACCCTCTTCCTTGGCAATCAAGGCGCGGGCCAGTGGCGAACCGACGGAGATCTTACCGAGTTTGAAGTCAGCCTCGTCCTCACCCACGATGTGGTAGGTCACGCGCTCATCAGTCTCGACGTTGGCAATTTCCACGGTCGTACCAAAAATCACCTTGCCGGTGCGCGGGATGGTCGTGACATCAATGATCACCGCGTTCTGCATACGACCTTCGATGTCACGGATCCGCGCTTCGACCATACCTTGCTGCTCACGAGCGGCGTGGTATTCGGCGTTTTCCTTCAGGTCACCCAATTCGCGGGCGGTCCCGATGTCCTGACTCAGCTTCGGACGGACAACCTTGGTCAGATGAGCGTGTTCTTCTTCCAGGGCCTTGGCGCCCTGGACTGTCATTGGGTACTTGATCATGCCTTCAATCCTGCGTGTAGATCCTGCAAGCGGCGCACAGTCTTTTCTGGACCAAACTTGAGCGCTTCACAGATAGCTTCGCCAGCAGCAATGGTGGTGGTGCAATAGATTTTGTGCTGCAAGGCGTTACGACGAATGGAGTAGGAGTCCGCAATCGACTGGCGACCTTCGGTGGTGTTGATGATCAGAGTGACTTCGTCATTCTTGATCATGTCGACCACGTGTGGACGGCCTTCCGTCACCTTGTTCACGCGACGCACCTTCAGGCCTGCCGCCTCGATCAGCTTGGCAGTCCCGACAGTAGCCACGATTTCAAAGCCCAAGTTGATCAGATCACGGGCCACGCCTGCAACCAGCGGCTTGTCATCATCACGCACGCTGATGAAGGCAGTACCGCCGGTCGGCAGCACTTCGCTCGCGCCCATCTGGGCCTTGGCGAACGCTTCACCGAAGGTGTCGCCCACACCCATCACTTCACCGGTAGACTTCATCTCTGGGCCCAGGATCGGGTCCACTCCAGGGAATTTGGCGAATGGGAACACCGCCTCTTTCACACTGTAGAAGTTCGGAATGATTTCCTTGGTGAAGCCGATTTCCTTCAAGGTCTTACCGGCCATCACACGTGCGGCAATCATTGCCAGGGAAACACCGATGCACTTGGAAACAAACGGCACGGTACGGGAAGCACGCGGGTTGACTTCGATGACGTAGATGTCTTCGCCTTGCAGCGCCAACTGTACGTTCATCAGACCTACCACACCCAACTCCAGGGCCATTTTCTTGACCTGTTCGCGCATCTCGTCCTGGATGTGCGATGGCAGCGAATACGGCGGCAGCGAGCAAGCGGAGTCACCCGAGTGAACACCCGCTTGTTCGATGTGCTGCATGATCGCGCCGATCACTACGTCGGTACCGTCGCAGATCGCATCCACGTCCATTTCGATGGCGCAGTTGAGGAAGTGGTCCAGCAGCACCGGGCTGTCGTTGGAGACTTTCACCGCATCGCGCAGGTAACGCTTGAGCTCTTCTTCCTCGTAGACGATTTCCATCGCCCGGCCGCCCAGTACGTAGGACGGACGCACCACCAGCGGGTAACCGATCTTGCTGGCTGCACGGATGGCTTCGTCTTCGCTGCGCACGGTGGAGTTTGGCGGTTGACGCAAGTTCAGGCGCTCGACCATCTGCTGGAAGCGCTCACGGTCTTCGGCACGGTCAATGGCGTCAGGGCTGGTGCCGATGATCGGTACGCCGGCCTCTTCCAGGGCACGAGCCAATTTCAGCGGGGTTTGGCCGCCGTACTGGACGATCACGCCTTTTGGCTTCTCTACCCGAACGATTTCCAGCACGTCTTCCAGGGTCACTGGTTCAAAGTACAGGCGATCCGAGGTGTCGTAGTCAGTGGAAACGGTTTCAGGGTTGCAGTTGACCATGATGGTCTCGTAACCGTCTGCGCGCAGGGCCAGTGCCGCGTGTACGCAGCAGTAATCGAACTCGATGCCCTGACCGATACGGTTGGGACCACCGCCAAGGATCATGATCTTGTCGCGGCCCGACGGTGCGGCTTCGCACTCTTCCTCGTACGTCGAGTAGAGATAAGCGGTGTCGGTGGCAAACTCGGCGGCGCAGGTGTCAACGCGCTTATAGACCGGGTACACCTCAAGCTTGTGACGGTGGCGACGCAGGCTTTTCTCGGTGACGCCCAGCAGCTTGGCCAGGCGCATATCGGAGAAGCCCTTGCGCTTGAGCTTGTACATCATGTCGCGGTCGATGCTGGCCAGACCCAGGGTCTTGACCTTCTCTTCGTCCTTGATCAGGTCTTCGATCTGTACCAGGAACCACGGGTCGATCATGTTCATGCCGAAGATCTCTTCGACGGTCATGCCGGCGCGGAAGGCATCAGCCACGTACCAGATACGCTCGGCGCCCGGCACGGTCAGCTCACGCTTGAGCACGCTCATACTTTCCGGATTGCTCAGGTCGAGCTTCTCGTCCAGGCCGCAAACGCCCACTTCCAGGCCGCGCAGGGCTTTCTGCAGGGACTCCTGGAAGGTCCGACCGATGGCCATGACTTCACCCACCGACTTCATCTGAGTGGTCAGGCGGGCGTCGGCTTTCGGGAATTTTTCGAAGGCAAAACGCGGTAGCTTGGTCACAACATAGTCGATGGACGGCTCGAAGGACGCCGGGGTCTTGCCGCCGGTGATGTCGTTCGACAGCTCGTCCAGGGTATAACCCACAGCCAGCTTGGCCGCGATCTTGGCAATCGGGAAGCCAGTGGCTTTCGACGCCAGGGCCGAAGAGCGCGAAACACGCGGATTCATCTCGATCACGACCATACGGCCGGTGTTCGGGCAGATACCGAACTGAACGTTGGAGCCACCAGTTTCCACGCCGATCTCACGCAGTACCGCCAGGGAGGCATTACGCAGGATCTGGTATTCCTTGTCGGTCAGGGTTTGTGCAGGAGCCACGGTGATCGAATCACCAGTGTGCACACCCATCGGGTCAAAGTTTTCAATGGAGCAAACGATGATGCAGTTGTCCTTTTTGTCGCGGACAACCTCCATCTCGTATTCTTTCCAGCCGATCAAGGATTCGTCGATCAGCAGCTCTTTGGTCGGCGACAGGTCCAGACCACGAGCGCAGATTTCTTCGAACTCTTCACGGTTGTAAGCGATACCGCCACCGGTACCGCCCATGGTGAAGGACGGACGGATGATGCACGGGAAGCCAAGCTTCTCGAGGACCACGTTGGCCTCTTCCATGTTGTGGGCGATACCCGAGCGCGGGCAATCAAGGCCGATGGACTTCATCGCCTTGTCGAAACGCGACCGGTCTTCAGCCTTGTCGATGGTGTCGGCATTGGCGCCGATCATCTCTACGCCGAACTTTTCCAGAACGCCTTCGCGCTCCAGGTCCAGGGCGCAGTTCAGTGCAGTCTGGCCGCCCATGGTTGGCAGCAGTGCGTCCGGACGCTCTTTTTCGATAATCTTGGCAACGGTCTGCCACTTGATCGGCTCGATATAGGTGGCGTCGGCCATGTCCGGATCGGTCATGATGGTGGCTGGGTTGGAGTTCACCAGGATGACGCGGTAACCCTCCTCGCGCAGGGCTTTACAGGCCTGGGCGCCGGAGTAGTCGAATTCGCAGGCCTGGCCGATCACGATCGGGCCAGCGCCGAGAATCAGGATGCTTTTTATGTCTGTACGTTTTGGCATGGGTTTGTCACTCAAATCCGCAGGTCAGTCGGCAAGCCGTCTTGAACAATCCTTGAAGAGCCTGAGGGGGCCGCCGGTTTCCCGTGCCGCCCTCAGGCCACTCATTTAGCGTCGCTTGGCCATCTCATTGATGAAACGGTCGAACAGCGGCGCTACGTCGTTCGGGCCTGGGCTTGCTTCAGGGTGGCCCTGGAAGCTGAACGCGCTCTTGTCTGTGCGCTCGATACCTTGCAGGGAGCCGTCGAACAGCGACTTGTGAATCGCTCGGACGTTGCCCGGCAAGGTCGCTTCATCCACCGCAAAACCGTGGTTCTGGCTGGTGATCATGACGACGCCGGTATCCAGGTCCTGCACCGGGTGGTTGGCACCGTGATGGCCGTGGCCCATTTTCAGGGTCTTGGCACCGGAGGCCAGAGCCAACAGCTGGTGACCCAGGCAAATGCCGAATACCGGAATCTCGGTCTCCAACACGTCCTTGATGGCCTGAATCGCATAGTCGCAAGGCTCCGGGTCACCCGGGCCGTTGGACAGGAACACACCGTCCGGCTGCAAGGCCAGTACGTCGCTGGCCGGGGTTTGCGCCGGCACCACGGTCACGCGGCAACCGCGCTCGACCAGCATGCGCAAGATGTTGTGCTTGATACCGTAGTCGTAAGCCACTACGTGATACGGCAGCTCGGAGGCTTCGATGGTGGCATGGCTGTCGGTCTTCAAGTCCCAGACAGTGGAGCGCCACTCGTACTTTTCCTTAGTACTGACAACTTTCGCCAGGTCCATGCCTTTCAGGCCAGGGAAACCTTGCGCCGCGGCAATCGCTGCTGCTTCGGAAATATTGTCACCGGCCATGATGCAGCCGCTCTGCGAGCCTTTTTCACGCAGGATGCGTGTCAGGCGACGCGTATCAATACCTGCGATGGCCACTACGTTGTTGGCTTTCAGGTAATCGGACAGGGACATCGTGCTACGCCAGTTGCTCGCAACCAGTGGCAGGTCACGAATAACCAGACCGGCCGACCAGACACGATCAGACTCGGCATCTTGCGGCGTAGTGCCGGTATTACCGATGTGCGGATAGGTCAGGGTAACGATCTGTTGGGCGTAGGAAGGATCGGTAAGGATTTCCTGATAGCCGGTCATGGCGGTGTTGAACACCACCTCTCCAACGGTCTGACCGTCGGCTCCAATGGCTTCGCCGCGAAAAATGCTGCCATCAGCAAGGGCGAGTATGGCTGGCTTAGTCAAGAAGACCTCCCGTAAATAAAGCCTGAAAGGGCGATCGCAGGTTGCAAAAAAGCGGAGTGACGTATGGACACGTCACCCCGCTTCTTCACTGAATTATTCTGCGCGCTTTTAGTGGACACACTAAAGCTGTAGCTTACAGAAAAAGGCTTTTTTGGTCCACCGCTAATGAGCCTTAAAGGCAGGGGAATGCGACAGGACATCGCTTAGCGGGTAAAAACAGGGCCCAAGGTTAATGCCTGAGCCCTGTTTTAGCTACTGCTTAACGCAGTTCAAGCACATCTTGCATGTCGTACAGGCCAGGCTCACGACCGTCCAACCACAACGCCGCACGCACCGCACCCTTGGCGAAAGTCATACGACTGGAAGCCTTGTGCGTGATCTCAAGGCGCTCACCCTCTGCCGCGAACAACACCGTGTGATCACCCACCACATCACCGCCGCGAACGGTAGCAAAGCCGATGGTTTCACGATCGCGCACGCCGGTATGGCCTTCGCGGCCATACACCGCCACTTTCGAAAGATCACGGCCCAGCGCATCGGCGATCACTTCACCCATGCGCATCGCCGTACCCGACGGCGCATCGACCTTGTGCCGGTGATGAGCTTCGATAATTTCGATGTCCGCATCATCACCCAACACACGAGCTGCCATGTCGAGCAACTTCAGCGACAGATTGACACCAACACTGAAGTTGGCAGCAAACACAATCGGGATATCCTTACCCGCTGCAACCAACAGCTGCTTTTGCTCGGCATTCAAGCCGGTGGTGCCAATGACCATGGCCTTGCCCGCCTTGCGGCAGAACGCCAGGTTTTTCAGCATCACCTCTGGAAGCGTGAAATCGATCAACACATCGAACTCATCAATAACCTTTTCCAGGCTACCGGACAACGACACACCGATCCTGCCCAGCGATGCCAACTCACCGGCATCGGCGCCGATCAGTGTGCTGTCCGGCCGAACGATCGCCGCCGTCAGACCCGACAGAGGCGAGCGCTGCTGCACCGCCTCAACCAGGTTCTTGCCCATGCGTCCGGCCGCGCCCATCACAGCTATACGTCGCATACTCACGTCCTTACAGGTCGCCGAAGAAGCGCTTCACGCCTTCAAACCAGCCAGCAGTCTTGGGCGAATGAGTGTCATCGCCCGCCAGGGAACTGCGCAACTCTTCCAGCAGCTCGCGCTGACGACGACCGAGGTTGACCGGCGTCTCTACCGCCACACGACACATCAAGTCGCCAGCACCACCACCGCGCACCGGCGCAACGCCTTTGCCACGGATACGGAACTGCTTGCCGGTCTGCGTACCCTCGGGAATTTTGAGTTTGACCCGACCATCCAGTGTCGGAATCTCCAACTCACCACCCAGAGCCGCATCGACGAAGCTGATCGGCACTTCACAAAACAGATGTTTACCGTCGCGCTGGAAGATAGCGTGCTCACGCACATTGATCACCACGTACAGGTCGCCCGCGGGACCACCTTGCGCGCCCGCCTCACCCTCACCCGACAGGCGAATGCGGTCACCGGTATCAACACCCGATGGCACTTTCACCGAAAGGGTCTTGTACTCTTCGACACGGCCTTCACCGTGGCAGGAGTCGCACGGATCGGAAATGATCTTGCCCTGGCCATGGCAGCGCGGGCAGGTTTGCTGCACCGAGAAGAAGCCTTGCTGCATGCGAACCTGACCGATACCACCACAGGTCGGGCAAGTGATCGGCGAGGAGCCTTTCTTGGCGCCCGCACCGTCGCACGACTTGCAGTTGACCAGTGTCGGCACACGGATATTGACGCTGGTGCCACGCACTGCTTCTTCGAGGTTCAGCTCAAGGGTGTAGCGCAGGTCGCTACCACGCTGGGCACCGCCACGCTGACCGCCACGACCACCACCAAAGAAGTCACTGAACACGTCGCCGAAAATATCGGAGAAGTTCTGGCCGCCAAAACCGGCACCGCCGCCACCCATGCTTGGATCAACGCCAGCGTGGCCATACTGATCGTAGGCCGCCCGCTTGTTTGGATCACACAGGCACTCGTAGGCCTCGTTGGCCTCTTTGAACAAATCTTCGGATTCTTTGTTATCCGGATTACGGTCCGGGTGGTGCTTCATCGCCAGGCGACGGTAAGCCTTTTTCAGGTCCGCCTCGCTGGAACCGCGCTCCACACCCAACACTATGTAATAGTCACGCTTTGCCATAAGTCTTTGCACTCTTAAGGACGTTCGGCAAACCCCTCCTGAGCCTCGCCAAACTCGTTGAGCCCCAATACAGGCCCGGACCCAACTCACGTCAATTCAACGATCCTGGTCTTAAATGTTTTCAGCCAGGAACCCAGCCAAAAAAGCGGCGACTGTCGCTCGGAAAGCAGGAGCATCCCCGATCACACCGCCAGCATCCGAACGCTGTCGCATGCTGTAAAAATTCGCGTGCCCCAGACACGCCAACGCGGGAGCAAGCTCCCGCGCGGCGACATCCTACCAGTCACCGCCTGAAAGCGGTCAACCGGCCGACCAACTTACTGCTTACTTGTTTTCTTTGACTTCTTCGAACTCGGCATCGACAACATCGTCGTGCTTGGCTTCAGGCTCTGCTTGCTGCGCAGCGCCATCAGCCGGCTGGCCTTGCTCGGCATACATCTTCTGAGCCACTGGCGCGGAGACCTTTGACAGTTCCTCAACCTTGGCTTCGATAGCTGCCTTGTCGTCGCCTTTTACGGCGGCTTCCAGGGCAACTACAGCAGCTTCGATCGCAGTTTTCTCTTCGCCAGTCACTTTGTCGCCAGCATCAGCGACCATTTTGCGAGTCGAGTGAACCAGTGCATCACCCTGGTTACGGGCAGCTGCCAGCTCTTCGAACTTGCGATCTTCCTCGGCGTTGGTTTCAGCATCGCGAATCATCTGCTGAATTTCTTCCTCGGACAGACCGGAGTTGGCCTTGATCACGATCGACTGAGTCTTGCCGGTGGCCTTGTCTTTGGCGCCTACGTGCAGAATGCCGTTAGCGTCGATATCGAAGGTCACTTCAATTTGTGGCACGCCACGTGGTGCTGGTGGAATCTCGGCCAGGTCGAACTTGCCCAGGGATTTGTTCTGACCAGCTTGCTTACGCTCGCCTTGCAGCACGTGAATGGTCACAGCGCCCTGGTTGTCGTCGGCAGTCGAGAACACTTGCGATTTTTTGGTAGGAATCGTGGTGTTTTTCTCGATCAGCGCAGTCATCACGCCGCCCATGGTTTCGATACCCAGGGTCAACGGGCTTACGTCCAGCAGCAGAACGTCTTTCACGTCGCCGGCCAATACCGCGCCCTGGATGGCAGCACCCATGGCAACCGCTTCGTCCGGGTTGACGTCTTTACGCGCTTCTTTACCGAAGAACTCAGTCACCAGCTTCTGAACCAGTGGCATACGGGTCTGACCGCCGACCAGGATCACATCGTCGATCTTGCCAACTTCGATACCCGAGTCTTTCAGAGCAATGCGGCAAGGCTCGATGGTGCGTTGAACCAGGTCTTCAACCAGCGATTCCAGCTTGGCGCGGGAAATCTTCACGTTCAAGTGCTTAGGACCGGTGGCGTCTGCAGTGATGTACGGCAGGTTCACGTCAGTCTGCAGGCTCGAAGACAGTTCGATCTTGGCCTTCTCAGCAGCTTCCTTCAGGCGCTGCATCGCCAGCGGGTCACCCTTGAGGTTCATGCCGCTTTCTTTCTTGAATTCGTCAACGAGGTAGTCGATCAGACGAATGTCGAAGTCTTCACCACCCAGGAACGTGTCACCGTTGGTGGCCAACACTTCGAACTGGTGCTCGCCGTCGACTTCAGCGATTTCGATCACGGAAACGTCGAAAGTACCGCCACCCAGGTCATAAACGATCACAGTATGGTCGCCCCGAGCCTTGTCCATACCGTAAGCCAGAGCGGCCGCGGTTGGTTCGTTGATGATACGTTTTACGTCCAGACCAGCAATACGGCCGGCATCTTTGGTCGCCTGACGCTGACTGTCATTGAAGTAGGCCGGAACGGTAATGACCGCTTCAGTCACTGCTTCACCGAGGTAGTCTTCGGCGGTCTTTTTCATCTTTTTCAAGATTTCAGCCGAGATTTGTGGCGGCGACATTTTCTGGCCGTTTACTTCAACCCAGGCGTCACCGTTGTCAGCCTTGGCGATTTTGTAAGGGACCATCTTGATGTCTTTCTGTACGACTTCTTCGTCGAACTTACGACCGATCAGACGCTTCACCGCGTACAGGGTGTTATGCGGATTGGTCACAGCCTGACGCTTGGCAGACTGGCCCACCAGGATTTCGCCGTCGCTGGCATAGGCCACGATGGACGGAGTGGTGCGCGCGCCTTCGGCGTTTTCAATAACTTTGGATACGCCGTTTTCCAGCACGGAGACGCAGGAGTTGGTAGTCCCCAGGTCGATACCGATAATTTTGCCCATGATTTACTCTCCCGAAACTTTGGATTTGGTTGCCGCAGCAGTGGTGGCTAACTGCGGTAGCACTTAAACGCTTGACTTATAAATGGGGGCCTTGCGGCTAATTTCAAGCTTGCTCATCAATCGAAGGTGCAACCGGTGCAGGAGCCTTGCTCACCACCACCATCGCCGGACGCAACAAGCGACCGTTGAGCTGATAACCCTTCTGAAACACCTTCAATACGCTGCCAGGCTCAACATCTGCGCTTTCCTGCATCGCCATTGCCTGGTGATGCTCAGCGTTGAACGGCTCACCGCCTTGCGGATCGATGGCTTCCAACTGATAACGCTTCAGGGTGTCCTGGAACATTTTCAGGGTCAGTTCGATCCCTTCACGCATGGGGCGGATGTTTTCATCGTCCGGGCTGGACAACTCCAGGCCACGCTCCAGGCTGTCGATGATCGGCAACAGATCCCCGGCAAATTTTTCCAGAGCAAACTTGTGGGCTTTTTCTACATCCTGCTCAGCGCGACGGCGGACGTTCTGCAGATCGGCCGCAACACGCAAAGCCTGATCCTGAGCGCCTGCCAGTTGCTCTTCGAGCACTTGCACACGAGCCGCCAGGTCTTCACCCGATGCTTGCGAGGCCTGGTTGGCGTCTAGATTTTGCGTATCCAGCGTCTGTTCGTCAGCCATAGATTTCTCCTTTCAAAATCGTGCGCGAACTCGACTCGCGCTTCTGTTCCGGTATATGGGGCCACAATTTTCAGGTTCAAGGGCACGAATGTCTTTGGCATGTCTTGGATCAATTTCCCCGACTCATTCCTTGATGCAATAAAAAACACCTATCACCAAGTGAATCGAGCTAAGCGGCAGGATTGTCAGCCAAGAACAAAACACTGTATAAATAACCATACCTTAAGCTTGGGAGCGGCCGTCATGCTGGTGCACCTGTCTGTACACAACTACGCCATCGTTGAGCACCTGGATCTTGAACTGGATCGCGGGATGAGCGTAATCACAGGCGAAACCGGCGCCGGCAAGTCGATCATGCTTGATGCCCTGGGTCTCACCCTGGGCGATCGCGCCGACAGCGGCGTGGTTCGTCCAGGCGCCGACAAAACCGACATTCTCGCGACCTTTGACCTGGCGGATATCCCGGAAGCCGGCGCCTGGCTTGCCGAGCGCGATCTTGATAGCGATGGCCCATGCATCCTGCGCCGCGTGATCACCGCCGAAGGGCGCTCACGCGGCTATATCAACGGCACGCCCTGCCCTCTTGGCGACTTGAAAGCCCTGGGCGAGTTGCTGATTGACATCCACAGCCAGCATGAACACCAGTCCCTGCTGAAAACCGACACCCACCGCCGCCTTCTCGACGAATACGCTGGCGCAACCGACCTTGCGCGCCAAGTGCAATTGGCCGCACAGCGCTGGCGCCAGACCCGCCAGGAGCTGGAACGCCTCTCCAACTCCGGCGACGAGCAGCGCGCCCGCCACCAATTGCTCAGCTATCAGCTGGAAGAACTGGAAAGCCTGGGGCTGGGCGACACAGAGCTGGAGCAACTGGAGCAAGAGCACAAGAATCTGACCAATGCAGAAACCCTGCTGGGTATTTGCCGACAAGTGGTCGAGCAGTGCAGCGAGAGCGATTCCGGAAATGTGCTTAACGCACTGACCGCCAGCCTCAATCGCCTGTCGAGCGTGAACAATTCCTCCGGCTCGCTGAATGAAGCCACGACCCTGCTGACCAGCGCGCAGATTCAGGTGGAAGAGGCCGTGGGTGAGCTGAACCGGTTCCTTGACCATTTCGACGCCGACCCAGCGCGCCTGCAAGAGATAGAAGAGCGCCTGGACACTATCTACACACTGGCGCGCAAGCATCGAATCCAGCCAACCGAAGTGGCGACCATGCAGCAGAAGCTGCTGGATGAAATCGAAACACTAAATGCCAACGATGAATCCATCGAACGCCTGGCGGACGAACTGGCCTCCTTCGCACGTCATTATCAAGAGAAAGCCCGTGAACTGAGCGATCTGCGGCATCAGGCGGCCACCGGCCTGGCCTGCGCGGTGGAGCAGGAGATTCAACGCCTGGGCATGCCTGGCGGGCGCTTCACCATTGAACTGCACGCCAATACCAGTAATGAATTGCTGCCCAATGGCCTGGAGCAGGTGGAGCTACTGGTTAGCGCAAACCCTGGCCAACCGTTGAAAGCGCTGGCAAAGGTCGCATCCGGTGGCGAGCTATCGCGGATCAGCCTGGCGATCCAGGTCATTACCGCTCAGACCTCACGGGTTCCGACACTGGTATTCGACGAGGTGGACGTGGGGATCGGCGGGCCGACAGCCGAAATTGTCGGCCAACTTCTGCGCCGGCTGGGTGATCGCGGGCAAGTATTGACCGTTACCCACTTGCCACAGGTGGCTGCGCAAGGGCATCAGCACCTGTTTGTACATAAGGTGCGAGGCAGCGACGCAACCCATACTGCCGTGTCCAAGCTGAACAAGACCGAGCGGGTGGAAGAGGTGGCGCGCATGCTCGGCGGTATCGACCTGACCAAGGAATCCCTGGCCCACGCGAAAAAAATGGTCGTTACCGCGAAGGCCTGAGCCAAGCCTTACAGACCATTTCCCTCCCGACACAAAGCACGAAGGCGACCCTAAGGTCGCCTTCGATCGTTTCGCAAAGCGAATCTGCGTAGTTTTCTTACTTTTTCTTACGGATGTACAGAACCAAATTGTGATCCACCAATTCGACTCCGTGCGCCTCGGCGATAGCATTCTGGAGCTTCTCGATTTCCGGGCTGACGAATTCGACAACTTCGCCAGTTTCCACATCGACCATATGGTCGTGGTGGCCGCTGTCAGCCAATTCGAATACTGCATGACCGCCGTCGAAATTATGACGAACTACCAGCCCTGCGGCTTCAAACTGGGTCAGTACACGGTAAACCGTGGCCAGGCCGACATCCTCGTTAGACTCCATGAGCGCCTTGTAAACATCCTCAGCACTCATGTGGCGCTGCTCAGCAGAATCGAGCATTTGTAGAATTTTGACCCGTGGCAGGGTCACTTTAAGGCCGGCTTTACGAAGTTCGCTATTTTCAACCATGGTCAGCTTTCTCGCGGATGCTGCTTCGCAGCTTCTCTTAATACGGGTATGATCGGCGTTTACGTTGTCCCAGCCAAGATAGTGGAAGTCGCCCACCGATGCAAAACACCAAGCTCTTGCTAACCAGTTTCACCTTTGTGGGACTGCTCGCACTCGCCGGTTGTTCATTCCCCGGGGTTTACAAAATCGACATCCAGCAGGGCAATGTCGTCACGCAGGACATGATAGACCAGTTACGCCCGGGAATGACCCGACGGCAAGTACGGTTTATTATGGGCAATCCCCTGCTGACTGACACATTCCATGCCGATCGCTGGGATTATCTCTATAGCCTGCAGCCTGGAGGCGGGGAACGCCAACAGGAGCGCGTCAGTGTCATCTTCAACGGCAATGACCAGCTCAGCAGCCTGTCCGGTGACTTCATGCCTGGCGTAAGCCGCGATGAAGCCCTGCTGGGCAAGGACAGCGGCACCAACGTCACTGCGCCTGCGCAGAATGGCGAACAGCCAAAGTCCGAGGTGCCAGCCAAGCCAGGCTCCTTGCTGGATAAAATCCAGAAAGACGTCGACGGTGTGCAAACTGTTCCGGTGCCAACTCCAGAACCTTTGGATTCCAGCCCGCAGTAAGTTTAAACGCCCAACAAAAAGCCCGGCATGCCGGGCTTTTTGTTGCCTGTGGTTTCACAAATCACCGAGTCTGCTGCTTCGCGCTGGCGGCCTTGGCCGCACGCAACCGGCGAACTTCTTTCGGATCAGCCATCAAAGGCCGGTATATCTCAATGCGATCCCCGGCTTGCACAGTACGAACATCGGCGTCGGCTACGACTTTCCCAAAGATTCCCAATGGACAGCCCGTCAGATCCAGCTCAGGAAACTGCGCCGCAACCCCCGACGCCAGCACTGCCGCCCTCACACTCGTGCCCGATGCAACCGCCAGCATCAACAACACCTGACGATCCACGGCGGCGTATACCACCTCAATTTCGATCAATGACTCAACCATGCAATTGCTTGGCCCGTTGGCAGAACGCATCCACCAACGTGTTCGCCGCCTGATTGAACAGCGGCCCGAGCGTAGCTCGCACGATAGGACCGGCATAATCGAACGCCAGGTCCAGGCTGATCTTGCAGGCTTTCTCCCCCAAGGGCTTGAACACCCAGACGCCATGCAACTGGCTGAACGGCCCTTCCTCCAGATTCATCTCGATGGAGTGGCCCGGCACCAACGTATTACGTGTAACGAAATGCTGACTGAGCCCGCCCTTGGCCACTGCCAGACTGGCACGCATGTGTTCATCGCTGCTCTCCAGCACCTCGGCAGACGAACACCAGGGCAGGAATTCCGGGTAACGCTCCACATCGTTAACCAGGTCATAGAGCGCTTGCGCCGGATAGGGCAACAGGGCCGAGCGTTGAATATGCGTCGTCATGTGAGCGTTATTTCCACAGCTGAGCGGCAAACATCGCGAAAGAACTACATGATTCGCGAAAGAAAGAAATCTAAAGAAGAGCGCGTATTGTCCGGGATTCAGCCAACACGCTCAAGCACGCAGGTTGACCGTAGCCGATACGCTCGCAACTCCCTATAATGCCGCCCCTATGGCTAAACAAAAGAAACACCCTACAGGGACCATCGCGCAAAATAAAAAGGCGCGACACGATTACTTCATCGAGCATCGGTTCGAAGCTGGTCTGGTCCTGGCCGGCTGGGAAGTAAAGAGTCTGCGTGCCAGCAAGCTACAGCTGGTCGACAGTTATGTGCTGCTCAAGGATGGCGAAGCGTGGCTGCTCGGCAGCCATATCACGCCGCTGACCGCTGCCAGCACCCACGTCATCGCCGACCCGGTACGCACCCGCAAGCTGTTGCTCAATGCCCGCGAACTGGAGAAGCTGGCCGCCGCCGTGCAACAAAAGGGTTACGCGTGCATCTGCCTGTCGTGGTACTGGAGCAAGCACTTGGTCAAGTGCGAAATCGCTCTGGGCAAGGGCAAGAAGGAATACGACAAGCGTGACACCGAGCGCGAGCGCGATTCCGACCGAGAATTGCAGCGTGCCGTACGTAACAAGGGCAAGGAAGATTAATCTTTCGCTCTAAATATGTGGCGCGATTGAAAAGATCGCAGCCAGCGGCCGCTCCTGAAAGAGCTACCGCAGGCTGCGATTTTTTGCATTAAACAATCACACCCCTTTACGCCGCTCCGCCCGAGCCATGCGCTGAACCTCCTGACGCACTTCCTCCAACACTTCCTGCACATACAGCAGGTGACGCGTGGAGACTTCCCGCGCCTGCTCGGCTCTCCCCTCGATAATTGCCAGGTACAAATCCCGGTGCTGACTGATCAGCATGTCCCGGGTTTCTGTGCGCTGCTGGTACATGCCGCCAATGTTGGTGACCACGTTGCGCTTGAGCAGGTCGAACAGGCCGCGAATGGTGTGCAGCAGCACTGCGTTGTGGCTGGCCTCGGCGATGGCCAGGTGAAACCTGGCGTCCGCCGCCCCCTCTTCCGCCCGGCTCACTTCATCAACCCGCGTGTAGCAATCCTGCAATGTTTCAAAGGCGGCGGTCAGCCGCTCGCGGTCCACTTCGGTGGCGCGCTGTGCAGCGTAATAGGCGCAAGACGCTTCGAGGGTCTGGCGAAACTCCAGCAGATCACGCTGGGCTTCCGGGTTATTTTCCAGCAGGCACAGCAGCGGATCACTGAAGGTTGAGCCCAGGGTTTCAACCACATAGTTGCCACCGCCCTGGCGACTGACCAACAAACCTTTGGCGGACAGCTTCTGAATCGCCTCACGCAACGACGGGCGTGACACGCCGAACTGCTCGGCCAGTGCGCGCTCGGCCGGCAAGCGTTCGCCCGACTTCAACGTGCCCTCAAGGATCATCCCCTCAAGCTGCTCGACAATATCGTCAGACAAACGGCGCTGACGCACCTGATCAAACCCCATAACTCACTCTCCACCATCCCGACCAAGTCGCCGAGCTCTCTATTCTGGCCTATTGCCGCGCTGCCGGCACCTATCAGAGCCCCTTTGATTTAGCCGCCCAGATCATTTGCCCCCCCAGCATTCGACCAAAGTTTCACAAGCGACAAATTGACACATCGGCCCCAAGGCTTTTAACCTAGCCAACAGCGATTGTATATTGGTATTACCAATTAACCAAATCAGCTGCACAGTGCATGACCAACAACAATTAGGGGCCACCCCATATGCAAACCTGGCAACAGCTCTACAGTCCACTCGGCAGCCTCGGCTTGTCCGCATTGGCCGCCGTTATTCCCATCGTATTTTTCTTCCTGGCCCTGGCCGTGTTTCGCCTTAAAGGCCACGTCGCGGGCAGCATCACATTGGCACTGTCGATCCTGGTGGCGATCTTCGCCTTCCAGATGCCGGTAGACATGGCGCTCGCCGCTGCTGGCTATGGATTTGCCTACGGCCTATGGCCGATCGCCTGGATCATTGTCGCCGCCGTATTCCTCTACAAACTGACGGTCAAGAGCGGCCAGTTCGAAGTTATCCGCAGCTCCGTGCTGTCGATTACCGACGACCAGCGCCTGCAAGTGCTGCTGATTGGCTTCTGCTTCGGCGCATTCCTCGAAGGTGCAGCCGGTTTCGGTGCTCCGGTAGCGATTACCGCCGCACTGTTGGTAGGACTGGGCTTCAACCCCCTGTACGCCGCCGGCCTGTGCCTGATTGCCAACACCGCGCCCGTGGCCTTCGGCGCGCTGGGTATCCCGATCATCGTTGCCGGCCAGGTGACGGGCATCGACGCCTTCAAGATTGGCGCCATGACCGGTCGCCAATTGCCGCTGCTGTCGCTGTTCGTGCCGTTCTGGCTAGTATTCATGATGGACGGCCTACGCGGCGTCAAAGAAACCTGGCCGGCAGCACTGGTGGCGGGCCTGAGCTTCGCCATCACCCAGTACTTCACCTCTAACTTCATCGGCCCGGAACTGCCGGACATCACCTCGGCCCTGGCCAGCCTGATTTCCTTGACCCTGTTCCTGAAAGTCTGGCAACCCAAGCGCACCGCAGGCGCACAAATTGCCGGGGCAACCTCCAGCGCAGCCGTCACTGCCCGCGTCGGCGGTTTCGGCCAACCTCGTACTTCCGTGGCTTCGCCCTACAGCCTTGGGGAAATTTTCAAAGCCTGGTCACCGTTCCTGATTCTGACGGTACTGGTCACCATCTGGACCCTCAAACCATTCAAGGCGATGTTCGCTGCTGGCGGCTCGATGTACAGCTGGGTCTTCAATTTCGCGATCCCCCACCTGGACCAACTGGTGGTCAAGGTTGCCCCGATCGTCACCAACCCGACCGCCATTCCTGCGGTGTTCAAACTGGACCCTATTTCCGCCACCGGCACGGCCATTTTCTTCTCGGCACTGATCTCTATGGCAGTGCTGAAAATCGATTTCAAAACTGGTCTGACCACTTTGAAAGAGACCTTCTACGAGTTGCGTTGGCCAATCCTGTCCATCGGCATGGTGCTGGCGTTCGCGTTTGTTACCAACTACTCCGGCATGTCGTCGACCATGGCCCTGGTCCTGGCCGGTACCGGCGCAGCATTTCCCTTCTTCTCACCATTCCTCGGTTGGCTGGGGGTATTCCTGACCGGTTCCGACACGTCGTCCAACGCCCTGTTCAGCTCCCTGCAAGCCACCACCGCCCACCAGATTGGTGTCAGCGACACCCTGCTGGTCGCGGCAAATACCAGCGGCGGCGTGACCGGCAAGATGATTTCCCCACAATCGATCGCCGTGGCCTGCGCAGCAACAGGCTTGGTGGGCAAAGAGTCCGACCTGTTCCGCTTCACCCTCAAGCACAGCCTGTTCTTCGCCACGATTGTCGGGCTGATCACCCTGGCCCAGGCCTACTGGCTCACCGGCATGCTGGTGCACTAAGCCGTGCAGGGATTAGGGTAAGAACCGACGCCGGACAGCGATTCCGGCGTCAGCTATTCACAACCCGGTCTGTAAGGCCGCCGAGCAATCAGCGGCCAACACGGACGGATAACCGGGACCACCCGGAGAATGCGCCTGATGAGCGAGCTTTTTTACAATGCCGTGCCTAATGCCACCCGTGTCGCGCCGCCCTTGGCCGAACCGCGCCAGTACCCCGGAGTAAAACCTCAACAGGTCTACCTGTTCGGTACCTGCGTAGTGGACCTGTTTTATCCCGAAGCCGGGATGGACGCGATTCACCTGCTGGAGCGCGAAGGCATTCGCGTCAACTACCCCCAGGGACAAAGCTGCTGCGGGCAACCAGCCTACACCTCGGGTTACACAGAACAGGCCCGACAAGTGGCACGCTCACAACTGGCACTGTTTGCCGATGACTACCCGGTGGTGGTGCCTTCAGGCTCCTGCGCGGGCATGTTGCGCGAGCACTATGCCGACCTGTTCAAGGACGAGCCCGAAACGCTCAAACAGGTGCAGGCCCTCGCCGCTCGCACCTACGAGTTGGCGGAGTTCCTGCTGTTCGTGTGCAAGGTCCAGCTCAAGGACAGCGGTGCACCGGTTAAGGTGGCGCTGCATACCTCTTGCTCGGCACGCCGGGAAATGAACACCCACCTGCATGGCCGTGAACTGCTGGCGCAACTGAACAACGTCGAGCGGGTCGATCACAGCCACGAAAGCGAATGCTGCGGTTTCGGCGGGACGTTCAGCGTGCGCATGCCGGATATTTCCGGGGCGATGGTCGCCGACAAGACCCGAGCCCTGAAAGAGTCCGGCGCCCACCAAGTGTTAAGCGCCGATTGCGGCTGCCTGATGAACATCAATGGCTCCCTGGAGAAACAGCAGGCTGCATTGCGCGGTCAGCACCTGGCCAGCTTTCTCTGGCAGCGAACCGGGGGTGCACAATGAACACCGCCACGCTGATCCCCACCGTCGACGTGTCGGAAGATTTCCGCACCCGTGCCCATCAGGCATTGGGTGACGCACAACTGCGAAACAACTTTCGCAGCGCGATGGATTCGCTGATGACCAAACGGGCAGCGTCTTTTAGCGATGCCCACGAACGTGAACACCTGCGAGCCCTGGGCAATGCTGTGCGTGCCCGGGCGCTGTCCAAATTGCCTGACCTGCTGGAGCAGCTTGAACAGAACCTGACCCGCAACGGCGTCAAGGTGCACTGGGCGCAAACAGTCGAAGAGGCCAACGCCATCGTGCTGTCGATCATCCGCGAGCGCCAAGCCACACAGGTGATCAAGGGCAAATCCATGGTCAGTGAAGAGATGGACATGAACCACGTCCTCGCCGCCCAGGGCATTGAATGCCTGGAGTCGGACATGGGCGAGTTCATTGTTCAACTGGACCACGAGAAGCCTTCCCACATCATCATGCCGGCCATTCACAAGAACGCCGGCCAGGTCGCGTCGCTGTTCCACGAAAAATTGGGCGTGGAGTACACCAAGGACGTCGATCAACTGATCCAGATTGGCCGTAAAGTCTTGCGGCAAAAATTCTTCGAAGCCGACATTGGCGTCTCCGGTGTCAACTTCGCCGTGGCCGAAACCGGCACCCTGCTGCTGGTGGAAAACGAAGGCAACGGGCGCATGTCGACCACCGTGCCGCCAGTGCATATTGCCGTCACTGGCATAGAAAAGGTCGTCGAAAACCTGCGGGATGTGGTACCGCTGTTGTCGTTGCTGACCCGCTCGGCCCTTGGCCAGCCGATCACCACCTACGTCAACATGATCTCCGGCCCGCGCAAGGCCGATGAATTGGACGGCCCCGAGCACGTGCATCTGGTACTGCTGGACAACGGCCGCAGCCAGGCCTTTGCCGACAGCGAACTGCGTCAGACCCTCAACTGCATCCGCTGCGGCGCCTGTATGAATCACTGCCCGGTGTACACGCGAATCGGCGGCCATGCCTACGGCGAGGTGTACCCAGGCCCTATCGGAAAAATCATCACCCCACATATGGTCGGCCTGGCGAAAGTCCCCGATCATCCCAGTGCTTCGTCGTTGTGCGGCGCCTGCGGTGAAGTGTGCCCGGTAAAAATACCAATCCCTGCGCTGCTGCGTCGCCTGCGGGAAGAGAACGTCAAAGCCCCCGATAGCCCTCATCAGGTGATGCGCGGCCAAGGCAGCAAGTACTCGCGCAAGGAACGTTTTATCTGGAATGCGTGGGCCCGACTCAATAGTTCACCGACGCTGTACCGGCTGTTTGCCTTCTGCGCCACCCGTCTGCGCGCCCTGGCGCCAAACAACCTCGGGCCGTGGACGCAAAACCACAGTGCGCCGAAACCCGCCGCACGCTCACTGCATGACCTGGCCCGCGAGCATCTGGCCAAACAGGGAGATCGCTGATGAGCGCCAAGCACAACATCCTCGCCAAATTGCGCCATAGTCTGACGGGCACCACGCCGGTGCCTGACAACTTCGACGAAGCCCTGGTGACGGAGATCTACACCTACACTGCCGAGCAACGTATCCCGCAACTGCGCAAGCTGATGGAAGCGGTACACACTGAAATCCACCTGACGTCTGGTGCCGGCTGGCCAACGTTGCTGGCGCAACTGCTGCAAGACCGAACATTGCCCAGCCTGCTGATCGCCCCAACCACGCCCCACGGCCGGTGTGTTACCGAACACTGGGCGAACAATCCGCATCTGCCGGTGCTAAAAGCCTACAACCGTCCGGTAGAAGAGTGGAAAGCCGAGCTGTTCAATGACACCCCAGCCAGTCTTACAACAACCCTGGGCGCTATCGCCGCAACCGGTAGCTTGATTCTCTGGCCAACGCGGGAAGAGCCGCGCCTGATGAGCCTGGTGCCGCCGGTGCATTTCGCCCTGCTCAAGGCCAGTGAGATTTACGATAATTTCTATCAGGTCCAGCAGCAATTCGCCTGGGCCCAAGGCATGCCCACCAACGCCCTGCTGGTATCCGGTCCGTCGAAGACCGCCGACATCGAACAGGTACTGGCCTACGGTGCCCACGGCCCGAAAGACTTGGTGGTGTTGATCCTGGAGGACCAATGAGTCTGCCCGCAGCGTTCCTTGATGATGTCGCACGGCTGATCCCGAAAGATCGGCGCTTCGACGATGCGCTTTCCACTCTGGCATTCGGCACCGACGCCAGCTTTTACCGACTGATCCCACAGCTGGTCATCCGCGTAGAGTCGGAAGAGGAAGTAGTCGACCTGCTGCAACTGGCCCAGCGCGACCGCGTACCGGTGACCTTTCGCGCCGCTGGCACCAGCCTTTCCGGTCAGGCCATCAGCGATTCAGTATTGATCGTGCTCGGCGACAACTGGAACGGTCGCGAGATTCGCGGCCAAGGTATGCAAATCCGCCTGCAACCTGGGGTAATCGGCGCCCAGGCCAACGCCTGGCTGGCACCGTTCGGACGCAAGATAGGCCCTGACCCTGCGTCGATCAACGCCTGCAAGATCGGCGGCATCGTCGCCAACAACGCCAGCGGCATGTGCTGCGGTACGGCGCAGAACACCTACCACACACTGGCCGGAATCCGCCTGGTGCTGGCCGATGGCAGCCGCCTCGACACCGAAGATAGGGTCAGCGTCTCGGCATTCCGTGAGCAGCACGGTGACCTGCTTGAACGCCTGGCGACCCTGGGCCGCGAGACCCGGGCCAATGCTGAATTGGCCGCAAAAATTCGCCACAAATACCGTCTGAAAAATACCACCGGCCTGTCACTCAACGCGTTAGTGGACTTCGACGAACCACTGGATATCCTCAGCCATCTGCTGGTGGGCTCAGAGGGCACCCTGGGGTTTATCAGCGCAGTGACTTACGACACAGTCATCGACCACCCGAACAAAGCCTCGGCGCTGATCGTATTCCCAGACGTTGAAACTTGCTGCAACGCAGTAACGGTGCTGAAAACCCAGCCGGTTTCAGCGGTCGAACTACTGGATCGGCGCAGTATGCGTTCGGTGCAGGACAAACCCGGCATGCCGGCTTTCGTACAGCAACTGTCGGAAAACGCCTGCGCGCTATTGATCGAATCCCGCGCTGCATCGTCCTCGCTGCTCCATGAACAACTGGCGCTGATCATGGCATCCCTGGCCGGTTTCCCGGTGGAGAAGCAAGTCGACTTCACTGAAGATCCGCTGGAAAACGCCCGCCTCTGGGCCATCCGAAAAGATACCTTCCCTGCCGTCGGTGCCGTACGCAAAACCGGCACCACCGTAATCATCGAAGACGTCACCTTCCCCGTGGAACAACTGGCTATCGGCGTAAACCGCCTGATCAAGTTGTTCGACAAACATCACTACGACGAAGCCATCCTTTTCGGACACGCTTTGGAAGGCAATCTGCACTTTGTCTTCACCCAAGGCTTCAACAGTGCCGAAGAAGTCACACGCTACCAGGCGTTCATGGACGACGTGGCACAATTGGTGGCGGTGGAGTTCGGCGGCTCGCTGAAGGCCGAACACGGCACTGGCCGAAATATGGCGCCCTTCGTCGAGCTGGAATGGGGCAGCGATGCTTATCAACTGATGTGGCAACTCAAGCGCCTGCTCGACCCCAACGGCATTCTCAACCCGAACGTGGTGCTCAGCGAAGACCCGCAAATCCACCTGAAAAACCTCAAGCCTCTGCCGGCTGCCGACGAGTTGGTGGATAAGTGCATCGAGTGCGGTTTTTGCGAACCGGTATGCCCATCGAAAGGCCTGACCTTGAGCCCGCGCCAGCGCATTGTGATCTGGCGCGATATCCAGGCGAAAAAACGCGCCGGCATCGACACCACCGAACTTGAAGAGGCTTACCGCTATCAGGGCATCGACACCTGCGCCGCCACCGGGCTTTGCGCTCAACGCTGCCCCGTAGGCATCAATACCGGTGACCTGGTGAAAAAGCTGCGCAGCCGTGACGCCGACCACACGAAAACAGCGGAGTGGCTGGCGACGCATTTTGCAACAGTATTGCAAGGCGCACGCTTTACCCTGCACGTAGCCAACGGTGCGCGGATGTTGCTGGGCGCGCCACGCCTGGCAAAACTTTCCGCCACGGTGACCAAGCTGTCCAAGGGGCAAATCCCCCAATGGACCAACGCCATGCCGCAGCCGGAAAAGGCCATTCGTTTCAGTCCGACCGTCAACGATGAACGGCCACGAGTGGTTTACCTGGCGGCTTGCGTATCCCGAACCATGGGGCCGGCGGCGAGCGACAAGGAACAGATGTCGCTGTACGACAAAACCCGTGGCCTGCTGGAAAAGGCCGGTTATCAAGTAGTCTTCCCAGACAATCAGGACAGCCTCTGCTGCGGCCAGCCTTTCGCGTCCAAAGGCTACGCCGAGCAAGCCGAGCACAAGCGCCAGGAACTGATCGGCGCCCTGCTTCACGCCAGCCGTGGCGGCCTTGACCCGATTTATTGCGACACCAGCCCTTGCACCCTGCGCCTGGTTCAAGACTTGGGCGAAACGCGCCTGGACCTCTACGACCCGGTGCGCTTCATCCGCACACACTTGATGGACCGCCTCGACTTCACGCCTCAAGACGCGCCCATCGCCGTGCATGTCACCTGCAGCACCCAGCATCTGGGTGAAAGCCAGGCCTTGATCGACCTGGCCCGGCGATGCAGCAAAAACGTAGTGATCCCCGAAGGCATTCACTGCTGCGGTTTTGCCGGTGACAAGGGTTTCACCACACCCGAGCTGAACGCTCACTCACTGCGATCCCTGAAAGAGGCGGTGCAATATTGCAGCGAGGGCATCTCCACCAGCCGTACCTGCGAGATCGGCCTGAGCCAGCATGGCGGGATTGATTATCACGGTTTGGTGTACCTGGTGGATCGTGTCACTCAGGCGCGAAGTCACTAATCCGGCAATAAAACAGAACCCCTGCGCGCCAACGTAGTCATCTGCATAGGCCTCGGCGAACGAGGCTCATCAGTGACCTCGCTGGCTGCACGGAAATCCGGCGGCATCGAGCCCTCTTTGCACAAGGAGATACCCATGAAGCGTTCCGCTCTTGCTGGTTTGTTCGTTACCGCTGCAATGCTGGCTTCCCCGGTGTTTGCAGCCGGTACAACCGATGACCTGTGCCAGATCAATCTGGACAAAATCAACAACGGGAAAGCGTTGCTCGCCACTGACACCAGCGGCAAAAGCGGCGAAATTGATACGGCCGTCTCCCAAGCCAAAGCCGCCCATGCAGCGGGGGACGACAAGAGATGTATCGAGATCACCTCCAAGGCCCTGCAAGATCTGCAGGACAGCGACAAAGGCGGCAAGTAATTCGCCAACCGCTCAAGGCCAACCTTCGGGTTGGCCTTCTGTGACCGTTTGACGTACACTGCGCAGGCTTGTCGCTCATTAAGAAACACCGAGCAACAAGCACGGGGCCGTTTAGGATTCGACGCTGGTTGCGAACCTTTAGGTGCATGCCGAGTTGGTAACAGAACTCGTAAATCCACTGTTGCAACTTTCTATAGTTGCCAATGACGAAACCTACGGGGAATACGCTCTCGCTGCGTAAGCAGCCTTAGCCCTTCCCTCCTGGTACCTTCGGGTCCAGCAATCATCAGGGGATGTCTGTAAACCCAAAGTGATTGTCATATAGAACAGAATCGCCGTGCAGTACGTTGTGGACGAAGCGGCTAAAACTTACACAACTCGCCCAATGCACCCTGCCCGTCGGGCGGCTGAGGGTTAACTCAATAGACACGGCTACGCATGTAGTACCGACAGCAGAGTACTGGCGGACGGGGGTTCAAATCCCCCCGGCTCCACCAAATATACATCTAAAGACGTCCACGGACGTCTTTTTTTGTGTCTGAAACCCAGTGAAATCAAGGCTTTAGCGTCTATTAGCGTCCCTGGACGTCCGACAGAATCCACATCACCTGGTATTCCACATGGTATTCCAAGCCCTTCAGTGGTAATTTTTGGAATACCGAACGATGTCGTGGAATACCTCATGTGCGCCCAAGCCACCCGCCTCTCTGATCGTCAGCTCAAAGCTATCAAGCCGAAAGATAAGGATTACGTCCTCAGCGATGGCGATGGCCTTCAATTACGAGTGAGAATCAATGGCTCTACGCTATGGAACTTCAACTACCGCCATCCGGTAACGAAGAATCGTATCAACATGGGACTCGGCACCTACCCAGAGCTCTCTCTCGCGCAAGCCAGAAAGAAAACGGTCGAAGCCAGAGAACTGCTTGCACAGGCCATCGACCCGAAAGAGCAACGCAATGCGTTGGCGCAAACAAAAAAAGCAGCAACTGAGCACACGTTCGAGAACGTAGCTGCTACTTGGTTTGAGCTGAAGCAGGATGTCGTTACACCGGCCTATGCCGAAGACATATGGCGCTCTCTCACCCTGCACGTATTTCCAAAACTCGGAACTACACCCCTCTCGGAAATCACTGCGCCGATGGTCATCGAGTTGCTGCGCCCCCTGGAAACGAAAGGTAGCTTGGAGACAGTGAAACGACTGGCTCAACGGCTCAATGAGATCATGATCCATGGCGTGAACTCGGGAATGATCTTCGCCAATCCACTCAGCGGCATCCGGGGCGTTTTCAAGAAACCGAAAAAGCAGAACATGGCGGCTCTTCGACCAGAAGAACTGCCGGAGTTAATGATTGCAATCGCTAACGCCAGCATCAAAAGGACAACACGCTGTTTGATCGAATGGCAACTCCACACCATGACGCGCCCTGCGGAAGCCGCTACAACATCTTGGGCTGACATCGACCTCGATAAGAAAATCTGGACGATCCCAGCGGAGCGTATGAAAAAGCGACGCGCTCACGTCATACCGCTGACCGAACACGCACTTGCTCTGTTAGAGACGATCAAACCCTACAGCGGCCATAGGGAGTACGTGTTCCCTGCAGACAGAGACCCACGAACTCACTGCAATAGCCAGACAGCAAACATGGCCTTGAAACGAATGGGCTTTGAAGGTCGATTGGTGAGCCACGGCATGCGCTCCATGGCCAGTACCATCCTGAACGAACAAGGGTGGGATTCGGAGTTAATTGAGGTAGCTCTTGCACATGTCGACAAGGACGAGGTGCGCAGCGCATATAATCGTGCGGGTTACATTGAACGCAGACGCCCCATGATGATTTGGTGGAGTGAACACATCCAGCAAGCCGCTACTGGCAGCTTGTCGGTTTCAGCCATTCAGGGAACAAGGGGCCTGAAAATAGTATCGATGTGCTAAATGGGTAATCTCACCGACTTGCCCAATCAATCGCACAACATCTGACCAGGCATTTTCCTCATTTATGGACCACACCTCCAATGCCGCTTGATAAGGACAACTAACTGGTTGCGGCGGAGTGCGATTCCTTCGAGCCATCGTCTACATTAAGATCGCTCATACGCTGCCGCAGCGTTCGCGAACAACAAGGAGCTGCAATGATCCGCGAAAGGTTTCTTGAGCGACCAGACATCCAGGGCTTTGTCGAGTGGCTCACCACCGATCTTGAGTCCCGAATTTTTCATCTGAAGCTCCCAAGTACCCGATTCGTACGTGGAGGCCTGGACATAAGGCTACAAGGCATTGCTAAGGCTCAGGAGAACTACCAGTGGGAAGGTGACTGGACTTCTGTGTCGGCGAAACTTCTCACCCTTCGTACCGATTTGCGTCAGGCTGCGGGGAATGGTGGGACTCAGGCCGCGACCTACGACGCCTGCAGAGCAATCCTTAAGTGGGGTAATGTCGAAAACAAGTGGTCTGTAGATTTCCTAGAAGATCTCCGGGATAGAGAAGATCTGGTGGGCTATCTCAACCGGATGAAGCCGCTACTCGCTCTCAACGGTACTCAAAGCATTTGCGACCTGAATCCCAAGTCTGTATTGAAGTTCAACTCAGGTCTGACCAAAATTCACGCGCTGATGGATACCACTGGATCACCAATCTATGACGGCCGCGTGGGCGCAGCTGCCGCTATGCTCTACCACCTCTATCGCGCATCTCACCAGGCCAAGGGGGCGGCAAACCACGATCAATTTGGATGGGGCGAGGGACAGAGCTATACGCTGCGTGACCCAAAATACCTCAAGTACCTGGGCACCCCAGAACTAAAAACCAAGGATGGGGATATTTGGGCTCAGCGCCAGTTGAAGCTCGGCTGGATCATACAGGCGGTACTGACCATGAATAAGGGGCTTTTCCCAGGCCTTCCAATGGCTGACCGCTGCCACGCCCTCGAAGCCGGACTGTTCATGGTCGGCTATGACTTGCGGGCCGTAATCAACGGCTGGCACATTCCCGATCCACCGGACTTGGTGAAAAAACAGCTGCGAGCCAAGGCGCATGCCGCAGCCTGGCGAAAGCGAAAAGCTTCTGCACCAGCATAAAAACGCCCAATATTAGACCGCGCACTCGACTAGACCGGAGAGTAGCTGCACCGGATCTGGCACGACCATCATCAACTAAATGCGTGCCTCATCGCCAGCGGCATCTAGGCCTGATATTCATGCAACAGATCCCCAGCAACCTCACCAACACTTCAATAACGATATCACCCTAGCGCAGCCCTCACCTCCGACCAGAAGGTAATTACGCTTCTTACTTAGTAGCTTTTAGCCGAATCGAATACCGAACAGCCCACCGTCTTCTGTGGCATCGGTCAAACGTGTAGGAATCACATAATCGTTGAGATCGAAACCATCGATGGCTTCCTTAAACGCATCGTCTTCATTCATTGTCACGATGTACTGGAAGCCTAATTCACTCGAAATCTCGGCGCCAAGACGCAGCGCGCTGATGACTTGGCGACCATCAACACCATCGAACAAATGGCTATCATGGACCAGAAACCCTGGTCCTATCTGGCGCTTGGCGCACAAGCGCATGAGCATCATGTCGAAGCAAAAAATCTGCATGTTCTTGATGCCTTTGCTGCGCTGCCCCTGCATTGGGAACTTGAGCACCGGACCGTTGGAGGTTTCATCAATCGTCATACTGCCAGCCGACTCATACAGTCGTTGCGAGGTCTCCTCGAACGCAACAATGGCTTCGGCCACCCTATCCTTTTGCTCGGTAAAGTCACGTCGCAGACGGATCGTAAGGCGGTTGCGCTCAATTTCCAACTCGTTCTTCGTGCCTTCGAGCTGCTCCGCAGCTTCGAACCGTTGCCGCAGCGACTCTACGTCGGACTCCAGCCGCCCTAGTTCCCCCTGCAGCTTTAGGAATTGTTCCAGCGCACCATGACTTCTAAGAATGCCCAGTATCTCACCACGTCGCCGGTCGAGCTGAGCCTTCTTACCGTCGCGCAGCTCGATACGCAGTTTTGCCGCTTCGAGCTCGCTAGATAAGTAATCCTTACGATTTCGAACGACCGACTCATGGAAGCTCTTTACGTCCTCATAGCGTCGCTTTACCAAGCCTGGAAGCACGACACCTGCCTCTTCATATACGGCCTGAAGGTCTTCGAGATAAGGGGGAATCTCGGAGGCCAACGCGCCTTCCAGGTCGCGGATAGCCGTGAAGTCAATGGTGTTGGCATTGGCCAAATCATTGAGCTGACGCGTCAGCGAAGAGCTTTCAATTTCCAGCTCCCGGTATTCCGGTAACACCTGGAACATCCCTATTTCTGCATGGAGTTTCTTGAGACGCGCTTCCTGCAGGGTCAACTGCGTACGCAAGTCTGCAGCCTTACCAATGATCGAACCGAACGCGCCTGTTCCGGCCGCCTTCTTCAGTTCTTCAAGGGTCTTTTCACGGTCTCGAACAGCTTGCCAGTCGCGCGCAATCTGCCAGTCCAATCCGAGCAGGAACATTAGCGCAATCTGCATATCGCCTGTTCCTTGCATCGTGGCCTGCTTCTCCGGCGTCATAAAGGCGCCACTTGCCTGCCGGCGGACGAAGTAGGCAAACAACGAACGGAACGAAGGAGGCTTGCTACCTGCGGCTTCGAGGCTGCTCAGGCCGAACATTTGCTCACCGAGAAACGCGCACCACTCACTTGCCGAAAATTTGACCTTGGCTGCCGGCGGTGTCGTCACGAAGATCTTGGCTTTGGAGCCGCCACTGCGCTCAACAACAGTGCGTCCATCCTTCAAATCGAAGTCCATGCCGAAGAGATACTCGGCCAGTTCCTGCGTGCGAAAAATGGACTCCGGACCGGCTTCAGAACCTGTCAAGAAATGCACGAGCTCGACGAAGCTGGATTTACCCGCACGATTGCGCGTTTGCTTGCTACTCGCGCCCTCCGTCTTTTGAGCAAGCAGCACGTTCAGACCTGGCTTCAGATCACCGAGTTTTTTGAAAGTCGGCAGCGTGCTAAAAATATGGTGAATCATTCTATGCTCCGTGCCACCAGGCCGCTGTCAAGTTCGATGGTCCCAAGGGAGTATAAAAGATCAAGCGCGAGCAAAAACCAGTCGTACGTAATGCGACGTGGTGGTGTAGCAGTCAGACTTTCGTTGTGCCTATTCAGCTCCTCCCATAGCGCGGAGACGGTCTTCGGCCGCGCGAGATAAGTCAGAACGTGTGCACCGACGGTTAGCAAGGCGCGCTCCTGCGAAAGATGCTTGGACGGCAGGATCATGTTGACCTCACCGCTTGGGCATCTTCGAAGATCTCGCACTCGTCGAACAGGTATGCCATGACAGCCAGCACCGCCGCCTTGTGTGTGGGCGTGGAATTCGCCGTTCCCCCAGCCCAGGCTTCGAGTCGTCCAAATACTTCGTCGGGATGAAGCCGGGGCGTCGTATCCCTCAAAGCTACATATTCATTCTTGAATGCCAAGGCAATCTGCTCGCCGTAGGTGGGGTTCCTCCAGTTGTTGAAGAACTGCGCAACGAGCGGCGACTTTTGCATGCCAATCTTGAGAAAATCGGCGACAGGCTGAGATAGGAGGTTTGCCTCGATCTTCCCCCGCGATACATCCTTTACTTCACTTGTCGTAGGTATGGGAGTGATGCTGATGTGAGTGAGCACGGCTACCAAGTCGCCGAAGCCCAGATTGACGTTCGCCTCCATCGTCAACGAGGGACCGAACCAGGATTCAAGATCCAGCAGACTCAACTGACGGAACTTCGCAAGCATCTCCTCGTATCCACAGTGGCCGATTTTGATTCGCGGATTTTCTTGCCCGAGCCTGGTTAATGCTTCAATGATGTGAGGCCCCAAACGACCATCAGGCGCATTGTGGACGAAGGTCCACTCATCGAAATATTTCTCCCAGTGCTCTTTGGCCCCTTCGAAATCCTCATTGATCTTCTTGATTGCTTCGGCGGCGCTCAAGTCATTGGGGGCGTAGCTCTGGAACAGGATTCGTGCCGAGGGTAGGTATCCATCGTTCTTCCGATCACCAACATTGCCCCAAGGGCGACAAGCCATGAAATCGTTAGGGTGGACCTTCGACATCAGCCTCTCGAACAGGCGTTGAAATCCATCCCCCTTAGACTCCAAGAAGGCAATGCGGAAATCTTTTTCGTAGTTGAGTTGCTGTATGCGATCCATGCGCTCAAGGCCGTGGCTGGATGTTTTTATATTTTCCAGGCAACACCTTATGGCGCCTTGGAATCTGGTTGGGCATGTGCACGATTTATATCGAAGGGAAGAGTTTTATCAGCCGCGATACGGATGAGCAGAATCCGGATGACATCGGAAACCGACAGACCCATTTGGGCCAACACGTTGACGGCTTACTCTTTGACACGCCCATCAATCCGGGCGCGAACGACATCAGTACAGGCTATTACATGCACTCAACATTGTGGCCCAATCGAAGCAGCCCGTCATTTCCTTTATGCCAAAAGCGATCAAGCGTCGCGGCCTACCGTCATTGATCTAGCGAGCCTCCCACCTAGCTGTGCCCGGCAGCCTGCTTCGGCCGGGAAGCAGACGGTCAGTATTCGAGCTTTTTTTATGAGATTAACGGTTGGCGAAACGAACATAAATTGTTCGCCAGGTGTCCATCACGTAGGCCCTGAGTATAAGGCCACCTGATTCCCTGAGCCTGCCGCCGCCCGGGCGGTCGCACCATGTCCTGACGCTCAGCCCGCCGGGGCCAAAATTGGGCTCGGCGAGCAAACCACTACCCGCTTGGCGCCCCGGGTCAGGGCTACGTAGAGGTGTTTGGCGTTCATCGGCGCTGGATTGAGAACGACAACAACGTCAGCCTCCAGCCCCTTCAGCAAAAGGGTGCTACCGACGGCTCGCCGCGTCATTGGTCTGCCAAGGTGGCGGTTTCGCTCTCGCGCTCGGACGACGGCATCGTATAGCGAGCATTCGCCGCTGGCTGCAGCCTGCATTGCAGCTAAGCAAACATGCAGCACCTCTGGGCGGTAGATTCGTACATCCGGCGCATCCTGCAACCCTCTCATGACTTCCAGAGCGGAGCTAAATGACGGGGCCGCCAGAAATCCAAGGGCCACGGCCTCGACCACTGAGGCCTCTTTGCGGGCCGTACCTTTACTCAACGCCCCCAACCGACGGTGAAGTTCCGCCACGCCGAGGTTGGTCATCATCTCCGAGGCGAAATTCATCAGCACATTGAATGCATCCTTGCCACTTGGGTCGAAAGATCGGCCAAAAGCGGTCAGGTCCCTGAGGTCTACAGCCTCAACAGTGGTGGCCCCAGGGGTCTGGCTGGCAATCTGGCGCTGACCTTGGGGGCTTGTGCTGTCGCCAATGACTAGCACGGTGCCATTGGCCGTAGGTGCCTTGGTTCGCGCCGCTTCCATGCGCTGGGTATGTGCAATGTGCGGGTCAGCTGCAATCGGAATCCATGTGACCTCAGGTGGGGCGCCACGAAGATCCAGTGTCTGGCCAGTGAGAAGGCTCTTGCGAGCGTCAAGCAGCCACTGGCCCAGTGCTTCAGAACCGGCATTGAGCCATCGCCAGGGCGTATTAAGATCACCGATGGCCGGAAACAGTGCATGAACATCTTTCTGCCAATCTACGGTGGCTTCGCGAAACCCGAAGATGGCCTGGAGAGGGTCCCCCAGCACGCAAGTAGGTAGTACGCTGGCCGCCCAGCCAATGATGTTGTGTTGGGGAAGGGTGCAATCCTGGTACTCATCGACGATCAGGCGACTGTAAGTCGCACGCAGCACATCGGTAATGTCGTCCTGACTGAGCAGACGCCATGCTGCGTCACGAATAGCGACATAATCATTGCCGGGGTTCTCTAATTTTAGGATGTTAGGGTTATGGCCGCTGCGCACCGGGAATTTCGAGATCAGTCGGATGGCCCAGCTATCGATAGTTGCCACCCGATAGCTGCCTTTCGGCACCGCGGCCTTGGTCAGGCGAGCCTCCAGCGCTCCTTTCCCGGCATTGGTGTGCGTAAGCACCAAGGCCGGCTTGTCGCTTGCGTGCAGTTTCAGCGTGTCCGCGATGAGCTGAGTTTTGCCGCATCCAGCCGGAGCGGTCACCGTACCGCGCTGAACCAAGAGAAGATCGAGTTCAGGCATTGCTGTGCGCCCATTTGAAAAGATTCAAGATGAGGTCTCTGAAGCCCTGATCGGATGCCTCAAGGTTGGGTGCCAGTATGTCGTGTGCGACGCCTTCCATCTTAGTAATCGACTTGAACCATCCCGCCTTGCGGATACGAGAGGACTCCCCTAGTAGAGCGCGAGTAGTAGGGGAGAATGCGTTGTCAAAACCGTCTTGGAGCACAGCGGCCAAGTCTACCTTGCCAGACGACTTCGTCTTGATATGCTGCTCAACCAAGCCATCTTGGTTGAGTTCTTGTGCGCGTGAAATCAAGGCCGAAACCTCCCGCGGCGGGACGCTCGCAAAGAGTTCATCCTCCAATGCTCTGCCGTCGCGCCAGGCGAGCAAATAGCCTCCAGCAGCAGTGAACTCGGCCACGACTGAGGCCGTCGGCGTTTTGTCGTTATCCTGGACGGCCGCAACACGATAGCCGAGCTTTTGAAACGCTCGACCGCGGTAGAAACAGCGGTCGGGGTCACCTCCAGCCGTATCAACGTAGGAGACCCCGGCAGCTTGGAGAGAGGCGTAGCCTTGCGATGTCCAGTAGTCGTCCAACCCACGGATGAGGCCCACTTCGCTTGCCCCCTCGCACACGATGACTGTGCGGGCCAGGAACGCTTCGGGGAAACAGCGGATAGTGCTTTGGACGTCGTCATCGCTGCCGACTTGCAGCACCTGATGGCCCGTGTCATCGGGCCTGACCACGAAGAGCTGTGCTCCAGTGAGCTCTCGCAGCACGACGGGTGAATGCGATGTCATGAATACCTGCAAGGGTGCCATCTTTTCCTTCGCACCGAGCGAGCTCAGCAGCCTGGTCAAACGGTGGGGCTCCAGCCCGTATTCGATTTCGTCGACCAGGACGATACTGGCGGCCTCTGCAGCGGCCCGGTGCAAGCCGGCTATCAGTAGACGAGATGAGCCCGTTCCGAGGCTTCGAAGCGGAATACCACTTTCGCTATGTAGCGAGATGGCCCCGTCGCCAAATGACACGGAGTGAGCATCCAGCAGTGCAGTTGCGGAGGCGCCAACAGGAACGCCGAGGGACTTAGCTGTTAAGGTCACCGTGTTCAGCGTTGCAGCGAGTTGAGGCGCTGCCTTGTCGCCGAATCCGGCTCGTGCCTCCCGTGCCGCCCGGATAAGCTCTGTGCTGATGTCCGCGCGCTCTTCCGACAGGCGATTGAGTACCGACCCTCTGGTCCAGGAAAGATTGGAGTTCGGGTGGTTACCTAGTCGAGCGGGCGCCAAGGCAATCCGATCTTTCCACACCAAGTTGCGTGAGGACTCGCTTGCGGCCGTCCTGTCAGAATATAGGGACCACTCAGGCTCGAGATCAGCCCTAACGGTCAGCCTCAAGGTGAGGACGGTTTCCAACCCTTTTCGCGGTTCGTCCTCAATCGCCCCTGCCACAGCATTGAAACCCCGTAAATAGTCTCCGTAGGTATCAATGTTCTTCAGCGGGTCAGACAGCGCCCCAAGCGTCAACGTGATACTGAGATTCTGCGTGACATCGAGTCCGAAAAAGTCCGTATCGGCAATAGCAAGATTCCGGCGTGCACCAAGGCACAGGTCGATAGCATCCAAGATGGTTGATTTGCCGCTGTCGCCTGACCCAATCAGGCAGTTAATGCCTTCATTCGGACACCAGTCCAAGGCGCGCAGTGCACGGAAGTTCCGGATTTCAATCTTGCGAATTCGTGCCATTGAGCCTCCCTGAGTAACTGATTCCTGATTCCTGACTCGACGCATTTTGTGCTATCTGCTGAGGCTGATAGGCATCCTCGCCTGATGCGCTTAGATGTCATGGTGCGCAACATCCGGAGAAGCGCTGGGATCGCGTCAAGAGCGACATAGTCCAATAGAGACAATATCCATACAGCGCGGCTGGACGTCCAGCCCCATCGAAAGATCAATTCCCGTTAGATGTGCACAGTCTCGGTGCAAATGCGTGTCCGATCGAACCATCAAAAGGCCGTACAGGACCCGCTTTGCCCCAAAAGCCGCCAAGAAACAATTGGGCATCCTCGGACATTTGCTCTATCACCTTGCGCAGCTCCAGTTGCCATATCAAACACGCCGGAATAGCCGCACTACCATACTGAACACCCAGCGAGTACCCGGAGATCATTTCGGCGCTATCACTATCACCGCTGGGGTTTACGACTTTGATCACATCATCCTCCGATTAGCGAACGATCAACGCGCACCACAGCCTGATGGCTATCCGCGGCCAGAGCAAGAGAAGTGCGGAAGCGGCTTATCAGAATGTTGCTGGCGGGGCACCCAAACGGGAAATCGTCGTGAGCAACGACGACTCTCAACTCTTGCCTTATCTGGACCTGGCCAACTTTGTACCAGATCTAGTGGGCTTTAGCGTCCGATCAGGCCTTTAAAATCATCGGTACCACTAGGTTATGAGCCCAGGACATCCTGGCCGTGCATTAGCCCCGGAGCGCAAGAAATACCCTGGATTTGAAAATAAAAACCTCATCCTGCGTTTTTACAAACTCTGGGCCGATTGCAGCTGATTCATTGGCTAGTAAGGCGCTCAATTCAACTCGAAAAAAATTCAGCCCTACATCACTGCCATGACATCCCCACCATGGAGTTTCAAACCATGTCATTGCAGTGCCCTCGCTGTAACTCACCCAAAATCGCCTCTCTCCACCAAGCCATGAAAATTGCGGCTGCCATCGGTACGGTTGGCGGTGCAGCACGCGGAGTCAGCGCTGCACTGGCGGGCGGCCAGGCCGGCGCCACCGTTGGCGCCATAGCCGGCCCACTCGGCATCACTCTTGGGGCCGTTTCTGGCGCCATCCTCGGCGGGCTTGTCGGTGGAGTTGGTGGCTGCGCATTGGGCGCTCAACTCGGCGACAAACTTGACCGCCATGTCCTCGCCCACAATCTCTGCCTGATCTGTGGGCATCGGTTCAATCTGCCTGCTTAAACCGTCCTCCCCTTCTCTCTTTTAGTACGTCCGGACAGTGCCGCGCAATACATGGCATTTATACCGGCTTGCACCCTAAGGAATCGTAATCATGGCTCATCAAATCGAACAAATGGCTTACGTTGGTGCGACCCCGTGGCATGGCCTCGGCAGTCAACTGACGCAAAAACAGCCCATCGAAATCTGGCAGCGCGAGGCCGGTATGGACTGGAAGATCCAGGAAAGCCCCGTTCACTTCAAAGCCGACGCTATCGGACATCTGGGCAGCATTCACTCGTTCCCGGAACAAAAGGTGCTGTACCGCTCCGACACCAAAGCTCCGCTATCAGTGGTTTCCAACCGTTATCAAATAGTCCAGCCACGTGAGGTGATGGAGTTCTATCGAGATCTGACCGAGGTGTCCGGCTATGAGCTGGAAACCGCTGGTGTGCTCAAGGGCGGTCGTAAGTTCTGGGCGCTAGCGCGAACCGGTCAAAACACCGCGCTGAAGGGCAACGATCAGGTCAACGGCTATTTGTTGTTGGCGACCTCTTGCGACGGCACGCTCGCCACCACCGCCACGCCGACCACCGTTCGCGTGGTCTGCAACAACACCTTGACCATTGCATTGGACAACACCACTCGCGCCATCAAGGTGCCGCACAGCACCCGCTTCGACCCTCAGGTCGTCAAAAAGCAATTGGGTGTCGCCGTCTCGCAATGGGACGAGTTCATGTATCGCATGCGCATGCTGGCCGAGCGCAAAGTCCAGTGGCATGAGGCTATGGGGTTCTTCATGAACGTGTTGTGTGACGTAACGCCCAACAGCAAATTACCTGAAGTCTTACCCAACGAACGCGCCCTACGCAAGGTACAAAGCCTGTACGAGGGGCGAGGCCGTGGCGCAACACTTGAGTCGGCGCAAGGCACTGCCTGGGGTCTGCTCAACTCCGTGACCGAGTACGTCGACCACGAGCGCAGAGCGCGTAGTAACGAGTACCGCATGGACTCTGCCTGGTTCGGTCAAGGTGCACAGATCAAGCAACGGGCACTAGAGGTAGCGCTGCAACTGGCCGCTTAGCCCCTGTTTTCGCTTTCGTCATCAACCACACCTCCAATTCTCGTTCTTCCACGCCTTGAACGCCTGGTCAGCCTCGTGCTGGTCGGGCGTTTTTTTATGACTCAGGAAATGATCATGAGCACTCAATCACTGCAAAATTTCAGTACTAAACCCCGTCCTGCGTTGCGCCTGGTGGGCACCAAACAACTGCCGCGGGAGGACTGGCTGGCCGTGCGAAAGCTGGGTATTGGCAGTTCGGATGCGGCCGCTGCCGTCGGGCTTAACCCGTACAAATCCCAGCTGGAGCTGTGGATGGAGAAAACCGGGCGTGATGAATCACTGCCCAAGCTCGATCCGCAGGATGAGGAAAGTCCTGCCTACTGGGGCCATATACTGGAGCCCATTGTGGCCTGGCATTACAGCAAGCGCAGCGGCAATCGGGTTCGCCGGATCAATGCCGTACTGCAGCATCCGGATCCTAAACTGCCCTGGATGCTGGCCAATATCGACCGCGAGGTCATGGCCGCAGACGATGTACAAATCCTCGAATGCAAAACGGCCGGCATAAACGGCGCACGCCTCTGGAAGGAGGGCGTGCCCGAGTATGTGCAGTTGCAAGTCATGCATCAACTCGCCGTGACTGGCAAACAGGCGGCGGATGTGGCGGTCCTACTCGGTGGTCAAAACCTGGAAATCCATCGCATCGAACGCGACGAGTCGCTGATTGCTCAGCTGATCGATCTGGAGCGACTCTTCTGGGATTACGTTGTCAGCGATACCCCGCCACAGGCCGACGGTTCGGCCTCAGCTGAGCAAGCCTTGCGCTGTTTGTATCCAGAGGATAGCGGGCAAAACCTGGACTTCAGCCAGGACCTCCTGCTCTGTAAAACCTTTACCGAATTGCAGAGCGTACGCAAGTCGATTGCTCTGCAGGAGAAGCAGGAAGCTCAGCTCAAGCAAACGTTGCAACAGGCCATGGGCGATGCCAGTCGGGCGACCTTCGCAACCGGCAGCATCACGTGGAGGAAAGCCAAAGACAGCGTGGCCCTGGATATCCCCCGCCTGCTGAAAGAAAAGCCCTATCTGCAAGTGCGCTACCCGACCACCAAAACCGGCAGTCGGCGTTTTCTGCTGGCCTGAACGCTCGTTCGCTCTTCCCTTATTCCCACGCCCTTTCTCTCCAACGCCACCCTGGCCGTTTGCGCAGTCTCGGTGGCGTTTTTTTACTTCAGATACAGGAGAACTCCCATGCTCAAAGGTTTAGCCATAACTCCTCCGATTTTGGGTCGAATTTCCATCGGCAAGATCGTCGAAAAAAACGGCAAACGTCTGCCGGAGAAAGATGATCAGTTCACCATTACTTCGCAGGTTCAGAGCCGCGACGGTTGGCTGCTGCATCCCCTTAATGAGGAGCTACGCAATGGCCAGAACGGCAAGCTGCGCAGCATTCCGATCCATCTGCTGTTCAACGAGCCAGACCTTAATTTTCGGGCTGACTACAGCCTGTTCGACCGTAAAACTGGCCGGCCGCTGTGCGTCGGCAACGGTGAGACCTGCAAGCGTTTGACCAAGGACGGCATCCAGTCGTTGCCCTGCCCTTCACCGGATGGCTGTTCACTGGCCCAAGGCAATGCTTGTAAGCCTTACGGCCGGCTGAACGTGGTGATTGGCGATGACGATCCGCTGGGCAGCTTTGTCTTTCGTACCACGGGTTACAACAGCATTCGCACCCTGGTAGCACGCCTGCATTACCTGCAAGCCATCTCCGGCAATCGACTCGCTTGTCTACCGCTGGAGTTGCGTCTGCGCGGTAAATCCACCCGCCAGAGCCATGGCACGCCGATCTTCTACGTGGACATCACGGTAAGCAGCGGACTGAGCCTAGAAGACGCCTTACTGGAAGCCAAGCAACTGGAGGAAACTCGGCAAGCCGCGGGCTTTGACCAGAGCGCCTTGGATCACGCGGCCCGACAGGGTTTTAACAATGGGGCCTTTGAAGACAGCGAGGAGGACAGCGGGGCCATCGTAGAAGAGTTCTTCTTCCCCGCCACTCAAGATCAGCTCTGCCCTGTAGAGCCCCAAGGCCAACGGGCAGCGCCTGCCAAATCCTCTCTCGCGCAAAAGTTGGAGTTGCAAGTCACGCGGCTCAACAGCAAGCCCACCGTCCAGTAACCGCGTTTCTCAACCCCTCCGTTCTCACGCATTCGTATAGGAATACCCGCATGAAATATCACAAGCTCATAGCCGGTGAAACGACCGGTACCTATGTCATGGAATCACCGGTCACCGAAGCTGACATTCTGCAGATGGCGCAACAACTGGCGATGAGTCGTCTGTCTAAAGGCCGGGCATTGACTGAGCCCAAACACGTCTTCAGCCACCTGCAAACATTGCTGCAGTACCACGAGTACGAAGTCTTTGCTTTGCTGTTGCTCGATTCCAAGCACCGGGTGATTGGTTTCAGGGAGCTGTTTAGAGGCACGCTGGATGGTGCCCAAGTGTACCCACGAGAAGTAGTCAAGATAGCTTTGGAGCACAACGCTGCAGCAGTGATCCTGGTGCATAACCACCCATCTGGCGACCCAGAGCCCAGCCAAGCCGATCGCACTATAACTACTGCTCTCAAAAACGCCCTTGACCTGGTTGGTACTCGGATATTGGATCACGTGATCGTGGGCTATGAAGGCTGCGTATCGCTGGCAGAGCGGGGGTATTTGTAGACGTACTTTGTCCTTGGCGTTGCTTGTAAATGGCAGGCGCTTCGCTAACCGAACCCACATCGCCCCAACTCAAGGAGATCCCCCGTGGCGCTGATACGCTTCCTAATTGCACTTCTCACGTTCATCGGCGTGCTGGCGAGTGCTTCGGCATTAGTTCTGGCAGTAGTTATGATGCTGCGCTGTCCACCTTTGCTGGTCGCTGTACTACTGGCCTGTTGGGTGCTAAGCCGGGTGCTCAAGAAAATCAACAAACCGATTCACAGTTGTTCGCAAAGCAAGGGAAGGAGTTAAGAAAATCTGTATCGATAGGCTACTAAGACCTCCGCAGCAGTACTTTTTTAAATGCTTGTGAAAGAGCGGCCAGACCAAAGTTCCCCTTCAGGAACCGTCAGCTTCGACCAAGTCGTTCCGCCAGACGTTCCACCAACCCAACAATAAGCCGTCTATCTTCACTACCTAAGGGAGACAATAAATCGTAGACACGTCGTGACTGGTCCTCAGGGCGCGCGCTAGCCTCGGACAGAAAATCAGCCGTCTCACAGCCAAAAATCGATGCCAACACAAACAGCCGCTCAATGTTGGGAATCACAATACCCCGCTCGATGCGTGACACCGCTTCATTGCCTACGCCCAGCCGCTCGGCAACCTCTTCCTGAGTAAGCCCACATCGACTCCGCTGGCGTGCTATCGCTTGTCCAACCAGTCCAGCCAGATCCTTCACATTAGTTTTTGACATACAACCTCCTAGTCGACCTAGATGGTTGGGCATCACCTCATTGACATGAAGGGCTTTATAAGTAGACACTCAACTTAAAAGGTTGATTTACGGATATTTACCACTCAACAACTGGCAGGAGAGTCAGGCAGTGACGCAATCAATTGTAATCGGCATCAATGAAGCACAAATCAATAACTTGCTGAAGAGCAGGTCCTCCTTCGAAGTTGTGGGACTAAGAGGGAACTTCAATGCAAGTATAAAATATATTGAAACGCGCATTGAAGCTCTCGGACTAAAGTGCCGAGCAAAAGTTGATATCAAAGGTGCTGTCGCACAAGGAGGCGTGCTGGGTACTCTTATCGGAGCCGTTTCGCTACCTGCTGCTGCCGTTTTAGCCGCAGCAGCCACGGTGGTAAGTGCAGGCCATACTATAGCCACTTACAATCCCGACTACGAAATCACGAAAGATTACGTCAACAAAAAACTAAAAATAACCTACAAGAAACGTTAATGCAGCAATAGCCAGCTTCTTCCTCAAGATCAACATAGAGTCCAATAAATTGACAATAAAATCCGTCATCTTTAAGGCATCAGGATGCTTGGCACTTTTACTCTCACTCAATGCTCAAGCAGAGGTTGACTATGGTCATATGTATCCGCCCATGCTTCCCGACGAACAAACCATTGGTGATTTGCCCGAAGTCATTCCGTGTGCAGAGGCTAAAAATCAGCATGGGGCAAATTTCTACCGCTGTACTTGGTTTGTTCTCCCAAGAAATATCACCCAATGGAATGCTCAACAGCAGCGTAACGTCACCTTCAGCAATCAAGTCAGCGGCAAGTGCGTCCGAGGCACCTGCCGTGCTTCCAATGGATCAGGTGTCTATGGCATGTACGGTCAAGACCTCAGTTTTAGTCTGTCAATTTACTACTACATCTATGAAAGTGAGGATGGCTATCCGATCGCTTATCGCATGGATGGGGGGCCAAACAAAAAGGGCAAAGGGGTTACGTACGCTCAAGCACGCACAACACTTCAAGAGTTTTTACTTGATCATGGCATCAGCGATGCAAACACAAAAGACTCCATTTCCTTGTACAACTTAGATGCGAATACCGAGCGCGACCAGTCAATCGATGACTCCCCACAGATCGTAAACACGCCCATGACAAAACCCACAAAAAATATCGAAATAAAAGAAGCCTGGTGTAATCCCCGCGCAGACGATGAGTGCACAATCAATGGTAAGAAAGTAGCAAAAGCAGAGCTTAACCAATACCTTCCCGCGATCTACGAGCTGGAAGTATTAAATGCAGGTGGATACTGCGAACATCCGATTTGCTATGACAAGGATGACAAGCCGGTTGGCATTCACTAAAAATAAAGGCACGGCAGGTCATACCGTGCCTTTATTTTTCTATAATTGGCGGATTCAAGGTAATCTAATCCACACATCGGTACATGCCCCATCGAGGTATCAAGCAGCCAAACTCAATGACGAGTTAAGAAAGCTAAATGGACGCTGCACAAAAAAATCAAATTACGAAACACCCACTGAAATATTTAGCCAATCTTTTGCGTCACCTGGTTGAATGGATTTCATGGGGAGGCCACGCCTCATAAGTCGGGTATATCAGGTGCTCTTCAACTAGCTCTGACGCACCCCAACCGCCTAAGCCGGGCGGACTATGATACTGGCGGCCATACGGCTCACATTGTCCTTGACTGGAGCACCTAATTCGCTCAGTTTCACCTCGAAATGCGCTGCGGAAATGGCTATTCAAGCAGACGAAATCGCGCCTAAAAGGAATTTAGATTGGACACGATACAGGCTCAGATTCTTCGAGATCAGCTTCAAGGATTAGAGGTAGGTGGTTGGCTAATTGACGGTTTCCATGGCAATGGCAAATCGGCAGTTGTCCTCCCCGCACACAAGGACGGCGTTCGGGGGGCGATCAAAATCTTCCATCCTGAGCTTATAGAGCGTTATGGAAAGGAAGTACAACTTGAGCGGATCATGCGGGAGAAGAGTCTGGTAGGGGCTCAGCATCACAATCTCGTCCAGATATTTGATGGGGGCGAATGCGAAGCTACGGGCTACCTCTATGTCGTAATGGAGAGCCTACCCTACAACAACCTCCACGACAGGTTGGCAGAAATTCCGCTCGCTGCAGTCACGAAAATTATTTCACAAATTGCATCAGCTGCTCGATTTTTGGAAGACCGAGGGTTAGCTCACCGTGATATCAAGCCGGAAAATATCGCCATCTCGGATGACTTTTCTCGCGCCGTACTCTTGGATCTAGGTGTATTGCTTCCCATCGGGGTTTCTAACCTTACCGACGTGGATCAGCGGCTGTTTATTGGCACGCTCAGGTACAGCTCGCCAGAGTTTTTGCGCAGAGAAGAAGAGGATTCCATTGAGGGATGGCGAGCAGTCACCTTTTATCAAATTGGTGCTGTCCTGCATGATCTGCTGATGAAACAGGTGCTTTTTTCCGAGTTAAGCGATCCATTTTCATTACTCGTGGAAGCGGTTAAGAGCGAAACGCCCAGGATCGTTTCCGAGGATAATCGCAGTGTCCATCTAGCCACGCGCTGCCTTGTCAAATCACCTACTACTCGGCTAGAGCTAGTGAACTGGTCAGACTTCAACATGGCGGAAAACGCTACTAGTGACTCCCTCGCGAGGTTAGAACGGATCAGTCAAAGGCAACGGTGCATTCGGGAAGCTCCAGCTTCTGGTAATAAACCGGACTGGGAGACAGATCGCCGCTTAAAGCATTATCTAGATGACTTGAGCAAGAGATTTGAGACACGGGTGGCGGCGTTGCTGAACGGCGCTGCATGCTTTCCACTTCGAACAACTAGGTCAGAAAAGTCAGTCGAGCAAAAAAGATGCACCGTTTGTCTCGGATTCCAACGAGATGAGGATCTAGGGTTGCCGTACCGTCTGACGATTCTGTTTGAGATCACTTTCGTAGACGAGAACGCTGGCGCGCCTATCTTCCGGGCAGCGTCAACAGCTGCCCTTTCAAACGAAGAGCTTATGGGCTCGTCATTTCTCCAGACGACGAATTTCTACACCGGGGATATCACCGCATTGCTTGATAGCTCACCTTTAGAGCAAGTGCTGCTAGGTTACCTTGAGGCTGCCTACCAGGCAGGTGAGCAAGACGTTAAACCTGAAAACGAAGCACCAGTCCATTTGACTTCAGAACAATAGGAAATCCTAGGCATGTCGAATACGTGGTGGAGGGACGAGGATGAGTTGGCCAAGGAGCAGTCAGATCTGCTTGAGGTGCCTGCTGAACATAGCCTTTTGATTAAAGGGCCACCTGGTAGCGGTAAGACCAACCTGCTTCTATTGAGAGCGAATCAGCTATACCTTGGCGATTATCCGAATCTGTACGTCGTGGTGTTCGGGGCGTTGCTTAAGAATTTCATTCAGATCGGTGGTGCTCAGTACAAGTTTCCACCAGAAAAAGTCGTCACTCACACCAGCCTTTTCAAGATGATTTTGAGGTTGGAAGGGGCTGATTTCGACGATCGAGATATGACGCTTGAGGTCGCACGGAAGCAAAGGGCCGATATCCTAGAAGATTTGATCAAAAAAGGTCAGGTCGGTGCTCAGTTCGATGCTCTGCTATTAGATGAGGCTCAGGATTACACGCCTCAAGAAATACGCCTCCTGTCCCAATTAGCCACAATCCTAGTGGCTACAGCTGATAGTCGGCAAAGGATCTATGACATTGAGGATTGTTCAGCCGTGTTGAGCAGTTGCGTTAGGACTGAGCACCAGTTGACATACCACTTTCGCAATGGTCGGGACATATGCCGCGTGGCCGATGGGATCTATAAGGGGTCGCCTCAATATGCGCCCATGCTCCCGCACTCTAACTATCCCGAAGCGGACTACCCATCAAAAGCGGTACCCAAAGACGGGCTGTCTTTACAAGATCAGATCATCGCCATGATCACTCAAATCAGGGATCAAAGATTCGCTTATCCGGATGATCTCATTGGTGTGCTCGCGCCGAGGAATCAGGAACTTGATGTCATCGAGGCCGGGCTAATTCAAGCTGGGCTTGGTAACTATATAACAAGGGCGAACGCGGTGAACCGCTTCGATCCTTCTCGACCAATTTGGTTGTCCACGTTGACTGCCGCCAAGGGACTGGAGTTCCGTGCAGCCCACATTGCGGGCCTTGAGCACCTCTCAAAGATGGGAAGCGTTCAGAAGCGTCTAATTTTCACTGGAGTTACACGGGCAAAGACTGCACTGACGTGCTATTGGCATAACAGCGTGCCCGGTTACTTCGAGTCTGCCTGCAGACCTGTTGTCGAAACTCCAAAAGTGGTCACCAAGAAAAATATATTTGGGAACTGAATATGTGGCATCTTAAATTTTCCAAGCGTGATTTTGTTGAGTTTTGGCTAGGAAGTAACAAAAAGATCATTAAAAAAGCACAGCGAATATCTTACGCCGAGCCTGCGATGGAGGAAGATGTTATACATGCCTATTGGCGAGAAGAACCGTCCATTGACTATTTTTTCCCAAGTACAATTGTAGCCACGGACAGTGTCCTGAATTTTATTTTCACTGCTGTGAACTCAAGTCCATCAGCGTCTGCACCTGTCTCGGCATTCAGTCGCATTGTATTATCAAGTGATGCTGAAAGTTACTTTTCATCTTCGCCTATGAAGTTGTCGGATAGCTCAATAGCCGCAATAGTGTCTGTCTCGATGGCAGAAGCCACAATGCACTCCGAAGGTAGGCTGGGCTTGCGTCAGCTAAGCTCTGCAGCTTGTAAGAGAACACTTGCGTACGCCTGGGGGAAGGCCTTGACTGCCAGAACGGCAGCGCAGAATTTCGATAGAGTTGCGGATCGGTGGTTCGATACTTACGGCCTCATTAACTCTCAGGTGCCATCGGATAATCTCCGCCACATAGTTTCCGCAGAAATTGGTGCGCTTAACGCTTACGCGCAGATATCTATCGGCCTGCCTCCTACCGGTGAGGCTGCAAATTTAGCGTATACAATAAACCGGAAGGATAGGGACTTGCTAAGTTCCTACTGGAGCCGGTTGTCAGGCGCCTTCGGGTTTGAAATCAGTCTAGATGCCCTTTCTCAATCTACACGGGAGGAGCGCGGCACTTATCTGCAAGAAGCGTTACTTTTAGCGACCTCGTCACATGGCGATGAACCCCTGGCGGCTATCTGCGCATTTATCGCGACACAAGTTGCACCGGGGTCATTGGAGCACCTAGAACTCCTCAAGCAGTCAGGAAATCCTGAAATCGTTTTTTGGTATGCGCTTTACGCTGCGCTTCAGTCGCCGAACGAAATCATGGCGGCGCTTGGAGGGCTCGGTTACAAGATCTATCGAGATATTGCTTGTGTTGAAGATCAGCTTTCTTCACCGACCTCTGATATCTCATATGAAGAACTTAAAGCCCTGGAACGGAGCGGCATAGAGAGTCTCGCTAAAAAATTCGGGCATGTGGGAGTGGTTGAGGTAGAGCTGCTCCCATTGGTCACTTCAAGCTTTAGCTATGGGTTAAAGCAAGCCAAAGTTAGCCGAAATGAGGCTGCTTCTCAAGCGTCTGAGGAAAATGATCGATACGGATCATCCAGAATAAGTTATGCCCATAAGCTTAAGCTGGAGCAAGCGATTGTCATGCTGTCTCAGCTAGCAAACGAGTTACCTAGTGGAGGAGATGATATGTACGGCAGCTCGTCGTCGCGAAGATCGACAAAGAGGAAACTATAAAGTCCGGCAGTAGACCTTAGCGCATTCTGGAGCTTCGTTTATGTAGCTGAGCGGCCCGGTAACGGGTCGCAAGGGTATCACCGATGCGCTCGAGTTTCGAAGATTGACGAGACCGATCATGAGGGCCCTTCCGTAACAATGTGTCTGGTCCAATTCTTGGATGTGTAATCCACATCACGAAATCGATAACTGAGTGAGGAACCTCCCATCAAAAAGCGCACGTCGTCGCTCCGCGACTCGACCGGCGACGTGCGCTTTTTTAACAAAGGCAGCTGTCCGCGTGTAATGTAACTGTCCGGCCAGCCCCCAACGCTCAGGGAGATGGTGGACACTTATTTAGACACCATCTATTTGGGCGGGTGAGTTCGACGGACGCTTACATTGAATCCACAGTCGATATCCATCTGTGCACGACATTGGCATTTGATCCCGTGACTCAACGCGACACCAGCAACGGATACGCCAAGTTGCTGGCATTCTTGAACGACTTGGGCTTTGAAGGATTTTGAGTAAGTGTGTCATTGGCACATGGCGATCCCAACATTAAGGGTAATTGTGTCCGCTTAAAATACGCGGACACAATTACCCTTAATGTTAGGAGCTGTAGGTATGTTTGGCAGACGCTTACGGCTTACCTTTTTTGAGGATCGTTGATCCCGTTTTCGAGACCTTAAGCCTTCTGCACATTCATCAAAAAGGGGGGATCACTTCATTTTCAAAATGAGCCCCACCGTTTCAAAGGTTTCTTAGGAGTTCGCAGGCGGAAGCCCAAGAATAGGCACCCGATGGTGGGCTGTTTTCGAAGACCATCAAATAACGATAGCCACGACCCGCGCATTTTTCCCAAATCTGCCCCAACTCGATTTTGGCATCTGAGTCAGAGTTATCGCGATCTCCACCCTTGGTTTCGAGCAGAATTATCAAGCCAGAATGAAGACGTAGCACAAAGTCAGGGAAATGGTTTATCGGTCCATTTAGGTAGAACCCGCGTCCACTTTGGTTACGGTGCCACCACCGAACGTTTTCACAATCTGAAAGAAATTCAGACATACGTTCTTCTAAACCGTTGCCCTTCTCTTCTCGGACGTACAGGGAGTTTTCAGCCCCAACTGGCGCTTTTTGACGCAGTGAAATCTCGACTGGAAACGCGAAGGACGCACGCGTATCGATCTTCTGAAGGTCAATCCACTGCTTGAAACGGCGACGCGAGAACACTAGCATCTCGTTGCGGACGCGTTGTCGAAGGCTTTCCACGTATGCGTGTTGTTGCTCTACAACCTCATCCAACTGACCAGCACTGAGTCGACTGAGGATTTTGCGGATGTAAGCCTGCAGATCGCTTTCAGCTAGAGGGGGCATTTTTCCAAGCCAATTACCAACCAAGCCGGTCAGTTGACGCCTTTTCGCTTCCGGATCAAGTCTTGAAAGGTAGTCCTTCCATTTCCGAATTTCAGTATCCTTCAGACGTACACGCGTAGGCTCGTAATCCCCCTGAGAGCTACCTACCTTCAAAAGATCGAGCTTTACCAAGTCTCCGGCAGTAGGAGCCACGACGAAATCATTCACGTCACAGTCCACCAGATGAAACTCATGATCGAGCAACTGTGATTTATCAAGAAGAACGCCACCATCTGCATCAGCAAAAATGAGACCTGCCGGCGCTTCCCGGTAGAATTGAGGCAATCTCAACTCTCGGATCTCTTCGATGAACTCTGGACGAACCGGGTACAAATCCATTGCGCCTCTCACTTCAACAGGAACGTGCGAACTGGACGGATCAGCCTTCGACGCCACCAATTCAGCATGTGCCTGATGAACGGCTTTAAGCGTTACTTCCAGAAAACTCTCTTCCTGCACTGGCTTCTCTTCTGAAACCACAGCAGTGCTTTCAGAGTAATTATCGGAGCTACTAACTGCGTCAAAAAGGGATAGTGGAGCAGTCTGTTCCTGTTTCTGACCAGACGCTACAGTAGGCTGTGAAGCGGGCTTCACTTCAGCCTCTATCAAGTCAGGGGTTCTGAAATCGTTACGACTAAATCCGGCTCGATTGAGACCGGCAACAATTTTTTCCAACGTGCTACTGAACACAGTGGAAGCAGTCAGTACGTAGCTCATGTTCAACGGTTCGTGACCATGAGCGCGAACGTAAGGCTGTCTCAGAATTCGACCTAGAATTTGCTCTACATCTACCGGCGAAGACCGATCAGCTAGCGTGGCAAGCACGTAGGCAAATGGGCAATCCCACCCTTCTTTCAAAGCGTTGACGGTGATTACAAACCTTACCGGGCATTGAGCAGACATAAGATCTAATCCACTCAATTCGTCCTTTTCTGCGGTTTTGATCTTAATCCAGTCTTCTGGCACCCCATGCTCGAGCAATTCTGCCTTTGCATGCTCGAACGTCTTCGCGTCAGCTTTTACCTTGGTCTCCGCTTGGATCAATACGATAGGTCTGATGTAAGAACCACCACGGGCTTGCTCAGCCTGAGCTTCTGCTTCGAGTCGCGCACGCAGGTCAATAGCATGAGCGATAACTGAGCTTCTGCTTGGAAGGTTTCGAACGATGACGGGAAGCTTGACCATGTGCTGATCCCGCATAACCATCGCATCGACGAAGCTAATGATGTTTGCGCCGGCTCTTGGGGTGGCAGTCAACTCAAAAACGAAGCTTGGGTTGAGATTGCGGAGCATGTCCTGAGACAGACTACTGGTGACGTTGTGGCTTTCATCAACGATGACGACGGGTGCAAGTCCAGCCATTGAGGCGACAAGGGAATACGGATCAACACCCTCACCTACCGCGACAGCCGTGGAAGACAAGTCGTCCAACGAGCTGTTTTCTTGGTACAGCTTTCGGTCATCTTTATTGCGTGCTTTCAGGCTGTCATAGGTAAGAACGGCTAATACAAGACCGTCCTCAACCTCATCCCTTGAAAGATGCCCTGAAAGGAGGTCACGCTTATCCATGATGCTGACCCGACCTTCAAACAGCCTGTTGAGACTCTGCCTGTAGGGGTGATCAGAATTGCGCAAAGCCCGAAGGACTTGATCAAGGATCGAAAGTGAAGGCACCAGCCACAAGCACAGGCGCGCGTCACCTTGACGACGCTGAAGAGCTTTGAAAACGCTGGATACAGCATGTAGACCTATATAAGTCTTTCCACCTGCCGTAGGGACTTTGGCACACACCTGTGGGGCACCATGCGGGGCATCTTGGTATCCCGGCATTTTGGTAGCGCCTTGAGCGTCCCAATGGGCACGGTACGCTAACTTAGCGTCATCACAGGCAGTCCACCGACGGAGGTAAAGCTCCAGATCCTCGATGACCTGACTCTGGTAGGGGTTCAACTGCATTTCAAATCCTCAGAGTCTGGCGATATCACGGGGTATCTTCTTGAAACCAATGCTATGCCGTCTCATAAAATCTTCGCCTAGCGCCAATTGGTCTGCATAAACAAGCACTGGACCAACGGTTTGCACGAGTTCTGCCAGCAGATCTAGGTCAAAGGTGGTGATGGCATCGGCTTCATACGCAAAAAAGACACGTAGCCCGTTTGCCTCCCCGAGCCAATAACGGTGCTTAGCCTCTTCATAATCCGCACGAAACTGCTGATAAATCCCCTCCTGCCATGCCACATAATCTCGAATCGCAGCCAGACCAGCTTCGGGGTTTAAGTTTCCGTACTCAACGAAAAGAGGTTCGGCAAGAGTCTGATAGGTGAACCCGCCTCCTAGACCAGCCACCTGCTTTGTCCCGTCTCCGTAACCGGAAATAACACGCCTCACCCGTTCCGCTGTGAGCGACTCGGCGTAATCCATCAACTCAATCAGAACAAATCGACGAGACCCTTCGTCTTGAGCGTTCGCTTTCAGCACTGCATGCGCTGTAGTGCCAGATCCTGCAAAGGAGTCGAGGATGATGGAATCATCGTCAGCCGCGATGTCCAAAATTCGTCCAATAAGCGTGCTGGGTTTAGGCGTATCAAAGGAGGATGTATCCGAGAAAATCGCCCGCATCTCATTTTTGGAGGTACGGTTACTGCCGACATCTTTCTTCCACAGCGTGCGAGGCACAAGGTCGCCAACTTCATTCAAATAGCGCTTGATGCTCGGTCGGGCCTCACCTTTTGGACCCCACCAGACACGACCCTCCGCGTCCAGCGCCCTTAAGCGCTCTTCGGAAACCCGCCAATATCTGCCTGGAGGAGGACTGAACTGACGTCCAGTGGGACCAGTAATCGTAAACAAACCTTTCGAATATGGTTTGTTCGCAAAAGGGTCGCCGGGAATCCAAGGACCGTTTGGATCGTCATCATCATTCGTATAAATTGAATCGGACTCAGCGGTTCGAGCTAGGCGTGCAGGAACCCAATTCGGGCGTTTAGAATAAACAAGAATGTAGTCATGGTCTGTTGAGAATTGGTTGGCCGAATTTCGTGGTGAATCAGCTTTTTCCCAAATTACACAGGTAACAAAATTTCCAACGCCGAAAATTTCATCGAGTATTGGGCGGAGAATTCCAACGGCATTGTCATCAATCGAAACCCAAATTGAGCCGTCCTCCGAAAGCAATCGATGCAACAATTTGAGTCTCGGGTACATCATGCAGAGCCATTTATCTTGACGGCTCATATCCTCATTTTCTTTTCCGACTACCTTACCCAACCACCGCTTTATGCGGGGATCGTTAACATTGTCGTTATAAACCCAGCTTTCATTCCCTGTGTTGTAGGGTGGATCGATATAGACACATTTCACCCTACCCTCAAATTCGGGCAATAGGCTTTTCAGCGCCTCAAGATTGTCGCCTTGGATAATGCGATTTTCGAGGCTGTTTTTCGGAGCAGGTTGAGGTGCTTCGAATTTGTAATTGTCGCGCAGCACGCGGTAGGGTACGTCCCGATGATGGTTTCGGACTTGATCCTTTCCCACCCAATGCAGTGTTGGCATGGTGCTCGCCTTGTCCTGAAGTTCACAATCCGCCCTTCGAAGGCAGCCGGTGATTTGACACCATGAGTTACGGCAAGGCAAGCAGAGGTTGGACCTATCGGAGCGCCGTCCCTACTGGGCTGCCCTAGCCATGCAAGGGTAGGCATGCGCGAGACACTCCCTGCGAATTACTGAACCCACTAGCCCTTCACTAATCGGCTCAATTGCCCAATGCGCACGCCCTTAGCCCTGGGAGGTCTCAAGCGCAAGTGCTGATCATCCTTGACCAAATAGCACATCGCGTAATGGATATGGACGCGGATATCTTGGTCGCTCCGCAGGATTAGCCCAACAGCACACATATCTCCGTACCTCTCCTTGTCGTGGTTACAGCTATCGTAGTAGCCCTGTCCTCGCGTAATGCTCTCCCACAGCTTACCAATTTGCTGCGCCTTATAGATGTCTCCGCGCACTTCGTTACCGTTGAAGAAGAAAGCCGCATGAATGTGGTAGCCACGATCCTCCCCCTGCTCAACCGCACAGATATAGCCAATGAGGTGGTCGAAAATCGGGTTACGTTCACGCACAACAACCAACCGGTCTAGATCGTCGAATACTTGCTCGATACGCTGCCTAGCTTGAACCCTCTGGTGGTAATACAGATTGACCCTGATGATCAGGGTACGCGAGTAGCGATCAACCATAGCGTCCGAGTAGTCACACACACGGTCCGCCTGCTGATTGGCCTCATAGCGACGGTCCCCCTTCTGACGGCGATACCATTGCTCACGAGTCAACTGACGGATCCGGGCGACCAGTACGTTCATACTGCTGTGATGACTCAGATATGCCGTAGCGCTCTCGTTCAGGCAGATAGGGCCGGTAGGGCTCCGCTCCAGACCGATATCCTGACAGGCGTCCCAGAATGCTTGCAGGTGTTCGCTGTAACGGTATTCGTAACTGTCACCGAATAGGTCAATCATTTGCTGGATATTAATGAAGTGCCTAGAGAGCCTAGTCGGCTCAATTTGCTCATGACCTAAGCGTGCACCTGTCAACCGGAATGCTGGAGTATCGTATTGCTCGATGGACTTGACGAGTCTCTCGATCTGGATGGCGATATCTGATTGGGAAAGACTGGTGTAGGGGTTGCAATTGGTCATGGTTCGGTACCTGGTTGGTTGTTCACATACCAGATACCGACTGTGCAATTTATAACCGGTGACCTATTCCCTGGCAGCCGCGAAAACTGAGTGCAACACCTCACCCTCCGGTAAGGTGCCGCCATGTCCTATACAGAACTCAGCATCGAAGAGCGCGCCACGATCCAGGTCGGGCAATATCAGGATCTTAGTCAGCGCGAGATAGCTCGACTGCTTGGCCGAAGCCCTTCGACTATCAGCCGCGAGCTTCGTCGTAATCGGTCTCTCAATGGGGGTTACGTTGCCCACGTTGCACAGGCTCACACTCGCGAGCGCCGTAAAGTTTGCCGCCCGGCCAGAAAATTGGTCATGGGCAATGAACGTTTCGAGCTGGTGCTTCATTTGCTTCGAGAACGCTTTTCTCCAGAACAAATCGCGGGCAAGCTGCGCGTCATGAAGATCAATTTTGAAGAAGCCTACGTTTGCCGGGAAACCATTTATAAAGCGATCTATGCGATGCCCGTGGGGGAGTTGCGCAAGGAGCTGGTGCAGTGTCTGCGACAAGGCAAGAGCACGCGCAGACCGCGCGTTGGTGGCGTTGACCGTCGCGGCCAGATTCCCGATATGGTCAGTATTCACCTGCGCCCGCCAGAGGTTGAAGACCGTTTGATGCCGGGGCATTGGGAGGGCGACTTGATCAAGGGGAAGAACAACGCCTCGGCGGTCGGGACACTCGTTGAGCGCTCCAGCGGCTATTTGATGCTGGTGAAAATGAATGACGCTACGGCGACATCGGCGGTCGAAGGGTTCAGCGCGGCGCTCAATGGTATGCCGCTGGCAGCGCGTAAAAGCATGACGTATGACCAGGGTAAGGAAATGGCCAAGCACGCCGAGCTGACTCAGAAGACGGGCATCGCTGTTTACTTTGCTGACCCGCACAGCCCATGGCAACGTGGGACCAATGAGAACACCAACGGCCTTGTCCGCCAGTTTTTGCCGAAGGGAACCGATCTGTCCAAGCACAGCCAAGAGGAACTGGATAAGTTTGCGTATTTGCTGAACATCCGACCACGCAAGCGATTTAACTGGCTGTGTCCGATCGAGGTATTCACTCAGCTCATGGGCTTGCAACATGAGGCTCCTGCTTCAATTCAATAACCGTGTTGCACTCAGCTCCTGCAACCGCCCCTTTATAACCAGCGATGACTGGACCATAGGGTGATTATCCATTGGTAGTTGATGAGTGTCTCATGGCTAGTAGATTGGTAGTGAATGTCTACCTAGGAGCTATATAACTAGATACAGCTCAGCCTCAAGTGATCACCCTCGTCCAAACCAGGCTAGGTGGATCAACATTGCCAAGCCAGCCGGGGAATTTGCCAATTAGTCTTCTGTGGGAGTTAGCTGAGAGCTGATGACCAGTCGGCATAAACACCATGACCAACAGCAAGCTGGTCATGGCGCATCATGCTTGATGGTAAGACTTACTCGCCATGGTTTGTTGGGTCACGCGCGCGCAGCCAAATCACGCTCCTCGATCCTGGCGAGGATCCAGTCGGTTACTTCACCCTCTACCCAACCAACGCAGCGATCGCCTAACGAGACCGGCTTCGGAAAGTTGCCATCCCCGATGAACTTGTAAATCGTCGACCTTGCCAGGCCGGTTGAATCGATGACTTCTTTCAAGCGGATGATCCTCATGAGCACGCTCCTCTGTTAGCTCAGAGGATCCGCAACCTTCTTTTTTATTTACCGAGGCATGGCTCCGAGCTACGAGCTGAATCTCGTTCTCGACGCTGCCCTTGGGGCTATTTCCACTGAGCTCAGTACCAGCGAGGCACCGCACATTTGGAGTCATCACGACGTGGTTCCGAGCGGCATATCGACCCTGTCGCCAAAGGCCAAAACTGATTGAAAACCTACCACTAGATAAGCCAAACAATGGTCAAGTCGCTAGGCCCAGAACCTAGATCAACGCTGGCCAACCCCAAGTAAACTTTAAACGCGGCTTCCAGTTATAAATGAATACGGGATTTGGCCCGCATTCATGGGGGTAGAAGGATAATTGCTATGCCATAGACAATGACTAGAATCGGCCTAGATTTACGATGGTTTTTTGCTATTTTTTTTATAGATGTTGTATAGAATTGTCATATTACGGAGAGCGTCACAGGAATAATTGAGAATGAATCCCAAAAACACAACTGCCCTCAACCTGGTGCATGGAAATACACTTCATGATTTGCGCCGCAGCATTTGGCTCTGGCTGCATCTGCAATCTTACGAGGCGGCGAGCTTTGATCCGGCGACTTGCAATAGTGACGATATGCGCGAAATCACTACGGAATACCTGAATGGGCGGGAAGACATCCTCGTAGGAAACATTCAGGAAGAGATGACCCGCACCTTGCTACCAAACGAGCATTTCGACTGGATCGGTGAAGATGCTCGACTTATAGCTTGGCTCTTACCAAGACTGGAGGATCTCAGCGATCTCAGGGATTTCCAATCACTCCCAAGGTTGAAGGGACGAAACCTCGTGGTAGGGATCGCTGACCTTTGGGATGAAAGCCTTTCAAATAAGGCCGCTGCATTGGACAGGCTTCACGCGCAATGGCGACGGCACAAGGCCTTGGACACTCAGCTCAAGTGGTTCTCAGATAAAAAGGAGGGAAACAGCAGGTGCGAGTACGCGTGGCGTTGGATCGAGAAGAACGAGCGACGGGCACTCTTCAGGCGCCCCCTTCCATTTGAGAATTATCGAGAGCTGCTAGTGTTTTTCGATACGACGGATCTGCGAGAGCGTGAAAGGAAGGATATCGTCCAAAGCATCCGCCAAAGCTGGAATCGTCAGAAATACTTAGAAAGGCTCGAAGGAAAGAAAAAGAAACAGTACAACTTCACGCTTTCTGATAAGGCAATTGAGCTGCTTGACCGAATGGCCGAAGACCAGGACATGAAACGCCCTCAAATGCTGGAGCTACTGATAACACAGGAGTCCGAGCGCGGGACCCACCTTTCCAAAAACCGCAGGAGTGATGATTAATACGCTGAGCAGTTCCTCGATGATTGGTATTCCAAATGGTATTCCAAAGAAAAATTTAATATGCTTTTTTGCAGGTAAATCATATAGATACAATGCCTGTTCAGATTACCCCGGCCCACCAAATAAGCTATACAAATCAGGCACTTAGCGTTTATCGCAAGTGCCTTTTTTGTGTCTGATTGGGTGGTTTTGGCTCGGTTATGCCAGTTTTATGACAGCCTCTATACTTACCCTGCGAACCACTCTCCGCCTCACGTCCTCGCGAATGTTTTCAGTCGCTTTTGTGTTGTGAAATAGCACCCCAGCTACCGGAAGGGCGTATCTAATAGGTGTCGGCTTACTCAAGAGGTTACCTACGCTCAATCCCGAAAAATACTTCAGGACTTTTTGCTAGATCACGGCATCAGCAAAACGAGCGCAAAAGACGCTATTGCTGCCTACTCGTTGGATGCGAATGTAACGAGTGGTGAGTCAGTCGATGACGAGCCACAGATCGAAAAAACGCCCATGACAAAACCCACACAAACAATCGACGTAAAAGAAGCCTGGTGCAACCCGCGCGCAGATGATGAATGCACGATCAACGGTAAGAAAGTGCTAAAGGAGGAGCTTAAGCAATACCTGCCAGCAGTCTACGAACTAGAAGTACTCAATGCAGGCGGGCACTGCGAGTATCCAATTTGCTATGACAAAAATGATAAGCCAATCGGAATCAATTAAAACAAAGGCATGGAGTTTTCCATGCCTTTATTTTTTGATTTAATATTTTACTTTCAACTTCAACAAGTTTTGGTTAGCGTGTACCAGACAAGCACCAAAACAGGCATTCCCACTTAATAACCGCAACATCACCTTCTATCCCAAAATAGCACGGCGTCAAACGTGAGAGATTGTACCGCCAATTCGCGCCTGCACCTGCGAAATAAAATCTTTGGGGAGCAATACATTACTCAGCGTAAATTGTTGGTTCTGTTCTTTCAAGTCAATAATAAGTGATTGAAAAAATGGATTCCGGCGAGCGTGGATCGAACGTATTTTTTCAAATTGGATCAGATCTTGGCGATTATAACCATCGGCCTCATCGCGAAACATCAACCCTTCCGGAACGATTGAAATGCTCACTTTATGATCACGCCTTGCGAAGGAGCAAGTGACGAAAAGTATTACAGCTACCAAGATCGACGCGCCTACCAACCACAACCCAAAATAATTCTGGAACTGAAGAATCGGAAAAAAAAGAAGAATCGAAGTCACGACTAAGCTTCCACACGCCCAACTCATGATTTCAAGGGAAACTTTCAAATTAAAAATAGCTTGCATGTTTTTCCTTTATTTTAATATTAGGCAGGACAAGGTCCATTACCTGTTGCATTTTTTAGGTAAATAGAACGACGCATAGCAAAACTTCGAAAACGAAAGCAGCACACCGATACATTATTGGTTCGCCGCGATCTCGCATTCCAAATCGACAAGACGCGTGGTAGGTCCATTGGCTTTCAAACGCTCAGCAACAACGTTTGGCCAGCGGTTGCGAGAGCTGCGTTTTGCAATGCTGTAGGTGAATTCCTGGATTCGATCCTGAGGGTAGAGCATTGGCTCTAATATCAGCTTTGCAACATCACTGGCGCCTAAGTAATTCTTGCCGTCCGCCTCGTTTTTCGCCTGTTTTAACTGCGCCAGGGTTTGCTTGAAGCTATCGCTCATTTTAAATCGCACGTCCAGCTGGCTTTTTACGAACGCATCCGATTCACTGTGATTACCGTGTTCGTCGAAGTAAGGGCCGTTGTTCATGTAGGCACGGATGTACTCCCAAAAACCTTTTTGCATCGCCAGTGATTTACCGAACGGCGCACCAAGGCTGATCATCAGTGCGTTTTCCGGTTCTTCAAATTTCCACACTCGAATTTCAAGCGAAGCGCTTTGCATTCCACCGATTTGGGTGCCCACTAGCTGAAACTCATTGGCAACAGCGCTAATGCCATCCCATGGGGTGTGGAACAGTTCGCCTTCATGATCGAAGTACACCTCGCGGGTGCGGCGGTTAAATAGGATGGGCAGAGGTAATGGGCGTAGTGTTTCCCATAGGAACGGCACCAGAAATAAAGGTATGCCTATAGAAAACGTCATATAGGTGATATCGAACTTACCTTGCATTGCTCCTATAAGGCCAAGTCCCACCAATGCGCAGCCACCTATTCCACCTAATACACCGGTGAGCAACCCTCGATCCGAATCTCCCCCAGCTTTTAGCGCGAGGTAATACTCGGTATGTTCGTCAGTAATAAACAGCTCCATTGGCTGTTCGCCAGTGGGCTTGTCCGGTTCGAGTTTTATTGCTGATGCCGCGTTACTAAGGGGTTGCTCTGGCGTATTCATATCCAAGCTCGCTCCATGATCTTCACTGAAGGCAGCGTCAGTCCTTCACGAGGGGAATAGATCAAATCGCCCTCGATGCGCCGCAAGTCTCTAACACCGTCCTCATGGTACACACGACGATAAGGGGTGATGCCGGCTGGCACAGGAACGCGGGTACCGCTATGCCGAGCAAAGTCTTTACCTGTCCACTCGACCTTTTGGATTTTATCGGAGTGATATCCGAGTGTGTCGCCCCAAACTTCCTGGCCGGTGAAATGAATCATACCGTCGGTCAGCTCCACGTTTTCACCGGGCAGGTTTAGCAACAGGTAAGTGGAGACAACTTGCCCTTGGTAAGGGTTGAGTTCAGCCAACCGATAAGCCTCGACGCTAATTGGGAAAAGAAGGGGGTAGAGCCTATCCATGGATTGGGCATAGCTGTGGGCCCATTCTTCATCCTTCCTAATGCCGAAATAGCTATTTTTGACCCACTGTTCCAACGGCGTGTCTTTTGTATAGATCCGGGTAATCACTCCACCCACAATCACCACCGCGAGACCCAGTAGCTTGGCTCCCAGGTGTGGCACTACGTTGAGCCCCCTGGCAATAGTCGCCGCATCCCCGGCTATCACCGCGGCCCGTGCGACCCGTAGCGCCCGGAACGCCTGGACCTGAATTTTGATACTGGCCAGCGAAGCGCCAACGACTGCCAAGTTCACGGCCATGGTGTCAAAGTCGCCCGCTTTGTAGGCCTCAAAGGCGTCTACCCCATAAAGCACGACGTCGAACGCCAGAAAGACGCCTTGCGCCAAAGCAGTAGTGGCGGCGCGCCCCAAAGCCTTGGCCAAAAGTAGCCGTGATGAAATCGACGTGCCTCCGCTTTGGCGGACAGCCGAAGCCCAGTCAACCTCGGCCACTCGCTGAACAACCGCTGCGCCCGCAGCACCAATGCCAAATGCTGCCCCAGCGGTACTAAATGCGCTTTGGTAAGTCCGCTTTTCAAAAAGCTGATCCGTCGCCCAAACAAAATTCACCCCCGCCATCAGTGTTACCAAACACTTGATCGGCGCTTTACCCAATGCGCTCTTCAAATCAAACACACTGCCCAACTCAGCACTCGCCGCCAGATTCGCCGGCAACGGCGGCAGCTTGGTGCTGGCCGGTACCAGGTGCATAAACGGAATGCTTTCGCTCACGGCACCGGCCAGAGGCGTCACGTTGAGTCTGGCAGGCAGTGTGTTGCGGGTGCCTATCAGGTCGCTGTACCACTCGCCCAGTTGGCGCGGTGTGATACCCAAGGTCTGAATACGCTGGCCACTGCGAGCTAACGCGGCGGCCATGTAAATGCGCCCAGCGGTGCTGGCGGCATTTTCCGCTTGGTGCAAGTGCAGCCCAGCAGCCGGCGCAAGGGACAGAAATAAAGCTTCCATACTGGACGCCGGAGCCCGTTGACTCAGCTTTTCAGCCGCCTTGTTCATCGCTTCGGCATAACCAAAGGCTTTAGCCAACTGAGTGGCGCCTTCTTTCAGCGATGCGCCATTGTCGTGGGCAGCATCGCTCAAATCGATCAGGTATTTTATTTCTCCAATGCCAAGCCTTTTGGGTAACCCAAGCAATGCCCAGAGCAACCAGGGTTTGCCTTGCGCATCACCTTCAAGGCTTAGCGTTATGGCCTTGGCTCCGGCGCTGGTATTCGCCGGGCCTAGGCAGGCGGCAGCAAAATGCAACTCCAAGGTCTCACGACTGGCTGGCTGAGTGATATCGAAGTGGCCACAGGCGGTGTCCATGCTGGAGGGGCCATTCACTTGCAAGGTTTTGAACCAATCGACCCAGAGCTGCGCCAGCCGGCGCATGTCGGCGGTATAGCGGTCTTCCTGCGTGTTCTGGTCTTCCCAGGCGAGACTCAACTCGTCATAGCGAGTGATTGAGGGCAACTGCGTTTTTAGTTGCGCGTCATTATCGCTCAAGGACTTTAAAACACCCGCAATGGCCCACTCTTCCGCGTGATGTTCCTGATAACTGTCAAACCCCGCTTTACGGGCGCGCATCAGCGCAGCGAGATCGAGCAGCACGCCCCAAGCATCATCAATGACAGCATAAGTGTGCTGTTCGCAACGTGCCATCTGCTTGAGCACTTTCAGCCAGTTGGGCGCGTGCTCCGTTTCGGGCTCACTGCTCCAGCCATAGCGAGTTGCATCGCTGTATTCGCCAATCTGCTTGTTGATAGAGTCCACTTGGCCACTGAACGGTGCAGTACCCGGCACAAAACTGCGCATGGCGCGCTGGCGCACGGCGGGGTCTTTTTTGGCTGCCTGATACTGCGGCTCACTCCATCGAACTGGCGACCACACCAAACCGGCAGAATCGCCAGCTCTGAGCAGTAGGTGTGGCTGGGTTCGGGTGTCAATCACCCGTCCTGCCCGTGAGGTTTGCGTGAGTTGCGCTGATTCGACCTGATACTCCACCAGCTTGGCTGGAGCGCTTTCCCAGACGTAGAGCCAACCATCGCGCAGCAAGCGCGAGGTGTAATTAAGGTCTTGCTCGGCCAGGTCAGGATGGCGCGGCCCAAGATCTGGAAACTGTCCGCTCAGCGGGGGCAGACCATGGGCACTGATATCGACAGCTGCCGTGGGACCCAAGGCATAGCGCAGAGGCAAAACAGCGGCGAAAAGCGGGCACGTCCCGTAGGGCGCTTGATTGGGTGGGTTCATGAATGCTGTTCCGTGTTGGCGGGTAAGCTGAGCGCGTGCAAGAGCGCATTGGGCAAGATGATTTGTGCCGCTAAACCTTTATCCGCGATAGCAGAATCACGCTCAGGTGTTTCGTTCGTCCATGCACGCACTGAGTCGCCGCCATGTCGCAACCAGACACTATCCACGCCACACCAAAAACCAGCAGGCCATTGGGCGCCGGCCAACCGTGCGCGATTCAGCGCGGGGCCATCGGCCAGGCGTAACCAAAATTCGCGGCGCTGTTCATCAAAAATGCGTAAGCGTCGTTGCAGGATTAGAAGTAATTGATTGGCGCTTTTAAGAGAGCCCAGCCATACGCCGCGTTGCAAGTCACCGCCGCCCCACCACTCGGTATAGGCGGCACTGCCGTATGAAGCATTGAGTAAAAATGGTCCGGCCCCGGCAATAGGCTCGTACGGTGTTCCCTTGAAGAGTGGCAGGGGGTTGTCGAGACCGTAGTGCTCGTTCAACCAATCAAAAGCGTCGTCATACTGAGCGCCGTCAAGCAGAAGCAGCCCCTTTTTCGGGGTCATGGATATCATGCTTGAGCCCCCTCGGCGTCCAACTGCTCTTGGGCGGCATCACACACCGGACAAATGCCGGAGGTCGCCTCACGGAAAACAGCGTTTTGTTTGAGTAGCGCTTCCATGGGGAGGGTGTTGACGATCATTGTCAGCGCGGCCACAGGAATCACCGACAGGGCGGGCGTAGCCGCTGCACCCGCAACCGGTGCGCCGCCTACAACTATCGGTACGCTGCTAAAGATCCCGCCTGCGCTGATGACAATGTGCTGACCACCAGCCTTGAGTGTCAGGCTCATGCCCGCATTAATTACCACGTTGGCGGCGCTGACATGAGCGTGTGGCCCAGCCTGTATCACCAGCGTTCCATCCGCCACGGTGCTGCTATTGCCGGCGATGGAGATCAGTTCATTGCCACCGATCACCGTGTTACGCAGGCCTTGGGTAGTGTGTAGCTCGTCGCCATTGATCAGACTGGAGCTGTTGTTATCTACTTGCTCAAAGCGATCATTACTGATCAGGCTGTGACTGTTGCGAGTAATTTGCTCGCTGCGGTCGTTACCGATCTTGGTGTCGCTGTCGTTGAGGATCACCTGTTCAATATCGCGCTGAGCACGCAGGTAGATCAGTTCCTGTCCCGCACGGTCTTCAATCGACAGCTCGTTGTAACCACCACTGTGCGGGGAGCTATGGCTGCGCAGCACGGCTTTGGTTTTGTTCGTTGGCAAGAGGTACGGCACAGGTGTGACCTTGTTAGGCACGCAACCCGTAATCAACGGATTGTCGGGATTACCTTCCAGGTAGGTCACCACAACTTCCATGCCGATGCGCGGTATGGTCACCGAACCGAAACCTTCCCCCCCCAGCTGGATGACACCCGCAGCCAGCAACTGCTCTTGTCGCTGCCCAGTTCGGCGCGGTCCCAATGGAACTCAACCTTAACTCGCCCGTACTCATCGCAAAAGATTTCTTCCCCAGCAGGCCCGGTGACTCGGGCAGTCTGACTGACCAATACCGATTTACGCGTGACCAGCGGTGGACGGTAAAACACGTCCCAGGGGATGGCGCTGAAGCTATTGCGGTAACCTTGAGTGAAGCCGTCTTCGGACTTGACGTCGCTGGTGATTGCTTCCTCCAGTGACTGAGGTTGCTTGCCTGAGTGCGTCACACTCAGCAGCAGCCACAACGCGTTGCACTGCTGACGCGGGTGTTCGGTCAGGTCGAAGAAGTGGCCACTGCGCAGGATCGGCTGGTCGCTTTTACCCTCGGCCAACTGGTAGTCGGTACGGTGCCGCTCCAGGGCCTGCCGGGCAATCTGTTTGCCGAGCTTTTCATTTTCGATCAGCACCGGGTAGCGGTAGTCTTCGAGAGCAGGACTGAACTCGGCGGTAAATTGGCTTTCCAGCAACTGGCTTGGGCGTTTTAAATCATAGCCCCGGCGGGTGGTTGTGCTGGTTCGGGTGCTAAAACGCATCCAGAACTGGCTGACGACCGGGTGATCCGCGGCCAGGCCGGAGCCTTGCTGATACGGTGTGCCCCCCAGCTTGGGGAAATAGGTCTGATCGTCAGTGAACACCAACTGATGGCCATCCTGGCTGTGCTGGTGGTGCCACGAAATTCCATCTTCACTGCACAGCCTCTGGATGAACTCGAAGTCGCTTTCCCCGTACTCGGTACAGTATTCGCGCTCTGGGCTAGTGCTGACATGAAAGGTATACGCATCCGCCTGGATGCCGTGTCCGTTGAGCACTTGGGCCACGATCTGCGGCACCGTCAGGTGCTGGAATATCCGTTGGTTGTGGCTGAACTGCAAATAGTGCAGAGCCGGCACCAAGGTCAGATGATAACGGGTCAGGCGCTTACCCGCTTCACCTACAAACACATCTTCGATACGCCCATGAATACCTTCGCCATTCAGGCCGAACTGGAGAAACGCTGGCTGACTGAGCAGACTTTCCAAATCGAAATCAGGGGACTCGCTGACGAGTTCAACCTGGATCGCGTACAAGCTGCTGATAGCTTCAGAGCCGTGAAAGGCCAGTACCTTGAAGTCGTTGCGAACAGAGGGGATCAGTAACGTGAAGTGCGCAGCATTGGCCGGTGCGAACATACGCTTATCCTTAAGCTGAGAGAGGAGGCAAAAACGCGATGTCAGGTCATACCTAGCCTGAACAAGCTTAAATTTCCGAGCACGCTAACAAAGCGACAAACGAATAGATGTAGGAAACATCCTAAACTGCATAAGAACTTTCGTTTGTTCAGAATGTTTCTTCGGCGAACGCCCGCTCGGCCACTTCCTTCGAGATGTCATCGATCAGCAGTCATGCAATGGCTCCTAGCTGATCACCAGCCAGTACCCCAATGAAAAATGGTACGACCTTTTCACGGATCCGACGATTGCCGATGCGGTGTTGGACCGAATCGTTCACAAGGCGCATGTGATTCCGCTAAAGGGCGAATCAATGCGCAAACTCAAGAGTAGGAAAAGCTAAAGACCGCCGACCACTCCGCCAACCGGCGGGGTGGTCAAGTCGAATGCAAATGACCGGTCAGCGCGAATGCAAACGACTGGTCCGTGGCAATGCAATTGAGTGCTCAAGTGAGATGCAATTTCGCAGGTAGCGACCTAGAACACGTCAACGCTGTTTTACAGCCTCTCGGATGGGCAAAATTCAGCCTTTTCTACGCCGACAGTGCCTTCATCAAACGGTTAGCCACGCAGACTGCAAAACGGAGCATGCGTTTTCACACAATCTGGACCCATAGCAACCCATCGCATGAGGCAGAAAACGGCCAGAAGCGGACGCTCGCAGAGGACTGCTTCCGACCTGCAATGGACAGTTCCCGCTTCTAGAAAAACGGGGGATTTAGTTTTAGATGTACCATTTAGTACCATCCTCGCACTATTAAAAAAGGAAACCGAACACTACTTCCAGTTTCCTTTTATAATCTTACATGCGATCTCGCATTAACCGCCGACACTAATAAGCAATCATGACGGTTTCTGCGCTGACAAATAAATGTCTGTTATGCGTTTGGAGGCGTGCCTTCAGCGTGTGACAAAACCGCTTCGATTTGGACCAAAGCATCTTGAAGTAAAGCAGATACACCCACTGTTCTTCGTGCAGGAATACCGCCTGGGAAGAATGTCGTGTAAACCTCATCTACAGCGTCAATATCTTCGATATTTTTGAGGAAGATATTTATCTTAACCACATCACCCATAACGTGGCTGATACTTTCCACAATTGCCTTGATATTTTTCAAGCACTGCCCAGCCTGCTCTTTTACACCACCGCCAACCACTTCACCCGTTTTTGGGTCTACAGGCAATTGAGCTGAAAGATGGTTGTAATGAGAAAAAGCTACTGTTTGTGTAGATAGAGCGCTTTTTGGTGCGTCTTCTGTATTGTTTGCCCTGATGACGAGGCCATGTCTATCTTCAACAATTTGCGGTGGTGTGCCATCTCCGTGTGACACTACTACTTCGATTTGCACCAAAGCATCCATAGGCAAAGCTGAAACTGCAACTGCCGTCCGTGCAGGAACATAGGCTACGGTCCTAGCGATAGCTGAGTCTGGGAAAAATGTTGTATAAACTTCGTTTACAGCTTCAATATCCGAGAGATCTTTAAGGTAAATACTTACTTTAACAATATCATCAAAAGGAACGTCGATACTTTCTAAAATTGCCTTGACATTCTTCAGGCACTGACCTGCCTGTTCTTTCACACCACCCGCTACCAATTTCCCAGATTTTGGGTCGATAGGTAATTGGGCTGACAGGTTATTATAATGAGAGAAAGCTACAGCTTGCGTAGACAGAGAGCTTACTGGTGCGTTTTCCGTATTCTTTGTAGTCTTTATTAGATCGCCTGCCTGTGGCGCGTTTGGAATGGTACCCTCGCCGTTCGACACAAGCACTTCAACTTGCACCAAGGCATCCATAGGTAAAGCTGAAACTGCGACGGTCGTCAGTACAGGAACATAGCCAGAAAAAAATGCTGCATAAACTTTATTTACAGTGTCAGCATCTGAAATATTTTTAAGAAATATGCTGACTTTAACAATATCATCCATAACATGGTCGATACTTTCTAGAATTGCCTTGATATTTTCAAAGCATTGCAGCGCCTGCTCTTTTACACCGCCAGCTACCAATTTTCCAGATTTTGGGTCGATCGGCAATTGAGCTGACAGATTGTTATAATGAGAGAACGCTACAGTTTGTGAATATGGACCTATACTTCTTGCAGCATTTTTCGTATTTCTTGCCAATACTGCGTTATAGCCACTCATAATAATACTCCGCTTTTTCTGGGACTTCGTGGATTGCGTGGCAAATTGGGTTGCTTGGCAAACACGGATAATATAAACCTGAATACGCTCACAAATATGACAAGCCTGAATTCATAGAATAAGCGCAACGCTTGAAACGAGAGGCAGAGAGCCAGCCACCGGTAGAATCCAGGCTCTCACA
>NZ_JBEOPT010000015.1:0-124802 GCF_040310325.1 Pseudomonas sp. HY7a-MNA-CIBAN-0227 | reverse complement strand
CGGCCCACGGAGCAATGCCGGAGTGAAGGCATGCCGAGCCTAAGCGAGGCACCAAGTGGTGGGGCAAGAGCGCTTTGCTTACTTTCGCGCTTTTCGAAAGTGAGTCGCTGTAAGAGCGAAACCGCCAGCAGCCGTTACCGAAATAACGGATATGCCCCCAGCCAGCCAGCCCAGCCCGCTCCCACCTGTTGATCTCTGTTCGGCTTAGTACCCGCGCTGGGTATCGGCCAGGTTTTCCAACCGCAACCCACTGAGATACCGCTCCAGATTACCCAGGAAACTGTCCGCGATATCGTTGCGACTATTCGTTGAGATCGCCGACGTATGAGGCGACAGCCGCACGCGGGGATGGGCATAAAGCGCATGCCCATCCGGCAACGGTTCGGGCTCTGTCACATCCAGGGAGGCCAGGCCGATGCTGCCGGTTTCCAGGGCTTCCAGCAGTGCGCCATGGTCCAGCAGGCCGCCACGGGCGATATTGATCAGGTGCAGGCCCGGCTTGGCACTGGCGAGCACATCGCGGTCGACGATATGCCGGGTCGACTCCGTCAATGGTGCGGCCAGCACCAGGTGATCGGCGCGGGAAAACAGGTCATGGATATCTCGCGCCGCCTCAACACCTTCCACTTCGAACTGCGCCTGGCTTTGCCGCAGCGCTACGACCTTGATGCCCAGGCCCAGAGCCTTCTGCGCCAGGCTGCGGCCAATGGCGCCGAAGCCGAGAATCCCCAGGGTCGTGCCCTTGAGCGGTGTCAGTGCAGTGAAATTCCACTGCGAGTCATGCACCCAGATATCCGGCAAATGCTTGGTGCCCGCGAAGATCGACGCCAGAGCGAACTCGGCAATGTTCTCGGCGGCGCTGCCCCGGGAGGTGCTCACCGGCGGGCCGTTGAACAGCCATTTTGGGTAGAAGTCGATACCTGACGACACCACTTGAATCCAGCGCAGCCCATACGGCCAACCCGGTGGTGGCGTGTTTGGAGCCTCATAGCCACGCACATTGATGGGCCGTGCCAGCAAAATAGTGACCTGGCCCGGCAAGTCGCTGGGCACCCCGGCCGGTACACCGATCACCTCGGCGTCGGGATGGGTTAGGGCCAGGCGTTGGCGGATAACCTCGTTGAAGTCCTCGTCCAACTGGCTGGCGATAACGATCTGACTCATGAACGTTCCTTCTGGCGTTGAGCGAATACGGCTTTGCCGACCCCTTGCAGCACGGCGTCGTTCTGCGGTGTGTGTACCCGGCTGCACAACACGTCGCGGTAGTGCCGCTGCAGCGGGCTGTGGCGTGACAGGCCCGGATTACCCGACGCCTCGATGGCCAACTCGACGGCGCGGATGGCGTTGCCAGTCACCAGGAATTTCAGTTGTGCTGCGTTGGCGGCCGGTGTGTGGCCTTCGGCAGCGGCATCCAGCAGGCTGCGGTTGGCGAATAGCAAGGTGTCGATATGGCCGACGGTTTCCTGGAAGCGCGGCAAGGTCGACAGTGCGGCGCCGAGGTTGGACGGTGCGCGCTGTTCCAGAAAACCCACCAACCAATCCCGTGCGGCCTGGGCCACGGCGTCATACACCGAGGACAGCAACACCGACATCCACAGGAAGCCGTCGCCATCAAGTTCCGCTTGCGGCGCGCTCCAGGGACTGACGCTGACGGCGTGGTCCAGCGGCACCAGTACGTTGTCGAACACCACTTCATGGCTGCAAGTGGCGCGCATGCCCAGGTGATCCCAGGTGTCGATGATGCTGATGCCGGGGGTGTCCTTGCGCACCAGCCAGGCGCCCACCAACGGGTCTTCATCACTGCTGCGTGCCCAGACGCTGAGCCAGCTCAGGCCGTGGCTGCCGGTGGAGTAGATCTTGCGGCCGCTGATACGCCAACCGGCAGTGGTGCGCCGGGCGATGGTCGCCGGCAAGCCGCCGCGTGCGGGCGTTCCCAGGTCCGGCTCGACCCGCAGGGCATTGATCAGCGCACCCTCACGCACCGCGTCTTCGGCGACTTTAAGGCGCAAGGCTTGCGGCCAGTTTTTGCTGTCTTGCAGGCGCGTGTGTTGCAGGTACTGCATCACCAGAATCAAGGCTGTGGAAGGTTCTCCCTTGGCAATCGCACTGATGGCCTTGCGCGCCTGGGCCAGGTTGGCACCGCCACCGCCCAGGGCCTTGGGCACGGTCAAGGCGACCAGGCCGTGCTCGTGCAGCAGCTTGAAATTGTCGTGGGGGAAGGCGCCACTTTCGTCATAAATATGGGCGGTGGCGGCCAATTGGGCGCCGATGCTTTCCAGCAGGGCTTCGAAATTGGCCACTTCCACGGAGCGTAATGAAGGTTGAGAAGAAAGGCTCATGGTCGGTTCACTTCATCAAAAGGTGGGTGTTGGTTCATATCGGCAACAACTTGAACTGCCGATCCCACAAGGGGCTGACATCCAACCGCTCGTTCAACACGCCGGCATTGAAGAACAGATCCGCTACTTCCTGCTGGGACGCGATGGCCTGGTCATTGACCTCGGTCACGCTGTAGGGCTGGCTGCGGCTGTTGTACATGTCGAGGAACACCGCCTTGTCCACCCCCAGCAACTGTGCCGATTTCGCGGCCCAGGGCTCGGGGTTGTTGTTCATCCACTCCAGGGTCCGGGCCTGGCGCTGCAAGTAGTCCTGGATGGCCTGTTTGCGCAGCGGGTCTTCCAGCGCGGCGGGGCGGGCGGCGATCAAATAGTTGCCGGACAAGTAGCCCAGTGCGGTTTTCAGTACGCGGGCGCCGCTGCGGAATTTCGCCAGTTGGATAAACACGCCATAGATCACCCAGGCATCCAGCTGGCCACTCTGGAACGCGCTGAAACCGTCCTGGGGCGTGAGCGGTACGGCGGTGATGTCGTTCATGGTTAGCCCTTGCTCCAGCAGGGCCTTGATCAAAAAGTAATGGGAGGTGGTGGAACGCACGTAACCCACGCGCTTGCCCTTGAGTTGCGCTACCGATTCGAGTTTCGAGTCCTTGGGAATCAGGAACACCTGGTTATTCACGTCGCCTTGCAGCACTGCAATCAAGCGCGGCTCGCGGTGGCTCTGGATCGAGAAGATCGGCGGGATCTCACTCATGCCGCCAATATCCAGGCTGCCGGAAGCCAAGGCTTCGACGATCAGGTTGCCGCCGGCAAACTCGGCAAAGTCGACTTTGTAGGGCCGCTCGGCGGTGCCGGCGTCGTCGCTGAAGTACGAGTCCTGGCCACGGTAGGTGGCGACTGCCAGCGTCAGGTCGGACAGTTTTGTCGGTGCCCCGAAGGCCCGCGGCGCCAGCCCCAGTGATGACAGACCCAGCGCCCCAAGGGCCAGCGAACTGGCGGTGAGAAAGCCGCGACGATTGAACTGTCCCTGTTTGATCGTATGGGTCATGGTCAGGTCCCGGTCAGATGGCGATCGGCAGGGGCGCTTGCCCCAGCAGCTGTTCAACCACGCGCAACACCGGTTCGGCTTCGGTGCGCACCAACCAGTCCGGGCTGACCTGGGTAAAGACCACGCGGCCGTCCTTGGCGATCACCACCACCGTCGGTTGCGGCAATTCCCAGGTCCCGGTACCGGTGGTTTCGCCGATGCCCTTGCCCTTGGTCAGCGCGGCTTTGCGCGAGGCTTCGTCGAAGCTGTAGAGGACGCCCAGGCTGCGCCCAAGGGTGTTGTCCGGGTCGCTGGCCACTTGCAGTTCAAGGTTGTGGCGGGTCTTGATTTCCACCAGGCGCTCAGGCACCTGCGGGCTGACAGCTATCAGTGGCACCCCCAATTCCCGCAGGCGTGGGTAGAGCTGGCGCTGGTAATAGGGCAGGGCGATGTTGCATGCCGGGCAGCCGGCGAAACGGAAGAAAATCAACACCGCCGGGCCGTCTGCGAGCAGCAGTTCACGGTTCAGTTCGCCGCCTTCAACCTTCAATAATGTGAAGGGCTCCAGCACATCACCGACCTTGACGAAATCCTTGCCAGGGGCTTCATCCACCAGGCGTTGGCGTTGATTGATATTGACCTGCAGCGCTGCCGGCGCCCAGGTTGCCACGCGTTCGGCGTGCAAGTCCGCCAACTGGCGGTTGAGGGATTCGCTCATGCCACTGCCCCCTGCTTTTCTTCCACTTCAATGGCCGTATGACGATTGGCCGGAACATCCAGGCCCAGATTGTCCCGCAGGGTGACGCCGCTGTATTCGTCACGAAACAGCCCACGCTGTTGCAGCACCGGCACCACCAACTCGGTGAAGTACTGCAAGCCGTCCGGCAGCAGCGAGTTGATGATGAAACCATCGGCCGCGCCACCTTCGAACCAGGACTGGAGGGCGTTGGCGACTTGCTCCGGTGTGCCGACGAAATCTCGCCGTGGCCGGGAGAAACGCAAGGCCACTTCCCGCAGGGTCAGGCCTTCGTCCTTGGCCAGTTGCTTGATGCGGTCGCAGCCGCCTTTCTGGCTGTTGGAACCCAGGTCGCCCAGTTCGGGGAACGGTGCGTCCAGGGGGTATTGGCTGAAGTCATGGTCATTGAACGGTCGGCCGAGGGCGACGATGGCGTCCTCCACGGTCACCAGTTCCACCGCTTGCTGGTAGCGGCTTTCCACTTCGGCTTCATCACGCCCGACAATCGGGCGAATGCCTGGCAGGATCGACAGGTTGTCGGCATCACGGCCGAAGCCCTTGGCACGGAGCTTCAGATCCTGGGCGTAGGCACGGGCTTCTTCAAAGCTCTCACCGTGGACGAAAATCGCATCGGCATTCTCGGCGGCAAAATTGCGTCCAGCCTCGGACGTACCGGCCTGGAAAATCACCGGCTGGCCTTGGCGGGAGCGGGCGATATTCAGCGGGCCCTTGACCGAGAAAAACTCGCCCTTGTGTTCCAGGGCGTGCAGCTTGCCAGGGGTGAAAAACTCGCCGCTTTGCTTGTCGTAGGCAAAGGCGTCGTCTTCCCAGGAATCCCACAGGCCCTGGACCACCTTCACGTGCTCCTTGGCGATGCGGTAGCGCACGGCGTGGGGCGGGTGTTCAGCCTTGCCGAAGTTGTCGGCGGTGCCGCTAAGCCACGATGTCACCACGTTCCAGCCAGCACGACCGCCACTGATATGGTCCAGGGAGGCAAACTGGCGTGCCACCTGGAACGGTTCGGTGTAGCTGACGGTGACGGTGGCCACCAGGCCGATATGCGAGGTCAGCGCGGCGAGGGCCGAGAGAATAGTCAGCGGCTCAAACCGGTTGAGGTAGTGCGGGCTGGACTTTTCATGGATATGCAGGCTGTCGGCGATAAATACGAAATCGAACTTCGCGCCTTCGGCCAGTTGCGTCTGTTGTTTGTAGAAACCGAAATTGACGCTGGCATTGGCCAGGGCCTGCGGATGGCGCCATTCGCCCCAGCCATGGCCGACGCCATGGACCATTGCACCGAGTTTCAGTTGGCGTTGCTTGCTCATGGTTCTGCTCCTTTAGCGGGAAGCCTGGTTAAGGGGAACACGCTTTGCGTTGAAGCTTTTGTCGAAGCCTTGGGAGACCTCGATATGTTTGGTGAGGATGCCTTCCTGCTGATAGATGTCAGCGGTGGTTTGCAGGCCGCTGATCACCGTGTCGTCAATCTGTACCGGCTCCATTTGCGTGGCCTTGGCGACGGCCACGTGCACCGCCAACGGCAGGCCGGTGACTTTGGCCTGGGCGGTGGCGTATTCCTGGGGATGGGCGTTGGTCCAGCGGTAAGCACGGTCGACCCTGGCGACAAAGTCATCCAGTTGTTGACGCTTGCTGGCGATCGCCTGGCTGGTGGCCGCCAGGTACAAGTGGTTGGTCAGCAGGGTGTTGCCGCTGGCCAGGACTTTGGCCTGGCTTTGGGTGGTGACGATGGTGGTGTAGGGGTCCCAGGTCGACCATGCGTCGGCGCTGCCGTTGTCCAGCAAAATCCGCGACTCGCTGGGCAGCAGGTAAATGAACTGCACATCCGCAGTGCTCAAGCCGACACTGCGCAGGGCCTTGATCGCCAGGAAATGACCGATAGAGCCACGGGTGGTAACGATGCGCTTGCCCTTGAGGTCGCGGGCATCGTTGAGCGGCGAATCCTTGAGGGCGAGAATGGCGGTGGTGTAGCGCCCCTCGGCGTGGATGATACTCACTACCTTGAGCGGTGCACCGGCACCGAGGGCAAACACGTAGGGCGCATCCCCCAAGGCACCGATGTCGACGGCACCCGCGTTCAGCGCTTCACCCAAAGGGGCGGCGGCGGGGAATTCGGAAAACTGGATCTCATAGGGTACGTCCTTCAACTCGCCGGAGACTTCCAGCAGCACCTTGATCGAAGACTTCTGGTTGGCTACCAGCAGCGGTTGCAGGTCGGCGGCCTGTGCCGTCGTAACCAGGCTCAGGGCGAAAGTGCTGCTCAGGAGCAAGTGTTTGAGGGGCGTGGCAAATACCATGAGGTGAAGGCTCCAGGCTGATCTTGAGGTGGTTCGGTTACCTCCGCCTGGAGAAGGGGTCGGTGAGAGAGGTAACGTTATTCCCATAAAAACTGGCTGTGAAGTTCTTTTTGGTTATAAGTTAATTATTAAAATTACTGATTATCTGTAATTTGATTATTCTATTTATGCATTTATAAGGGTTTGGGATGCTTCCTGCGTGACGCTCGGAGCTCGTCACCTAAGCAAGGTGGTTTGCGCGGTGGGTGTCGGCATGAACCTTCAACTTTTAGCGGCTTCAGCAAGCCCCCGAGCCAGCACAAACACCCCATCCATCCGCCAATGCTCATTGATGTACCTGGGGTCACCAGCCCATTCATTCCACCCCGAATCCCGCCGGTACTGCCCCAACAACCCGGCCTTACGCACTGCTTCAGGTTCGGGATGGCGTACTTGCTCGCAATCCGGGTCCACATATAACGCATCGCTGGCGCAATACAGTTCGCACATGAAACACGTCTGGCAGGCCTGCTGGTGGATGATCTGCGGCTTGGCCTGTGCGTCCAGGGTCAGGACGTTGGTGGGGCACACTTCAACGCACTTTCCGCACCCTGTGCACAGGTCCTGATAAATCAATTCGATCATTGGGCGTGGCCTTGTAAAGAAGGGGTGAGAGGGTCAAAACGCGTGCGCAGTTGGTCCACGCCGGCAATGCGCAAATGGGCGTCGAACAGCGGATTTTGGTTGGGTGTATCGCTGCGCTGGTGCATGCCACGGCTTTCCTTGCGTAGCGCAGCGGCGCTGTAGCACCAGCGGGCGGTGGCGGCCATCGCGGCGATTTCGCGGGCGCGCAGCGGGTTGGTGGGGTCGGGTGACAACCCTGTGTGGACTTGGTCCCAGACGTTTTCCAGAACGTGCAGAGATTGATCGAGCTGATTGCCGGAGCGGAACAGGTTTTTCTCCAGCGGGTGGACTTCGCCCTGGATGCGTTGGATCAAATGATCGAGCTGAGTGACGCCAGGACGAGCCTGCAACCCCGCACCGCCAAAGCCTTGCAGCGCAACCTCACGGCCTGACTTCTGCCGAGCCAGTCGGGCCGCGCCACGCCCGGCCCATTGTCCCGAAGACAGCGCCCAGGCCGAGTTCTGCGCGCCGCCGCCGGAAGTCGCCCCAGCGATCAGTTCACGGCTGGCGGCATCACCCGCAGCAAACACGCCGGGCACGGTAGTCTGGCAATCATCGTCAATCACTCGCAGGCCGCCGACGCCGCGGATGGTGCCTTCGGGGTGCAGGGTGACGGGGAATTTGTCTCGCCAGGGATCAATGCCGTGCCGGTCGAAGGGCAGCATCAGGTTTGGCTGAATGCTCGGCAGTTGCGCGCGGAGATACGCCGGTACCCGATTCAAGCGGCAGTACACCGGGCCATTGAGCAAGGCCTTGGCCAGGGCGTCGGTGAAGTCGGGACCGATGGCGATGTTCAACGGCCGGTCAGCGGCGTCGAAATACTCGCCGAAGCTGTACACCATCGAGCGGGTCATGCTGCTGCCAGCCGCCGCGATGCAGTAATAGCTGGAGAACTCCATGCCGGAGAGTTCCGCGCCAGCTTCAGCGGCCATCAGGTAGCCGTCACCGGTGTTGGTGTGGCTACCCAGCAATCGTGAGAGAAACGCGCAGCCACCACTGGCGAGCACCACCGCTGGGGCCCGAACCTGCCAGTTACCGCCTGCCTGGCGACGCCAGCCACGGGCGCCGGCGACGCTTCCTTGATCGTCGCGCAGCAGCTCCAGGGCTGGGTGGTGGTCGAGGATGATCACGCCGTTGTCCAAGGCCAGGCGGCGCATGCCGCGCAGGTACTCCGGGCCGCGCAGGCCGCGGTATTGGGTGATGCCTTGTTCGTTTTGGGGAAAGTCGTAGTGCCCGGCCAGAGTGGGCAGGCTGGTCCAGGTGGTGTCGATGATCCGGGCCATCCAGCGGGCATCGGCCAGGCCATAGGCGCTGCCCAGGCGTTTGTCAATGGCGGCCTCCCTTGCGCCTGGGGTGGGCGGCACCCACCAGTGGCCGGGACCAGCGGTGGCGGTGACGCCGCTGGTGCCGCAGTAGCCTTTGTCCACCAGCATCACCCGGGCGCCTTCGCGGGCGGCGGCGACGGCGGCCCAGGTGCCAGCTAGACCGCCGCCGATTACCAGCACGTCGGTGGTCAGGTCGAGTGTGGTCAATGTCATGGCCAGGCCCTCAAAAGTTGTACGCCAGTCGCGTGTAGTAATAGGCGCCACCAAAGCCGAAGGGCGAGAACTGGCCGTATTTGTAGCCGCCGGCCCAGTCCTTGATACCGTTTTTATCCGGGTAGACGTTGAACAGGTTGTTCGCCCCCAGCGCCACGGTCAGGTGCTTGGTGAGGTCATAGGCGGCGTCCAGGTCGCTGATCCATTTGGCGCTGAATTTGCGGTCGTTCACCGGGTTGTTGTCGCCCTCGGTGTAGCTACCGAAGCGGGTCAGCGCCAGGTTAAGGGTGTAGGTGCTAACTTTCCAGTTGGCCGCCAGGATCAGTTTTGACTGCGGGGTGGCGACGGTCAGGTCCTTTTGCAGGCGGCGGTCGAACAGTTGGTAACTGGAGCCTAAGCTGGCGAGTTTGGCTGGGGTGTCCTGCAGTTTCTCGATCTTGGTCTGGTTCCAGTTGTAGGCGGCGCTCCAGTGTACTTGCCCGTACCCCTCCAGTTGCTGGCGGTACTCGTTGACGATGTCGATGCCTCGGGTGCGAGTGTCCACGGCGTTGGTGTAGTACTGGGCAAACAGGCCGGGAGACAGGCCGTTGGCGGCGAGAATCTGCGAGACAGCCGGGCCGCCCAGCAGGCTAGTGGAGACGATACGATCGCGGATGCCGATTTGGTACAGGTCGGTGGTCAGCCGGTAGTTTTGCGTGGGCTCATAGGTGAAGCCGAAGCTGTAGTTCAGGGACTTTTCCGGCTTGAGTTTTTCCGCGCCCAGGGCTTGGGCCTCGGCGGTGTCCACCGGCAGCACCTTGACCGGCACCGAGACCTGCTCGCCATTGATCACGCCGCCGGAGGTAAAGGTGGATGAGGCATAAATCGTCTGTGCCAGTGACGGCGCACGAAAACCATTGTTGATAGTGCCGCGCAGGGCGAACTCGGGGGTGATCTTGTAGCGCGTGGACAGTTTGCCGCTCCAGGTGCTGCCGATGTCCTGGGTGTAGCGCTCGTAACGTGCCGCCGCACCGACGTACCACTTGTCCGTCACATCCAGACCCAGGTCGACATAGCTGGCGACGTTGCTGCGGCTGATCTCGCCGGCATCGGCTGGGCTGGTGCCGTTGTAGGAGGCCAGGCCCGGCAGCGGTGTACTGCCGGCAAACGGGCCGCTGGGGATCACGTAGTTGCCGGGTGTGTAGGAGGCGTAGTCACCGGCCTCGATCTGGTATTTCTCCCAGCGATATTCAAAGCCAAACGCGGTTTGCAGAGGATGGCTCAGGCCAATGTCAAAGGTGCGACTGAAGTCCAGGTTGTTGGTCCACTGATCGAAGATCTGCGAGGCCAGGTTGAACGAGGTTGGGCTGGTCGGCCCCCAGGACGGGTTGAGGGTGTTGTTGGCATTGAGGGTCGAGTCGTCTTCGCCCCAGGTCGAACTGACGTCGTAATCCCAACCGCCCACCAGCCCCTTGAAGCCGGCCGCCACCTGGAAATCCTTGGTGCGGTTACGGCGCTGGGCGTGGATACCGTCGGGGTAGGGCGTGTTCGGGTCACCGGCCAGCGAGTAGATGTCATTGGGGCGATAGTTGCCGGTGACCTTGGTGGTCTCCATGTAGCTGGCGGTGGAGAACGAGTAGAACTTCAGGTCATCCTGGATCGGCAGTTCGAGATTATAGCTGGCGTTGGTAACCTTCTCCCTGCCCAGTCCATAACTGGGGTTCCAGCCGTGGCGATTGACGCTCTGGTCACGGCTGTCGGGGCGCCCGGCGCTGCCGTAGAGGTTGCCGGTGGCGCTACCTGTGCGGTCGAAAGGCTCCTGTTCCTTGCTGTCCAGTGAGAGGCTGGCGAAGCCGTCGTTGGGCAGGGCCAGGCCGTAATTGACGGTCTGGTGCACGGTGTCGCCGTCGCCACTGCCGTAGCGGCCGAAGGAGGTTTCGGCGCTGCCACCGCTGTCGTTTTCCTTGAGGATGATATTGATCACCCCGGCGATGGCGTCTGAACCGTATTGCGCCGAAGCACCGTCGCGCAGCACTTCAATATGGTCGATGGCCGACACCGGAATCAGGTCCAGGTTGACCGGTACCGCCGCCGTGCCGATACGCGCCAGGTTGTTGATCAGTGCGGTGTTGTGCCGGCGCTTGCCGTTGACCAGCACCAGCACCTGATCCCCGGACAGGCCGCGCATGGTCACCCCGCGCACCGACCACGAGGTGCCGCCGCCGTTGATTGCCGGCAAGTTGAAGGAGGGCAGCAGCCGGGCGAGCAGTTCCTTGAGGCCGACCTTGCCGCTGGCCTGCAATTGCTCGGCGCTGATCACGTCGATGGGCGAGGGGCTGTCGGCGATGGTGCGCATTTGATTGCCGCGATTGCCGGTGACCACCACGGTGCCGAGGGTCTTGTCGGGGGCGTCGTCGGCCTGGACGCTCACGGTCAGCAAGCTCAAGACTGCCGCCGCGCAATAATCGAATCTAAAAGCACTCATGACACAAATTCCTGAAAGATCTTGCGGCGAGGGAGCTTGTTCCCTCGCCACAGAAAAGCCCTCTAGCGACAAGGACTGGGCCAGATAGAAAGAGTTGCAGGGAGGCTTGTCGATCAGGCCGCGTTGGCGGTTCTTACCCGATGGGGAATGTCGTCATAGGCGATCAGTACCCGCTCCATGCGGCGCGGGTAGTCGCCGTAGTTGTAGACCGGGTAGTGCAGGGTCGAGCGGTTGTCCCAGAATGCCACCGAGTTCTTGCGCCATTTGAAGCGCACCTGGTGTTCTGGTTTGTTGAACTCCAGTAGCAGGCGGTCGATCAGTTGCTTGCTGCGCTCGGGCGTCCAGCCAATCACCGACGGGTTTTGCGAGAAGTTGATAAGCAGGCCGTCTTCGCCGGTTTCCGGGTGGGTGCGAACCAGCGGGTGGGCGAGGATCGGGTAGTCGTAGCCGACCTTGTCCAGGGCTTTCTTGAAGTCGTGGACCACGTGCAGGGTGTCGATTTCTGCGCGCAGTTCATCGGGCAGGGCGCGATAGACCGCACCGGTGTCGGCCCACAGCGTGTCGCCGCCTACCTCTGGCAAATCTACTGCGCGCAACACGGCGCCGAGAGTCGGGCGCAGTAGCCAACTGGTGTCGGTGTGCCAACGGCCGCTAATCCTCGGGCCGTAGAGCTTGCGTTCGTCCTGGGCTTCGATCAGGTGAGCTTGTGGGCGGGCTGGATCGTTTTGCTGGGTGGTTGGGTGCACATACAACTCGCCAAATTGCTGGGCGAAGGCGATCTGCTGTTCGGTGTTGATGGCCTGGTCGCGAAAGAACAGCACCTTGTGCTTGAGCAGCAACTGGCGCAGCTCATTGCGCAGCACTGGCGTCAGGGGTTGGCGCAGGTCGATGCCAGCAATTTTGGCGCCGAGGGTGGGTTCCAGGCGGGTGACGTGCAGGGTGGCGGACATGAATAGCTTCCTCTCGATCGTGAGTTCAGCCTCCGCCTGGAGAGGGGTCGGATGTTCAGGGTGTTGCCCCGGCGATTTTCACAATGCCGGGGCGCGGGTTGTTCAGATCACATAAAAGCCGTGGGTACCGTCGCGGGCCAGTTGGTCCACCAGGCCATATTCCCAGTCGAGGTAGGCTTGCATGGCTTCGCGGGGGTTGTCGGTGCCTTCATAAGGCCGGCGATAGCGGTCGATGCGCGGTGAGGCGAGGTAGCTTTCGCCTTCTTCCAGGGGCAGTTGCGCGGCGAGCCAACTGGCGGTGCCGTTCTGCAGCAGGAACACTTGCTTGCCGGTCAGCGCCTCGACTTCGGCCACCGCCAGGCGCGCCAGCTGGCTGCTGCCGCAGGTCAGCACATAACGCTGGGCCGACGGTACCTTGGCCAGGGCGGCGGGCAATTGCCCACGCAGGGCCCACCATGCGCCGGGGATATGACGTTTGACGTAATTGACGCTGCTGGTGAAATCGAGCACTACGGTGTCGCCATGGTTCAGCCATTCAGCCAGGGTATGGGGGCTGATGGTCTCGGCCTGTTGCGCGTCCGGCACCGGTGCCTGCCATGGGCCTTGGGCGCTGAAGTGTGCAGGTTGCAGGTCATCCAGCACATGCACCTCCCAACCCAGTTGCGCGAGCCAGGAGGCGGACATATTGGCGCGCACACCATCGTCGTCCGCCAGCACCAGGCGGGCACCCCGCACGCTGGCGACGTGATCGGTTTCCTGCACCAGTTGGCCGCCCGGCGTGGAGCGGGCGCCGGGCAGGTGGCCGGCTTCGAATTCTTCCGGGGTGCGTACATCAAACAGGTAGGTGGTGCGCGCCGGTTCCTGCTGCCAGCGTTGCAGGTCGGCAAGGGTGGCGCGGCCGACGCGGGCCTTGTCGGCAACGCCACGGGCGTCCTTGGCAGCGACCTGGCGATGTTCTTCCGAGGTGGGCGCAAAGCACCGAGCCTGGCCGTGTTGCAGGGCCTGACCGGCCAGGGTCCAGCCGATGGTGCCGTTGCGCAGCGCCGACACCGGGTTGGCGATGCCGGCGTTGATCAGTGACTGGGTGCCGATGATGCTGCGGGTGCGTCCGGCGCAGTTGACGATGATGCGGGTGGACGGGTCCGGTGCCAGTTCACGGGCACGCAGTACCAACTCCGCGCCCGGCACGCTGATACCGGTAGGAATGCTCATGGTCTGGTATTCATCGAAGCGCCGCGCATCGAGCACCACCACGTCGGCCTTGCTGTCGAGCAGGGCCTGGACTTCTTCAGCGGCCAGGGATGGTGTGAGGCGCTGGCTTTCCACCAGTTCGCCAAAGGACTTGCTGGGCACGTTGACGTCGATAAACAACTCACCGCCGGCGCTGCGCCAGCCGTCCAGGCCACCCTCCAGCAGGCTGACCTGGGTGTAGCCGAGCGCCTGTAAACGCCCGGCAGCAATACCCGCCAGGCCTTCGCCGTTGTCATAGACAGTGACGTGGGTATTACGCCGGGGAATGCGCGAGTACACCTCAAGTTCCAGCTTGGACAGCGGGATGTTGGCGGCGAATAACGGGTGTGCGTCGGCAAAGGGGGCTTCTTCACGCACGTCGATGAGCGCGACTTCTTCATGGTCCAGCAGTGCCTGGCGAATCTGGGCGAAGGAGCGGGTCGATGCAGTACTCATAGGGCATGGCTCTCTTTGGACAAGTCCCAGATGTTGGGGAGAAAAGCGTTGGAGTAACCGGAGATAAACAGTTTCTCGCTGCCGTCAGGCTGGTACACCGCGCGGCGCACCGCACCGATGTTGGCGCCGTAGACGTGGATGCTGATGGACACCTGGTCACTGAAGGCATTGCTGACTTGATGGATGTCGCCGATCTTCGGCGACACGGCTTCCACGTGGCCCGGCGCAAGCTGTATGCGCTTGCCCTCGGCGATCAGGGCACCGTTGGCATCGCGCTCGAAGCCCTGGGAGTACTCGGAGCCGCGCAACATGCCGATCAATCCCCATACACGATGATCGTGAATCGGCGTACTTTGCCCCGGCCCCCACACGAAGCTGACAATGCTGAAGCGCTGCCGCGAATCGGCATGTAGCAGGTATTGCTGATAACGCTCGGCGCTGGGTTGGGCAAATGCCTCCGGCAGCCAGTCGTCATAGCTGACCAACTGGGCCAGCAGCTTGCCGCCGCGGTGCAGCAGGTCGCCTTCGCGGGGGTTGCCGTCGATCAATTCCGCCAGGGCACCTATGAATGCCCTGAGTCTTTCCGGGTGTCGGTCCTGGGTCATGACAATTCCATTGTGGGTGATTCGTGGCGGTGACTTTATCTAAGCATAATGTTTGTTTGTAATATGCTATTTTTTAATGATTAGGTTATAGCTGAAAGGAATTTAGAACCCATTTGAATAGCGTTAGACGTTATCGATAGGCCTCTGGGCTATCCAGATACCCCTAATGGAACTATGCTTTCGGACTATGTTTTTCACACATCTTAATGACTGATCTCTATGTGCGGACCAAATGAAAATTGACGATATCGATGCCTTTGTCGAAGTGATTCGTTGCCAGTCCATCAGCCATGCCGCCGAGTCGCTGCAGCTGACCCAACCCGCTATCACCCGGCGGGTGCAGAACTTTGAACAGGCCCTGGGCGTGGAGTTGTTCGACCGCAACACCAAGCCGCTCAAGCCGACGCTGATCGGTACGCGGGTGTATGAACAGTGCCGCTTGATCCTGCGGGAAATGGATGCCCTGCGCGAGTTGGTAGCGACCGACGCGCCGCCCACCGGCCTGTTGCGCCTGGGCGTGCCGCAAACCATCGGTGACGTGGTGCTGCTTGATGCCCTCAAGCACTTGCGCACCGAGTACCCCGAATTGCGTGCCCAGGTCGCCACGGGCTGGGGCAGCCAGTTGGTGGGCAAGATCGAGCGCGGTGAATTGGACGCAGCGGCGGCGCTGTTTCCCGCCGGCAAGATCTTCCCGGACAACATCGTCGGTGAGTCCATCGGCAAGATGGAGCTGGTGGTGGTCTGCGCCAAGGCCCAGTTGCCCAAGCGCCCGTGCAAGCTGGCGGATATCTACCAGAGCGGCTGGATTCTCAACCCCGATGGCTGCGGTTTCCGCGCCGGGTTGCAGCGCACCTTATCGGACCAGGGACTGGCTTTGCGGGTCAACCTGGAAACCTTCGGCACCGAGTTGCAACTGGGCCTGGTGGCCGATGGGTTGGGCTTGGGATTGGTGCCACGCCCATTGCTGGATCGTAGCGCCCACCGCGATCAACTGGCGGTGATGCCTCTCAAGGACTTCAAACCGGTGATGGACCTGTGGCTGATCTACCCGCGCTTCCTTGGCAACCTGCAAGGCCCGGTGGACGCCTTTGGCAAACTGGTGGCCGGTTCCCTGCACAAGATCAAGAGCGCTGCATGAGCATTTTGCAGGAGCGAGCTTGCTGGCTCCTGCAGGGCTTGCACCGCCTTATTGATGTATGCAAAAAAATGATAATTAGCTTAGATTAAAATGTGCTTTTTATTATTTTTTTCCTTGCCATAGGCTGCCTGGAGATCCTTAGGCCATCCAGGAAGTTTTGCCATGAGCAGCGTCAGCCCATTAGCCAGCGTCTCGAAAAATGTCCGTCAGCGGGTCAGCCCTGAAGAGTGGGAGGTTCGTGTCAAGTTGGCCGCGGCCTATCGCCTGGCTGCCTTGTACAAGTGGACGGATCACATCTATACCCACTTCTCCGCACGGGTGCCGGGCCCGGAGGAGCATTTTCTGATCAACGCCTTCGGGTTGTTGTTCGATGAAATCAGCGCCTCCAATCTGGTCAAGGTGGACATCGACGGCACCCTTGTCGATGACCCTACTGGCCTTGGCATCAACTACGCCGGCTACGTCATCCACAGCGCCATCCACGGCGCCCGTCCCGACCTGCAAGCGGTGCTGCACACCCACACCCGTGATGGTATTGCGGTATCCGCGCAGAAGGATGGCTTGTTGCCGATCTCCCAGCACTCCATCGGTTTTTCCGGGCGCGTGGCGTATCACGGCTACGAGGGTGTGGCCCTGGATTTGGATGAGCGCGAGCGGCTGGTGGCGGACTTGGGGGATAAAAGCGTGATGATCCTGCGCAACCACGGGCTGTTGACCGCCGGGATCAGCGTTGAGCATGCATTCCAGCAGCTGCAGGGTTTGGAACGTGCCTGCAACATTCAGATCGCGGCGCAGGCAGGGGGCAATGCTGAGTTGATCTTCCCGCCGGCCGAGGTGGTGGCCAAGGTCGAGAAGCAGGCCGAGGTGTTTAAAAGTGGTGACGGGCCTGGGGTGGCCCGGCACTGGAATGCGTTGATCCGGCAGTTGGAACGAACTGATACCGACTACAAGAACTAAGGTAGGCAGTAACGCAGACCAAGCCTGCGATAGCTGCGTGTCAGTCAATACACCTGGCTCGCAGCATAGGGACAACCGCCGTAGCAGTTGTCGAGCCCCCGCGAGGCTACGTCGGCCACACCACAGCTATCAGATCAGCCCCAAGCACCGAGTCGCCCCCAACGCAGCCTCGTTTTACTCGACAGCTGCTACGAGAACTCAGGCGACTTTTTCGGCAGCCTGGCGCTCCCGCTCGGCCACTAATTGACGGGTCAGTGGGATCAGCCGTTTGCCATAGTCGATTGCATCATTGAGCGGATCGAAGCCGCGAATCAGGAAGGTGGTGATGCCCAGGTCGTAGTAATCGAGTAGGGCCTCGGCCACTTGCTCGGCGGTGCCCACCAGCGAAGTGGAGTTGCCTTGGGCGCCCAGCAGGCCAGCGATTCCTGTCCATAGGCGCTTGTCCAGGCGTGACCCCTGGGCGGCGGCAGCGAGCAGGCGGCGCGAGCCTTCGTTGGGCGGTTCGCGGCGTACAAAGCCATTCTGTTCGGCGAGGGCGGTGGCCTGCTCCAGGATACGCTCGGCACGCGCCCAGGCCAGTTCTTCGGTCTCGGCCAGGATCGGTCGCAACGACAAGCTGAAACGAATGGTGCGCCCATGCTTGGCCGCCTCAGCACGCACTTGAGTCACCACTTCCCGCACTTGCTCGTAGGTTTCCCCCCACAGCGCATACACATCGGCATGCTTGCCGGCCACGGCGATGGCGGCGGGTGATGAGCCGCCAAAGTACAACGGAATATGCGGTTGCTGCGGCGACTTCACGGTCGAATGCGCGCCCTCGACCTGATAGTAGGTGCCGTCAAAGTCGAAGGGCTTTTCGCTGGTCCATTCCTGGCGTACCACGCTCAGGTATTCATCGGTGCGGGCGTAGCGTTCGTCCTTGCCGATATGGCTGCCGTCAGCGCGCAACTCGCGGTCGTCGCCGCCGGTGATGATGTGCACGGCGGTGCGTCCGCCGTTGAATACATCCAGGGTGGTGAACTGCCGCGCGGCCAGGGTCGGTTGGGCAAAGCCCGGTCGATGGGCGATCAAAAATTGCAGCTTCTTCGTCACGCTGGCGGCGTGGGAGGCAATCAGCGTGCTGTCCGGGCTGTTGGAGTGGAACGCCACCAGGGCGCGATCGAAGCCTGCCTCTTCATGGACGCGGGCGACTTGCTCCACGTACTCGGGTTGCAAGGTAGGGCCGCTGCGGGGATGAATCTCCGAGGCGTGGTGGCCGCCGATATAACCGATAAATTCAATGCTCATGGTCAGTTCCTTGTCGTTGGTTGATGGATCAGAAGTCATAGGCCAGCTTGCTGTACCAGAAGCCACCGCCGGGGTAGAACGGCGGGTTGCCGTACAGGTTCAGGCCCACGGCCGAGGGCACGGCGTTCTTGTCCGGGCGCACGTCGAAGATGTTGGTGCCGCCGATGCTCAGGGTGATGTTGTCCAGCAGGGTGTAGGAGATATCTAGGTCGGTGATCCACTTCGCGCCGAACGTGCGGTCGCCGCTTTCCAGTTGTTGCAGGGTCTTGACCTTGCCGTAGCGGGTGGTCTGCAGGTTGATGGCCAGGTCGGCCAGCTTCCAGTTGCCGCCCAGGATCCACTTGGTCCGAGGCTGGGCTTCGGTGAGGTCGCCCTGGCGCGCGCGGCCTACCCACGTCAGGCTGCCGCCGCTGTTGTTGCCCAGCCCCTGGAGTGCGCCTGGCGGCTGCTTGAGGTCGGTGATCACCGTGTCGTTGTAGTTGAAGGCGGCGTTCCAGCGCACTTCGCCCCAGGCGCCCAGATTGGTGAAGTGATCGGCGACGACGTCGACGCCACGGGTGCGGGTGTCGAAGGCGTTGGCGTAGTAGGAGGTCCAGGTCGAAGGGTCGATGCCCAGGTCGGTGAGGACCGGCGTCAGCGCCGGGCCGTAGAGGCTTTCGGTGCGGGCGATACGGTCGGCAATTTCGATCCAGTAGGCATCCACCGTCAGGCTAGTGCGCTTGGCCGGTTGCCAGGTGATGCCGATGCCTGCATTGCGCGATTTTTCCGGGTCCAGGCTGGTAGCGCCCAACGCTTTGGCCAGGGCCGAGTTGACCGGGGCAATGCGGGTTACCGCCGGCACGATGGTGCCGTCAGGGGCGGCGCCGACCCGGTTGTCGGTAATGCTGTAGCCGATCTGCGTTAATGATGGCGCGCGAAAGCCGCTGCCGACGGTACCGCGCACGGCAACCGTTTCGGTCAGTTCATAACGGGAATTGACCTTGGCGCTGACGGTGTCGCCCGAGTCATCGTCAAAGTGCTCGGCCCGTGCCGCTACGTCGATAAACAGGCGCTCCACGGGGGTTATACCGAAGTCGATATAGGCCGCGTAGTTGTTGCGCTTGATATTGGCTTCGTCCTGGGGCGCGATGGTCGCGGCGGCTTGGGCGGCAATCGATGCCAGTTGCCCGGCCAACGGGTTGGGTTGGCCGTTGGGCAGCGTCGCCGGGAAGCGATAACCGCCCACTGTATAGGCCTGGGGATCACCGGCAAATGTGCTGAAGCGCTCCCAGCGATGTTCCAGGCCGGCAGACACTTGCAGCGGAAAGCCGAACACCCCGTCGAAGGCACGGGTAATGTCCAGGTTATTGACCCACTGATCGAAGCGGTAAGTGGCCAGGTCATCAAAGGACGTCGGCGAGGCTGGGCCCAGGGACGGGTTGATCGTCAGGTCGCTGTACTGGTGGTTGGTGTTGCGCCCGTAGGTGGTGCTCAAGTCCCAGTCCCAACCGGCCGCCAGCCCTTTGGCGCCGAACAGGAACTGGTAGTCCTTGTCGTTGAGGTTGTTAAGCGGGTAGTAGCCGTCGGGGAATAGCTCGGGGATGTTGGCGTTGCCGTTGGGGTAGCGAAAATAGTTATTGATGATTGCTTTGCGCTCGCCATAGGTGGCGTAGGAATACAGTTTGGTTTGTTCATCCAGGGGCAGTTCGGCGTTGTAGCCGAGGTTGAAAGCCTTGATCTGCGGGTCGCCGTTTTTCACCCCGACCCGGTCCCAGGTGGCGTTGCGCGGGTCGCCGGGGAAGTACGCCTGGTTGGTGGCTTTCTCGTTCCAGCTGGCATCGCCGCGCTGGCGCGCATCCCCCGACAAATGCAAAAACCCACCGTCGCCCAGGGCAAAGCCGATATCGCCCTCGGTCTTGGTCACTTCGCCTTCGCCGTTGTAGAGCTTGCCGTAGGTCACCCCTAAATGGCCGCCCTCGGCGCTGGACTTGAGGATGATGTTGATCACCCCGGCAATCGCGTCGGAGCCGTATTGCGCCGCAGCGCTGTCCTTGAGCACCTCAATCCGTTCCACGGCGCTGATGGGGATCATGTCGATGTCCACCGAGTTGGCGCCGCTGCTGTCGGTGGAGCCATTGGCGGGCAGGGCGCTGTTGTGCCGGCGCTTGCCGTTGACCAGCACCAGGGTGTAGGCCGGCGCCAGGCTGCGGTTGGACAGGGGGCGGATGGTGGAGTTGTAGCCGGCGACGTTGGTGCCGTAGTTGAACGATGGCAGCAGCTTGGAGATGGCCTCAGTGAGGTCGGCGCGACCGGTTTTCAGCAGTTGCTCGCCGCTGACCACATCGATGGGCGCAGGGCTCTCGGCCACGGTGCGTTGGGTGCCGCGTACGCCGGTGGAGATCACCGTGACTTTTTCCAGTCGGGTGTCCTTGGTGTCCACCGTGTCCTCGGCCTTGAGTGACGAACTTCCCAGCGCCATGCCGCAGGCGGCCAGGCTAATGAGCAGGGGCGATCGATAACGTACAGAGGGTGTTGCAGGCATGGAGACGACTCTCGTTCAGGGCAGGATAGGCGTGATTCAAAGCCTCCACCTGGTATCGGGGTCGGTCTGTGGGTCGAAAGTAGGGGCAGCGGGCCAGGCTGTAAAATGCCGTTTTGTTCTAAGTTAATTATTAATTTAACGAATCTTAATTAATAACTGATATCAGTAATGCGCATTTTAAAGTGACGGCTGCAGTGCAGGCAGCGAAGGGCGGGGCTTGAGGCGTTTTATTATGCAAATAATTTATCTGGATAATTTTATATCTGATTTTTAATCATATTAGGTTATTCCCAAAAAGAATTTCACTGAGGTTTTTTATGCGATTAGCATGAAAAACCGAAGCGGCGCCCCTGGCCGTGTTCTTGATGAGGAAGCAAGCCCGATGACTGAAAAGACCCTCGATGCGCAGAGCGCCGCCAGCTCGTTTTCCGTCAACAAGGCCGCTCGCCTCACTGGCGACCTTGAGGGCGCGTCACGGCTGATCCCTAACTGGCTGCGTAACTGGCGCACCCCTGAGGTGCTGTTGCGCCTGGTCAGCCCGATTGTCCTGCTGTTGCTGTGGGAGTTGGCATCCCAGGCGGGTTTGATCCCGCAACGGGTCATCGCCGCACCGTCGCAGATCGGCGGCACCCTGTGGGCAATGATCGTCTCCGGTGAGTTGGGCAAACATCTGTTTGTGTCCTTGCAGCGAGCGCTGCTGGGTTTGAGTATCGGCGTCAGTATCGGCGTGGTGGCGGCACTGATCACCGGCCTGTCCAAGCGCGGCGAAGTGATCCTCGACTCGCCCATGCAGATGCTGCGTACCATTCCTTCCCTGGCCCTGGTACCGCTGTTCATTCTCTGGTTTGGCATCGGTGAGTTCACCAAGATCGCGCTGATCGTCACCGGTACTACCTTCCCGGTGTACCTCAACCTGTTTGCCGGCATCCGCAACATCGACCCCAAATTGATTGAGGCCGTCAATACCCTGGGCCTCAACCGTCGCGAGTTGATCTGGCATGTAATCCTGCCGGGCTCCTTACCTTCGTTTTTTGTCGGCTTGCGCTACTCCCTGGGAATCTCCTGGCTGGCCCTGGTATTCGTCGAGCAAATCAACACCACCGCCGGCATCGGCTACCTGGCCAGTGATGCGCGGGACTTTATGCGCACCGATGTCATCGTCATTTGCCTGCTGATCTATAGCGTCCTCGGTCTGTTGATCGATGGGCTGATCCGCACCCTGGAACGTTTCGCCCTGGCCTGGCGCCCATCTTTTGTGAGGAACTGATATGTCGAGCATCGAATCTTCAGTGGCACCCGTTCAGTTACGCAATGTGGTGCGCCAGTTCGGCGAGCAGCGGGTCATCGATGGCCTGGACCTAGACATCGCACCGGGAGAATTTGTCGCCTTGCTGGGGGCCAGCGGTTCCGGCAAGACCACCTTGCTGCGTAGCCTGGCCGGGCTGGATAGCATCGACAGCGGCCAGTTGCGGGTGCCCAAGGCTCGGGCTGCGGTGTTCCAGGAGCCGCGATTGATGCCCTGGAAACGCGCCTGGAAAAATGTGGTTCTCGGCCTGCGCATTCCCGATGCCAAGGCACGCGCGGTGCAGGCCTTGACCGAAGTCGGGCTGGCCCATCGCCTGGAAGCCTACCCGGCCACGCTCTCCGGTGGCGAGGCTCAGCGTGTGGCCCTGGCCCGTGGCCTGGTGCGCGAGCCCAAGCTGTTGCTGCTGGACGAGCCCTTTGCTGCGCTGGATGCGTTGACCCGCATCAAGATGCATCGATTGATCATCGAGCTGTGGCGCAAGCACACGCCAGCGGTCCTGTTGGTGACCCATGACGTCGACGAAGCGATTCTGTTGGCTGACCGCGTTATCGTCCTGGCCGATGGCAAGATTGCCGAGCAGTTGATTATTGATCTGCCACGGGCACGGGACACCGGCCAGGACGGTTTCCAGGCGATCCGGGCACGGTTGTTGAGCCTGTTGGGGGTGGAAGTGGACGTCCCTGCGCCGGTGGCGCAAGCCGCTACCAGCAGCGTACGGCGGTTTGCCCATGGTTGAGTTCAGAGCGTTATTACTGGCGGGCGCCGCCTTATTGCTGGGCGGCTGCGATAAAACTGCCGAAGCACCGGTCACTACACAATCTGAATTATCTGGCGTGACCCTGATCCTGGGTGATCAAACCAAGGGCTTGCGCACCGTAGTGGAGGCTGCCAACGCCTTCGAGGGCATCGGCTACAAGGTCGAATGGGCCAACTTCCAGGGTGCCGCGCCGTTGTTCGAAGCCTTGCGGGCCGGCGCGGTGGACCTGGGGCCGGCCGGAGATACACCGGTGCTGGCCGCCGCCACTGGCGGCACGCCGTTGCGCATCGTCGCGGTACGCCGCAGTCAATCTCGTGGCATCGGGATTTTGGTGCCACCTGACTCGCCGATCCGCACGGTGGCTGATTTGAAAGGGCGCAACGTGGTGGTGTCGTCGGCCCGTGGCAGCATTTCCCAGTACCTGTTGATTCGCGCCCTGGCCAACGCCGCAGTGGATGAAAAAGACGTCAACGTTGGTTTCGTCCTGCCCACTGATGCCTTGCCGGCCTTTAATGCCGGGAAGATCGAAGCCTGGGCTACCTTCGGTGTGTACCAGGCATTTGCCGAACAGAAGGGCGCGCGGGTACTGATCAGTGGTGAAGGCATCAATACCGGGCTGACCTTTATTACCGCGTCTGATGAAGTGCTGGCCGATCCGCTCAAGCGCAAGGCCTTGAGCGATGTACTGCAACGTTTCGCCAAGGCCTTTGAGTGGGCCCAGCAGAACCCCGAGGAGTACGCGCGGGTATTTGCCAAGGTCAATGACATTCCCCTTGAGGTTTCGCAGTTGCTGCGTAGTTGGGGCGATGAGTCGTTATTGCCGGTGGAGGCGCGGGATGTTCAGGCGTTGCAGCAGGTGGATGATTTGTTTGTGCAGAAGAAGATCTTTCCGCATCGGGTGGATGTGCAGCAGTTGACGGATACGCAGGTGTTTGCCGCGCCATTGCGCTCGGCGGCAGCGCCTTAGCGAATATCCACCCCACCTAAAAGCAAAATGCGCCCATTCGGGCGCACTTTGTCATGTGGCAGCTACCAGGCGATAGCATCCCACGCGCGATCACCATTCTCGTCTTTAATCCGAGTCGGCAACCCCATCATATCCAGCGCCTTGAGGAACGGCCCAGCTGGCAGTTCTTCAACGTTGGCCATGTGTTTCACGTCCCACTCGCCACGCGCAACCAGCAGCGCGGCAGCCACAGGTGGTACGCCTGCGGTATAGGAGATGCCTTGGCTGTCGGTCTCGGCAAAGGCTTCTTCATGGCAGGCCACGTTGTAGATGAACAGCTCGCGGGGCTGACCGTTCTTGGTGCCCTTGACCAGGTCACCGATGCAGGTCTTGCCGGTGTAGCCCGGTGCCAGGGAGGACGGGTCAGGCAGTACGGCCTTGACCAGTTTCAGTGGTACCACTTCCAGGCCTTCGGCGGTGGTGACCGGTTTCTCGGAGAGCAGGCCGAGGTTTTTCAGCACGGTGAACACGTTGATGTAGTGTTCGCCGAAGCTCATCCAGAAACGCACGTTGGGCACGTCGAGGTTTTTCGACAGCGAGTGCACTTCATCGTGGCCGGTCAGGTACAGGTTCTGTTCGCCGACCACGGGCAGGTCGTCGGTACGCTTGACTTCGAACATGGTGTTGCTGGTCCACTGGCTGTTCTGCCAGCTCCACACCTGCCCGGTGAATTCGCGGAAGTTGATTTCCGGATCGAAATTGGTGGCGAAATATTTGCCATGGGAGCCGGCATTGACGTCGAGAATGTCGATCGAATCAATGCGGTCGAAATACTGTTGTTGCGCCAGCGCTGCATAAGCGTTGACGACGCCCGGATCGAAGCCCACACCGAGGATCGCGGTGATGTTCTTCGCTTTACATTCTTCGAGGTGATTCCACTCGTAGTTGCCGTACCACGGTGGTGTCTCGCAGACCTTGCCCGGTTCTTCGTGAATGGCAGTGTCCAGGTAGGCCACGCCGGTATCGATGCAGGCACGCAGCACCGACATGTTGAGGAACGCGGAGCCGACGTTGATGACGATCTGCGATTGGGTTTCGCGGATCAGCGCCTTGGTCGCTTCGACGTCCAGGGCGTTCAGCGCGAAGGCCTGGATGTCGGCGGGCACTTTGAGGCTGCCCTTGGCCTTGACGCTGTCGATGATGGCCTGGCATTTGGAGATGTTGCGCGACGCGATAGCAATACGACCGAGTTCATCGTTGTGCTGCGCGCACTTGTGGGCCACCACCTTGGCGACACCTCCTGCACCAATGATAAGAACGTTCTTTTTCAATTTTTTTATCTCTCCTTTATCCGTCAGCTTACGAGAGGCTAGACAGGTAGTCGTCGTAACCAAATTCACGAACCACCTCGACTGTACCGTCGAGTTGTTTCACTACGATGGACGGCATTTTCAGGCCGTTGAACCAGTTTTTCTTGACCATGGTGTAGCCTGCCGTGTCGATGAACGACAGTCGATCGCCGATGGTCAGCGGACGATCAAATTGATATTCGCCGAAGATGTCTCCGGCCAGGCACGACTTGCCGCACACCATGTAGGTGTGGTCGCCTTCGCTCGGCGCCAGCTTGGCGTTGAGGCGATAGATCAGCAGGTCAAGCAGGTGGGCTTCGATAGAGCTGTCCACCACGGCCAGGTGCTTGCCGTTGTACAGGGTGTCGAGCACGGTGACTTCCAGCGAAGCGCTGTTGGTGATCGCCGCTTCGCCCGGTTCCAGGTAGACCTGCACGTCGTACTTCTGCGAGAAGGACTTGAGGCGCTGGCAGAAGGCATCGATGGCATAACCTTCACCGGTGAAGTGGATGCCGCCGCCCAGGCTAACCCAGTTGACCTTGTGCAGCAGCGCGCCGAAGCGTTCTTCGATGGTGTTGAGCATCTGGTCGAACAGGTTGAAGTCGCCGTTCTCGCAGTTGTTGTGGAACATGAAGCCGGAAATCTGCTCGATCACGCCCTCGATCTTCACCGGGTCCCACTCGCCGAGGCGGCTGAACGGGCGCGCCGGATCGGCCAGCAGGTAATCGGAGCTGCTCACTTGCGGGTTGACTCGCAGGCCGCGGGTCTTGCCTTCGGAGCGCTCGGCAAAGCGTTGCAACTGGCTGATGGAGTTGAAGATGATCTTGTCGCAGTTAGCCAGCATCTCTTCGATTTCATCGTCGGCCCAGGCCACGCTATAGGCGTGAGATTCACCTTCGAACTTCTGGCGACCGAGCTTGAGCTCGTACAGCGACGACGACGTGGTGCCGTCCATGTACTCCTCCATCAGGTCGAACACCGACCAGGTGGCGAAGCACTTGAGCGCCAGCAAGGCCTTGGCCCCGGACTGTTCGCGCACGTAGGCGATCTTCTGCATGTTGACCAGAAGCTTCTGTTTATCGATGAGGTAATACGGCGTCTTGATCATTTTCAGAGCCTCCGGCAGGGCCAGCCAAAAAAGGACACGCATTGTGCCCGCACTTGGTCCGGATCGAAAGGTTAGTCAGCGGATTTTGCTGGCTCGTGCCCGAAGATGGCCTGGCAATGTGACGAATAATCGTTAGCTAGCGAAGTAGATGAGACTGGCGCTGAGTTCCATCGGGACGGTTGCGCTGACGTCCAGGCCCACCCGCACTTGCTTGGCCACGATGCTGGCGTCGTGGCCGTTGGCGCGAATACTGCCATTGCCCATGCGCTCAAGGCCGGTGATGTCGCAATGCTGTTCACTTAAGAAAATCTTGAGGTGAGCAAGAAACCTGTGGCGAGGGGGCAAACCCCCTCGCCACAAATGCGGATGTACCTGAAGCACCGAGCTTAAGTGAATAGCATTGCCGCACCAGATCGCCGCCTGATAGTGACTGGTTCCCAGTTTTTGCCGCAGTTGTTCACCTTGCAGAAACTGCGCAGTAGCGCCCAACCCCCACAGTGTCGCCAGCTTGGCATCGATATGGTTGAGCTTGTCGGCATCGTGAACGGCAACCCACCCCGCATGTGCGCAGGTTATGCAATGGTTTGCCGAGCAAGCGCTTATCATGAGTAGAACTTGTGATCATCCTTAATAAAATGAGTTTGTCTCACTATTAGGCGAGGTCGACAATAGCTCCCATCAAACACATTGGAGTTGTATGTCATGGCTTTTGCCCATTCCCTTGGATTTCCGCGCATTGGACGCGATCGTGAACTGAAAAAAGCGCAGGAAGCGTTTTGGAAGGGCGAGCTTGACGAAGCTGGCCTGCGCGCCGTTGGCCGTGAACTGCGCAAGACCCACTGGGACTTGCAGAAGAAGGCCGGTATCGAGTTGCTGCCCGCCGGTGATTTCGCCTGGTACGACCAGGTGCTGACCCACTCGCTGATGTTCGGTGTGATCCCCGAGCGGTTCCGTCCAGCCGATGGCCAGGCCACCCTGCAAACCCTGTTCAGCATGGCCCGTGGCGTCAGCGATAGTTGCTGTGGCGGTGCTCACGCCCAGGAAATGACCAAGTGGTTCGACACCAACTACCACTACCTGGTCCCGGAATTCAGTGCTGACCAGCAATTTCAGCTGGGCTGGGATCAGTTGTTCGAAGAAGTCGAAGAAGCCCGCGAATTGGGCCACACCGTCAAGCCGGTGGTGATCGGTCCGCTGACGTACCTGTGGTTGGGCAAGGCCAAGGGCGGCGACTTTGACAAGCTCGACCTGTTGGATCGCTTGCTGCCGTTGTACGGCCAGATCTTCCAGCGCTTGGCAGCCCAGGGCGTTGAGTGGGTGCAGATCGATGAGCCGATCCTGGTGCTCGACCTGCCACAGGACTGGAAAAACGCCTTTGAGCGTGCCTACAACCAGATCCAGCGCGAGCCGCTGAAGAAACTGGTTGCTACCTACTTTGGTGGCCTGGAAGAGAACCTCGGCCTGGCGGCAAACCTGCCGGTGGACGGCCTGCACATTGACCTGGTGCGCGCTCCCGAGCAGTACCCGACCATCCTGGATCGCCTGCCGGCCTATAAAGTGTTGTCCCTGGGCCTGGTCAACGGCCGTAACGTTTGGCGTTGCGACCTGGAAAACGCCCTGGCAACCCTGCAGCACGCTGCCGAGCGCCTGGGTGATCGCCTGTGGGTCGCGCCGTCCTGCTCGTTGCTCCATAGCCCGGTGGACCTGGGCCGCGAAGACAAGCTCGACGCTGAACTGAAAAGCTGGCTGGCCTTCGCCGTACAGAAGTGCGAAGAGGTTGCTGTCCTGGCCCAGGCTGTCAATGAACCTGAAGCCGCATCGGTACTGGCAGCCTTGGCGCAAAGCCGTGCCGTGCAGGCCAGTCGTGCTGCTTCGCCGCGTATCCACAAACCGGCTGTGCAAGCTCGGGTTGCCGCGATTACCGCCAAGGACAGCCAGCGCCATTCGCTGTTTGCCACCCGTATAGAGAAGCAGCGTGCCGGCCTGAACCTGCCGTTGTTCCCGACCACCACCATCGGTTCGTTCCCGCAAACCACGTCGATTCGCCTGGCGCGCCAGTCGTTCAAGCAAGGCAAGCTGAGCGAAGCCCAATACACCGAAGCCATGCACAGCGAGATTCGCCATGCGGTGCAAGTCCAGGAGCACCTGGGCCTGGACGTATTGGTACACGGTGAAGCCGAACGTAACGACATGGTCGAGTACTTTGCCGAGCAACTGGACGGCTACGTATTCACCCGCTTTGGCTGGGTGCAGAGCTACGGTTCGCGCTGCGTGAAACCGGCGGTGATTTTTGGTGACCTGAGTCGCCCCAAAGCCATGACCGTGGAATGGATTCGCTATGCCCAAGGCCTCACCGATAAAGTGATGAAGGGCATGCTCACCGGCCCGGTGACCATGCTGATGTGGTCCTTCCCCCGCGAAGACGTGAGCCGCGAAGTGCAGGCTCGGCAACTGGCCCTGGCCATTCGTGACGAAGTGATGGACCTGGAAGCCGCGGGAATCAAAATCGTGCAGATCGACGAAGCGGCGTTCCGTGAAGGCTTGCCGTTGCGCCAGGCGCAGTGGCAGCACTACCTGGATTGGGCCACCGAAGTGTTCCGCCTGTGCGCCTCGGGTGTGCGTGACGAAACGCAGATCCACACCCACATGTGCTACAGCGAGTTCAACGATGTGATCGAGTCCATCGCGGCGATGGATGCCGACGTGATTACCATCGAAACCTCGCGCTCGGACATGGAGCTGCTGGATGCGTTCGAAGCCTTCGCTTACCCGAACGACATCGGGCCGGGTGTCTACGACATTCACTCGCCACGTGTGCCGGATGCCTCGGAAATGGCCAATTTGTTGCGCAAGGCCGCCAAGCGCATCCCGGCTGAGCGCCTGTGGGTCAACCCCGATTGCGGGCTGAAGACGCGCGGCTGGCCAGAAACCGAAGCGGCGTTGATCCATATGGTCAGTGCGGCGCGGCAACTGCGTAACGAGCTGGCGTAACCCCTGATCTGTAGGACCGAGCTTGCCTGGCTTAAAAATATTTGAGCCAGGCAACATCCCGCCGCCGTGCCTTCAGCCCGGCAAACCAGCGCACCGGCAGGTACAGCGCCGCCGTCAGCAAAAACGCCGTCAGCCACATCGCGTCAACGCTGTCGAAACCGAAGTAACTGCCCTGGTTCAAGCCAAAAAGCCCCACACAGATCAGATACAGCACTTTCAGTACATACAAGTGCAGCAGGTAGAAGAACATCGGCGCAGCGCCAAACACAGCAAGTACGCCAATCCACGGACGCTGTTGCGCACGCTCGAAACCCAGCAGCAATAACAACCCAACACCCAGGGTCAAGGCGAGAAACAGCAGCGAAGGCGGGTACTTGGTGATGTTGAAAAAGCTCATCAAGGTTTGCACATCACTGTCATAGGTCAGCCATTGAGCCTCGCCATACCCGTTAAGCAGGCGCACCGCAACGAAGCCAATCAGCGCGCCAGCCCCCGCCAGCAGTAGATAACGTTGGCGCACGGCAGTGGATATCGATCTGGCAAACCACGGACCGAGGCAATAACCCAGGGCAATCACGCCAATCCACGGCAACACCGGATACGAGGTGCGCAAGCGCAGGCCGTCGGTGAATTCGATCCAGCCGCGATCATGCAAAATCGCCCATGGAATATGCATCGCCGAGCCTGGGGCGAAATGCACACTGTCCAACAGGTTATGCCCGGCAATGATTGCCGCAGCCACCGCAAACAGCAGTGGCCGTGGCAACCAGACCAGCCCGGCCAGCCCGATCATGCTGACGCCGATGGCCCAGATCACCTGCATGTAAATCACGCTGGGCGGCAACTGGAAGGTCCAGGCGAAGTTCACCAAGGTGAACTCCAGCACCACCAGAAACAGCCCGCGCTTGAACAAAAACGCTGAGACATCGCTACGCCCCTGATGCCTGGCGCCGTACAGGTAGGCCGAAAGCCCCGTCAGCAAGACAAACACCGGTGCACACAGGTGGGCGAGGGTGCGGCTGATAAACAGCGCAGGTTCGGTGGTGTCGATGTTCATCGGGTCGGCCACTTGCCGGTGCAGCAGGAAGGTTTCGCGCACGTGATCGAGCAGCATGAACAGGATCACCAAGCCCCTGAGGGCGTCGATGGACAGCAGGCGTTGGCCCAATCGGGCAGGGGAAACAGCATCAGTCATGAGGGAGGATCGCAAGGCCGGGTAGGGAGTTTGTGGTTATCTTATAACATCATATTCGCGAATGCTGTCCTTCAAACCCTTGTGCCTGACTCAGGGCGAGCCGCGTACGGTGAAGCTGTCAGCGACGGTGGATTTCTAGGCACGCGCGCGGGCTGATGATGTTTCCAGGTGTTAGGGTAGGGCGCATAGCCTTTAACGACCCTGGCACCCCTGGAGGGCATCATGAATGGTTCAATAGGCATCATCGGTGGTACCGGCTGGTTGGGCCGGGCAATCGCCACGGCCCTGGTAGACACCGGCTTTGTGGGGCCTGAGTCGCTGACCTTGTCCAGCCGCACGGGCCAACTCAGTGAGCCCAAAGGCGTGCTCGATGGCGTCCAGGTTACCGACGACAATCAACGCCTGGTGCTGCGCAATGACGTGGTGATCCTTTCGGTGCGGCCGCAGGATCTGGGCGGCGTGCATATCGACGTGGGCGAACGGTTGTTGATCTCCCTGGTGGCCGGGGTCTCGCTGCGGGATATCGAGGCGCTCACCGGCGCTCGAAGAGTGGTACGGGCAATGCCCAACGCGGCCCTGGAAATTCGCAAGTCGTACACCCCTTGGCTGGCCAATGCTGAGGTCGACGGGGCCGGCAAGACTTACGTCCAACAACTCTTCGAAACCTGTGGCGAGGCTGACGAAATAACCAGCGAGCAGGACCTCAATTACCTCACCGGCCTGGCCGGGACGGGGCCTTCCTATCCGGCATTGCTGGCCCGCGCGTTGTACAACTGCGCCATTGAATATGGCTTGCCTGCATCTGTCGCAGGGCGTGCGGTGCACGGCGTGGTGGTCGATGCCAGTCAGTTGATTGGAGAGCAACGCGGGTTCGACGCGTTGCTCAACACCTTGATCGGCTACCGTGGCGTCAGCGCGGCCGGCATCGAAGGGATGCAGGCGGGCGGGCTGGAGGCTAGCGTGAAGGCGGGCCTGGATCGCGCCATGACCGTGGCTTCATCCAATCTGTCGGCCCCTGCCGAAACGGCGACAGTGAGCGCGTCGCAGGCCGTCATTGCCTTTTGGAAACAGGCGGGGCCCAAGCGCTGGTTCAAAAAGGATGAGGCGTTCGATAACGCGTTTCGCAACAAATTCCAGGCGGCCCACTTTCAAGCCGCCAGGGGCGAACTGGAGCACTGGCTGGCAACGCCGCAAGGGGCTTTGGCGTTACTCCTGCTGCTCGACCAATACCCGCGCAACACGTTCCGGGGCACCGCCCATATGTTCGCCACCGATCCGCTGGCGCGCGCCTACGCTCGCCGAATGGTGGAGGCTGGAATGGACAGGTTGATCGAGCCGTCATTACGGGCGTTTTGCTATTTACCCTTTGAGCATTCGGAGTGTATGGAGGATCAGTTACTGTCCCTGGCCCTGAACAAGGATCTTGATGCCAATACCTACAAATGGGCCAAAGAGCACGCCGACATCATCGATCGATTCGGCCGCTTTCCGCACCGCAATGACGTCATGGGAAGAGCGTTTACCGACGAGGAACGGGCTTTCCTGAAGGCGGGAGGGTTTGCTGGCTAGGGAAGTACGCCTGTCAGTCATGAATTAGATCGCGGGTTCCGTTATCGCCGCACAAACGTTGCTGGCCGACGGCCGTCAGTGCAGGCGTGGGTCAATCTGCCGCGGCCTGCGCTGTAGCGATTTCCAGCAACTGCCCAACCCGGCGATCCAGATCTTCCCAGTCCGCCATGCCGAGCACCCGGGTTGTGTTCAGGCCGCGCAAGTAGCCGCGAAGTTGCTGGGCCGCTGCGCTGGTTTTATCAGGATCAGCCGCCGCGTCCTGCAGCACGGTTTCATACTCGATCAGGTAGTCGGCAACCCGTTCGCGATACTCCGGCAGCACTGCTTCGCGGATGCGGTCAAAGGTTCTCTGGTAGGGCTTCATGGATTGATCCTTATAAGTTTTGTGTGGTGTGCAGCCTGCGCGACAGTATCGGTTTAGATAATAGTCACCATCAAGGATTGCTAGTTCTGTTTTTGCGGGAAAGGCGGAAAATCGCCCCATCGAAGATGCCGCTCAAGGAACTGCGCGATGAGGATTTTTGCCCAACTGGTTTTGATGGCCCTGATGCTGGGTCATGCGTTGGCTGCCAACGTGGCCTTTGCCGATGACGCTCGGTCCTGGCATCTATTGCCCATTGCCGGCAGCGTGGTTTCCCTGCAACACGGGCAGTCGGTAGGTGTGCTCTACAGCGAAAATACCGTCGACAACCTGCATTATCTTGAACGCTATCACGCCATGGCAGTGAACGGTGCCAAAGATGCGCTGGATGGACGAATTCGCCAGGCCTTCGTCAACAGCTCCGACCCGGAGCTGGCCATCGACTGGCTGATGAATTCGCTGCAGAGCACGTTCCTGTCGGTGACGGCCTACGACAACCTCGATGCATTGGTGCAGGCTCACCCGGATGTGGTGGTGATGCTTGACACCTACAATCAACTGCTGACCCCGCACAACAGTCAGGTCCAGGCACGTTTCGTTGCCCGGTTCTACGACGCCAATTTGCAATACATCGCCAAGGCTGAAGGTTCGGTCGAGCAGCAAATGCCTTCGGTTTGGGTGCATGACAAGGCCGCGCCGGAAATCGCCATGCAAATCGATCAGCAACGTGATGTGCAACTGACGGCGTTGAAACAGTTCGACGCCTCGCTCAAAGCCTTGGTGACGGCCAGTTAATCGAAGCCTCAGCTCGGATTCTGCTCCCGACTGAACGTATCCACCGCCTGCGCCAGCCCCTTGGCCGCCAATGCGACCAATTCACCGCCTTTTTCCGGTGTCGCCAAACCCGGGTCTGAGCCCATGCGCCCGTCCGGGAAGCGTGCACGGAAGTCCAGGGCTTCGCGGATAGGTCCTGATCCGGCGATTTGCGGCGAGTAGGACGCCGACTTGATCGCCTCTGGGTAGGCCCATTGCGTGACCGCGATCTCCGAAGGCGTGGCGTGGCTGCCGTGGCCGGTGGGGAATTGCTTGTGAGCCAGTGCGCTGACGCCTTCCAGGTCCCACCAATTGACCAGCTTCAGGGCGAACCCGGCCGGGCGGCGGGCGAAGCTGGCTTCGGCGTAAAGCTCGGAGAACGCTGCCTCAATCGAGGCGATATTGCCGCCGTGGCCATTGAGAAAAAGGATTTTCTCAAAGCCATGTCCGGCCAATGAGTGCACCCAATCGCCAATGGCGGCGATAAAGGTGGAAGGGCGCAGCGAAATGGTCCCTGCAAACCCGAGGTGATGCTGGGCCATGCCGATATTGAACGTCGGGCCGATCAGTATGTCGGCGTTTTTCTGGGCGTGATGGGCAATGATTTCCGGGCACATCCAGTCGGTCCCCAGCAGGCCGGTAGGGCCGTGCTGCTCGTTGGAGCCGATGGGAATCACGACAGTGCGGCTGCGTTCAAGGAATTGGCCAATCTCGATCCACGTTGACTGGTGCAAAAGCATTTGAGGTTCTCTCTCTTGTCAGGCTTGGCCTGACGGATACTACCTCAACCGGCACTGGCTATCTGGCGTGGCTTGCAATTGAGGTAGGCCGAGGACTTCAACCAGCGCTGGTCGGGGTACCAGGAAAACATGAACTGACCATCCTTGAGTTTATCCACCACCTGGCGCGCCACTTGCGGGCGCACAGCCGGGCAGCCCTGGCTGCGGCCGATGCGGCCTTCGCGCTTGCTCCAGAGCGGGCTTACGTAGTCGGCGGCGTGAATCACAATGGCGCGATCGCGGGCCAGATCATTGAACCCCGGCTCCAGGCCATCCATGCGCAGTGAGTAGCCATGGGCGCCCTGATAGCTTTCCTGTGTGCGGAACAGCCCCAGGCTGGACTGATAGCTGCCTTCGCGGTTGGAGAACGCCGTGGCGAAATTTTCCCCGGACTTTTGCCCGTGGGCCACGAGGTCGCGCAGTACCAGGGTCTTTTTACGCAGGTCGAAGATCCACAGGCGACGGGCGGTCGAGGGCTGCGAATAGTCGATCACCGCCAGGCGTTCGGAACGTTCAATGCCATTGTTGACTGCGCATTGCATCGCGCTCAGGGCGCTTTTAAGCACTTGGGGATTGAGTTCTGGAGCCGTGCGCGCCAGGCTGCTATACAAGGTGTGAGGCTTGGCGCTGTCGGCGAGGGCAGCATTGCACAGCGCGGCCAGGGTGACGGCAGTCAGGGCGAGTCGGCAGCAAAAAGTCAGCATCTACAAAACATCTCCGCCATGGAATGGAGCAACGTCATTGTTCAAAAAACACGCATATTACTTGAGCATTTGCCTGCTCGTTGCACCATTGGTCGCGACAGCCGAAAACCTGCTGGTGGAATCGCCCGCCCCGGTGCAGTTGGCGCTCGGGCAATTGTCCAGTGTTTGTCCTGGCTTGGCCGGGCCGATCGATGCCGCCGACCAGACGCGGTTGCAGGCGTTTTACCAACAGCAGGGCAATGCTTCCCTGTGGACTGCCAGCGAGCGCCGGTCGGCATTGCAGGCGCAGTTGCGGCTGTTGGCCGATGATGGCCTGGACCCGGCTCACTATCGTCTGCCCCTGGATACGGCGACCAGCAATGTCTTGTGTACTGATATCGAGATTAGCTGGAAATATCTGCAAGCCTTACACGATCTGCATTATGGCCGCTTGCAGCAAGCTCATTTCGAACCCCTTTGGCATGCACAGCCGCCGACGCAGGACCCAAGTATCGAAGTCCTGGCCATGGCCGGGCAGCAGGACATCGCCCAAGCGTTTGATCAGGCCCGGCCCAGCGCTGAGTTGTATCGCACCCTGCGCACGGCCTACGCCGCGCAGCGTCAACAACCGTTGCCGCAGTGGGATGCAATCGCCAGCGGTCCGTTGTTGCGCCCAGGCAAGGATGATCCAAGGGTTCCCGAACTGGCGCGGCGGCTGTTCAGCGAAGGGTATCTGGCAGGTCAGCCGACCGGTTCCGGGAAGCAATACAGCGAAGACCTGGTCAATGCCGTGAAAAGCTTCCAGTTGAGCCATTCCTTGCAGGCCGATGGCGTTATCGGGCCGGGCACTGTCACGGAACTGAACATCAGCCCGGCGGTACGCCGCGAACAACTGCGCATCAACCTCGAACGCTTTCGCTGGCTGGCCCAGGATTTGGAGCCCGAGGGCGTACTGGTTAACGTCGCGGCTGCGCAACTGAGCGTCTATCAGGGCGGTGTGCCGGTGTGGCAGACCCGTCTGCAAGTAGGCCGCGCCGAACGCCAGACACCGTTGCTCAAGTCTCGCATCACCCGGCTCACCTTGAACCCGACCTGGACCGTGCCGCCGACCATCATGCGCGAAGACAAACTGCCTGCTATTCGCCTGGACCCGGCCTATCTGCGGCAGCAGAACATGCAGGTGCTGGACAGCGAGGGCCATCCGCTGGACACCAGCACTATCGATTGGGATCGCCCCGGTAATATCCTCCTGCGCCAGGACGCCGGGCCACGAAACCCCTTGGGCAGGATCGTCTTGCGCTTTGCGAATCCGTACTCGGTGTACCTGCACGATACCCCCAGCCAGCCGCTGTTCACCAAAGGCCCGCGAGCGTTCAGTTCGGGGTGTGTGAGGGTTGAGCAACCGTTGTTGCTGCGCGACCTGCTGGTGAGCCCGGCCGAGCGTGCGCGGACCGAGGAACTGCTGGCCACCGGCGTGACCCACGAATTCCGGCTCACCACGCCGGTGCCGGTGCTGTTGGGCTATTGGACGGTACAAGTGGACAGCCAGGGCGCGCTGCTCTACGCACCGGATATTTATGGGCGCGATCCAGCGTTGATAAAAGCCATGGAGAGCCCGCTTTAGGCGCGGACGAACCGCTTGATGACTGCGGGCTTTTTCAGCAGATCAAACCTTGCCCCGCGGGGTTAAAAGTTCCTCGGTGATCGCTGCCACTGCTTGCGCTGCAGACTTCAGCGCGGTATCGATGGTCAGCGCAGCGTTATCCCACGGCTCATACTCATGAGCCAACACCGACTGCCAGGTGGGCGGAGTCAGGCCGGGAATATCACTCGTGCGTGTCTCCACACGTCGCTGGTGTTCCTGCCTGTCCGAACAGATCACCTCAATATTGACCAACGCAGCTCCCGCGCGAATGGCGACCTCACGCCACGCCTCCCGGCTTTCGCTGACCGGATTGACGCAGTCAACGACGACCCGGTGACCCAGGCCAAGATTGCTCGCCGCCAGCCCGTGGGCAACCCGGTAACCGCTGGTGCCCACATCCCGCGCCAGAACCCCGGCATCACGGATGGCCTGTTCGATGGTGTCGATGCGCAGGTACACGGCGTTTGTCTGGCCGGCAAGGTCTCTGGCAATGGAGGTTTTCCCGGTGCCGGGGAGGCCGCTGAAAACAATGAGCATCGTCGAACCTTCAAATATTGATAAAAGGGTGGCGGTCGCCAATTTCAATAAGCTGCTGTTTCATCGCGGTCTATTCTCGGTTGCTTAATATCCATCACCATCTCATGCCAAACCATGCCGCCATGGTCAGAAGCCGAGGGCTGAACATAGCGATAACCCATTCGCTTATACAACTCGACATGGCGCTCTTTACACATCAGATGAATCGTCTTCTTGTCCATCACCTTCATGCGCTGGACAAAAGCCTCCATCAGTTTGCGTGAATAGCCTTGGCCCTGGTGAGCTGGCTCAACCACCACCGACATGATCACCACGTTCGGCGCATCCGCCGAGTGCCCCACCAACTCCTTGAACGACTCATCCGACATGACCACGTCGTGGGCGCATCCACAGTTGATAAAGCCCACCACAACCCCATCGACCTCCAGGATCAGAAAGCCTTCCGGGTACAGAGCAATCCGCGTGGCAATCTTCTCCTGGGTAGCAGCTTCATCACCTTCGTAGGCCGAGATTTCGATGTGGTAACAGCGAGCGGCGTCTGTTGGGATGGCGTTGCGAAAGCTGAGGGTGGGCATTGCGATTCCTGAATGCTAAAAAGGTTGATTGGGTGCGAAGAACATAGACTACTTGATAAGCTCAATGCAGGCGTATCAAACCCGGTCAGCCAACAACCCCAGGCCCAATCCAATGCCCAATATCCGTGTCATGGCCCTGGCCGATTACGACGCCGTCCTCGACCTCATGCAGAACACCCCCGGCATTTCCATGCGCGACGCCGATTCTCGCGAGTCCACCGCCAGGTACCTGGCGCGCAACCCCGGCATGAGCTTCATCGCCGAAGTCGACGGCACGCTCTGCGCCTGCGTCATGTGTGGTCACGACGGTCGTCGCGGCTATCTTCAGCATCTGCTGGTGCTGCCCGACTACCGTCGCCAAGGCCTCGCCAACGCGCTGGTGGCGCACTGCCTTTCAAGTCTTGCGCAGCAGGGCATCCACAAATGCCATCTTGACGTATTCAAGACCAACGACAGCGCCGCCCGCTATTGGCAAGGCCAGGGCTGGCAGTTGAGGACGGATATTGACCGCTATTCGTTCACCCAGCGGGGTAACGAGAACGCATGAATGCGCGCGCCAGGATTGATAGTCTACGGAGATTGAAATGTTAGAGATCAGACGAGCCACCCCAAACGATGGCCAGGTGGCGTTCGATATTCGCCTTCAGGCCATACGCAGCCAATGCATCGGTGCCTACACCGAAGAGCAGATGCTGGCCTGGACCAGAGGTTCGGCTGAGGACGGTTACGGCGCGCTGATGGACAAGCACTTTTACCTGGGCTGTATCGAGGGTGAGGAGGTAGCCACGGGCATGCTGGATCTGGATAACGACGAAGTCGGTGCGTTGTTTGTGCTGCCCGGTTTTATCGGACGGGGCATTGGCAAAAAGATCCTCGCTCACCTTGAGTCCCTGGCGCGGGAGCTGGGGCTCAAGAAGGTCATTCTGGACGCGACACTGAATGCGGGGGACTTTTATCGGCGCTGCGGTTATACGGGTAGCGAAAAGGCTATCTATCATTCGCCTTCGGGGTTGCAGTTGGCGTGTATTCCTATGGTGAAGTCACTTCTTTGACGAGGATAACCCGGCAACGCCGACACCAGGTGATGGTTGACGAGCCAGTGCTCGGTTTCGTGGAGGATGAAGGCTGGATCGATTTTCACAAGCGGGCGTCCATGCAGGTTGACGCGTGAGGATACCAAGCGCGCCCTGTATCAAACAAATGCAGGCTATCTGTGTCTATCCCGCGAGCCATCGGCTGGATACCGTCCTCCGAGGCACTTTTATCGCTGAGGCAACCATGGATTTGACGGCAATCCCCTTTGGTACCACCGACTGGTCGACCATCGAACCGGTCCTTCATCCCGGAGAAACAGGTAGCGCCTGGTGGCGCACCTGTCAGTTCGGTTCGACCCGTGTGCGGATGGTCGAATACACCCCCGGCTACCTGGCCGATCACTGGTGCTGGCGAGGGCATATCCTGCTGTGCCTGGAAGGCGAGTTGCACACCGAACTGGAGGATGGCCGCCAGTTCATCCTGACGGCTGGGATGAGTTATCAGGTGGGCAATGACATGGAGGGGCATCGCTCATTCACCACCACCGGTGCGAAGTTGTTTGTGGTGGATTGAGGTCAGGCAGCTCAGTGCATCATGCTGTGGTCGGAACTGCTCAAGGCACGGGCCGGAGCTTTGACTTCAATCGACTGTTTTTCGCCCTTGGCATTTTCCACGGTCAGGGTCAGTGGCACCAAGTCGCCTTCCTTGATCTGGCCCTTCAGGTTGATCAGCATCACGTGATAACCGTCCGGATCGAGCTTGACTGGCTTACCTGCAGGCAGGGCCACTGAGTCTACCGGGCCCATGCGCATCACGTCGTCCTTCATGCTCATTTCATGAATTTGTACCAGCTTGGCCACCGGCGACTGCACGCTCAGCAACTTGCTGTCGCTGTCGGCGGTGACGGTCATGAATGCACCGCTCGATTGCTGCCCCGGTACCGTGGCGCGCACCCAGGCGTCGCTGACCTGAGCCTGGGCGTTGGCGTGTGCCGCCAGGCCCAGCAGGGAAAGGCCGAGGGCGATGCGCTTGAGGTGTTGAACGGCAGTCATTAGCAGACCTCCATGACGGTGAGCAGGTCTTCTGCGCACTCTTTGGCGTTAAGGGATGCCGACAAGCCCAGGCGCAGATTGCCCCGGGTGTCAAATACAAAACTGGTGGCGGTGTGGGACAGGGTGTAGCTGTCGCCTGCGGGGATCTTTTCATAAAAGATCCCGAACTCCCTGGCGGCCACGGCGACTTCTTCCGGGGTGCCGTAGAGGGCTTCGAAGCTGGGGTCGAAGGCCTTGACGTAGGCGTCGAGCACTTGCGGCGTGTCGCGCTCCGGGTCAAGGGTGATAAAGATCACCTGCATGATCTCGCCGTCTCGACCCATCATCTTCTTGGCCTGGGCCATTCTCGCCAGGGTGGTCGGGCACACGGCCGGGCATTGGGTGAAGCCGAAGAACACCACCGGCATCAGGCCCCGGAAGGAGCTGAGAGTGACTGTTTCGCCCTGGGTGTTCTTGAGCTTGAAGGTACGGCCCATGATCTTGTCGCTCAGGTCCTTGCCGTACTTGAAATTCAGCTTGGGGCTGGTGTCACAGCCGCTGAGCAGGCCCAGGCCCAGCAAGCTCATGCCGGCGAGGACTTTGCGGCGGGTAAATAACATCGTCATGCAATGTGCATCCTGTGAAGCGCCTGAAGATTGCGCAGGGCTTGCCAATCAGGCCTTGAAGAGCGAGAGCGGGGAAGGCAGGAGGGCTGCCGACGCGGCTCGTACTCGATCATCTGCGACTTAACGCCACAGAGCGGTGCGTTACCTTAACAGGCCGGGGCGGTGGGTGAGTCTGCGGCAGACTGTCGCACGAGGTGAGCACTCCAGCACAATAGGACGAGCACGCGCTGTCAGGACACCGCCATCCTTGACCCGTATCAAGGCGCGCGCCGCGACGTATCTGGCACAGTGGTTGGCATAAGGGCCAGTTCACCTGCGAGGTTTTGATGCTCTATTTTCTGTTCCTGTTGGCCCATCTGTTCGCTGCACTGATCTTTATCGGCACGGTGTTTTTTGAAGTGCTGATCCTCGGCCGCCTGCACAAACAGCTGCCGGTGCGAGTCATGCTGCTGGTGGAACAAGGCATTGGCCGTCGCGCCAGGGCCTTGATGCCGTGGGTGTTGCTGGTGCTGTTCGGCGCCGGGGGCGGCATGGTCTGGTTGCGATATCTGCCGGCGCTGGCTTCGCCTTCGAGTTCTTCATTCGGCGCCTTGCTGACCCTCAAGCTGATCCTCGCCACCAGCGTGCTCATGCATTTCCTGCTGACCATGTTGTTGATGCGGCGCGGGCAGGTGACTGCTGCTTACTTGCGGTTTGTCCACTTGAGCCTGTTTTGCCATATGGTCGCCATTGTGCTGTTGGCCAAGGGCATGTTCTACCTGACCTGGTAGCCGTCGGTCCGTTTCATGCATAGATTCTTGCAGCCTTGATGCATATCAAGGTGCGCTGTCCGGTCGCACCGGACAATGGCCTACCGTAGCCAGACCCGGAGACAGCCATGCTCACCGTCATTCATCCCCGCCGCGAGTGGCGCCTGCGCCGTGACCCAGCTGTGCTGGATCAGGGCAAGGCGGACATCGGCAAGTTTCACAGTGGCATCGGCTCCCTGGACCTGTTGCGTGCCTTGCGCGACAGCCGCCAGCACCAGCGACCCCTGGCGCTGAACCTGCAATGGCCGACGTCCCACTCTTGCGACGACTACCTGCGTTGCCTGGAGCAGGAAATCCACCTGATCGGTTGCCACCTGAGCAGCCGTCAACCGGTAGATCAATTCCATCTGGGTGGCGCCACTCCGGCAATAGCCGAGCTGCAACGCTTGATGGCGCACCTGCGCAGCCGTTTGCATTTTCTTGACCATGATCAGGGTGACTACAGCATCGACCTCGATCCCCAGCGCATCGACTGGGCCACCATGGGCCTGTTGCGCGACCTGGGCTTCAACCACGTCAGCATCGGTGTGCCCGATGCCAGTGACGACGTCAAAACTCCACCGGCTGGCTACCAGGACCCGGCGCCGATCCAGTCGCTGATTGACGCGGCGCGCACTTTCGGTTTTCGCTCGGTAAACGTCGACCTGGGCTACGGCCATGCCTGGCAAACCATCGCCAGTTTCGAGGCGAAGCTTTCGAGTCTGATCGCCCTGGAGCCAGACCGTCTACAGGTGTTCGACTACGCCCAGGCATCATGGCGCTATCAGCAACAGGCACCGCGAGCGCTGTCGAGCGATGCGGATAAAAGCGCCATGCGCCAAAGCGCTTTCCGGCTCCTGGAAGCGGCGGGTTATCACTACATCGGTCTGGGGCAGTTCGTGCGGTCCGACGATGACCTGGCGCTGGCCCAGGAGCGTGGGCGCCTGAGCCGCAATTGCCAGGGCTTCACCCGCCATGGGTACTGCGATCACATCGGTTTTGGCCTGGGCGCGATCAGCCAGATCGATACGTTATATGCCCAGAACAGTGACGATCCGCAGGTCTACCGGCAGCAGTTGGACAACGGCCTATTAGCCACCGTCCGCGGCTGGCGCTGCGAGGCCGGCGATCAGATTCGCCAGCACATCATGGAGCGCCTGACCTGCGACCTGGAGCTGGACATCCAGGCAGTCGAGCGCCGTTACGGGCTGATTTTCCCTCGCTATTTTTCAACGATCTGGCCGCTGCTGGAGCAGTTGCACCGCGATGGCCAGATCGACTTGTCCGAACGCTTCCTCTGTGTGTTGCCTGCTGGCCGCCGCCAGGTGGACGCGCTCTGCGCGCTGTTTGGTCGCACCGGCAGCGTTGTCCCTCCTTGCTCCAATGACGAGACCATCGACCATGACTGCGTTTGAGTTCAATCGGGCCCTGGTGCAGAAATACGACCGCCCGGGGCCGCGCTACACCTCGTATCCGACTGCACCACAGTTTCACTCAGCCTTTGCCCTGGATGACTACCACCAGGCGGTGCAGGCCAGCAACCAGGCCGTGGCGCCCAAGGCGCTGTCGGTGTATATCCATATCCCGTTTTGCCAGAGCCTTTGCTATTACTGCGGCTGCCACAAGATCATCACCCGCAAGACCCATCGTGCGGTGGAGTACCTGACTTACCTTAAGCGGGAAATCCAGATGCAGGCTGCATTGTTCGACCGTTCGCGGCCCCTGACCCAGTTGCATTTGGGGGGAGGCACGCCGACGTATCTGGACGATGAGCAGTTGGCTGAGTTGATGGCCAGCCTGGAGGAGGGCTTCAACCTGGATGACAGCGACCAGCACGAGTTTTCCATTGAGGTGGACCCGCGCACCATCAGCGTCGAACGTATCAAAAACCTGCGCCGGTTGGGCTTCAATCGCTTGAGCTTCGGTGTGCAAGACTTTGACCCGGATGTGCAGGCGGCGGTCAATCGCGTGCAAAGCGAGGAACAGATCCTGCAACTGGTGGCCGCGGCCCGCGAGGCGCGGTTCAAGTCCATCAGCGTCGACTTGATCTACGGTCTGCCGCTGCAAACCGTGGCCAGTTTCGATGTGACCTTGAGCAAACTTATCGCCCTGCGCCCCGACCGTGTGGCCGCGTACAGCTACGCCCATTTGCCGACGCAGATCCGCGCCCAGCGCATGATCCGCCCCGAAGACATGCCACCACCGGAGCGCAAGCTGGAGCTGCTGGAACTGACCATCCGCCGCCTGACGGAGGCCGGCTATGTCTACATCGGCATGGACCACTTCGCCTTGCCCGAGGATGAGTTGGCGTTGGCTCGGGCCAATGGCACCCTGCAGCGCAACTTCCAGGGTTACTCGACCCATGCCGATTGCGACCTGATTGGCCTGGGCGTGTCGGCCATTGGCAAAGTTGGCGACAGCTACAGCCAGAGCGTCAAGGAACTGTCCCAGTACTACGCACGTATCGACGCGGGTTTGTTGCCAGTGCAACGCGGTTATCGGTTGAATGCCGATGATGTGCTGCGCCGCGAGGTGATCAATGGCTTGATGTGCCACGGGCGTATTGAGTTTGCCGGGGTCGAGGCGGGGCATGATATTCGTTTTACCGAGTATTTTGCCCAGGCGCTTTCACTGCTGGATGAGCAGGTAGGGGATGGCTTGTTGCAGATCCACGATGACGCGGTGCAGTTGCTGCCTCAGGGGCAGTTGATGGTGCGCAGTGTGGCGATGGCGTTTGATGCGTATTTGGGGGGGGAGCAGAAAGGCCAGTTTTCTCGCACGGTTTGAAGGCTGTCGCAGATCAAAGGCGTGAGTACCTATCCGTTTCTGCGATAACGGATAGGTACTCAATACCCCCAGGCTGGTCTTCAGTGCGACGTCCCCTGCGCAAACTCAATCTTGTTCCCCACGTTGTACTTGCCTGACGGCTTGTTCATGGGAATGCGCTTGATCTCCTTGAGCGTCTGGCTGTCATAGACAATCAGCGCACCTTCAGTGTCCCAAATGCTCAGCAACAGATACCGGCCATCACGGGTGAACTCAACGTGGGCAGCAGTCTTGCCGGGCATCGGGCGCAGGGTGTGGGCGATTTCCAGGGTCTGTTTGTCGATCAAGTGAATGGCGTCATTGTCCGGCCCGAAGAACACGTCGCTCCACACATAGCGCGAATTGATATGGCTGCGCATGAAGAAGCCAGGCCCCAGGGTGGGGATCTCCTTGATCAGCTTCCAGGTCTTGAGGTCCAGTACCGAAATCTGGCCCTTGCTGATATTGGGCGTGGCAAATACCCATTGGCCATTGCGCTGCCAGTAGGTGCCTGAGCCCAGGTGCGGCATGCCCGCCAGGGGAATGTCGGTGACCACTTTGCCTGAATCCAGATCGATCACCTGACCACCGCCGGCCTTGCGCGACGTCGCGAGCAACTGGCGGTAATCCGGGGAGAAAGAGAAGTCGTCGAGCACGTCCTGGGCCTGGATGCGCCGGGGTTCGAAGCTGGGCTGGGCGTCGGCATAGGACAGCTCCCAGACTTCATTCACGTCTTTGAGGGCGACGACAAAACTGTTGCGCGGCGGCGCGGTGTAGACGGCACTGACCCGTGAATTCGTGGGTAATGTCTTGACCAGCGACAGGTCGCGCGCATCCAGCACCACCAAATTGCCCGGCAGGTAGTTGCCCACCAGTACCCAGCGGCCGTCCTTGCTCACCGCCAGGTTGCGGGTGTTGAGCCCGGCACGGATTTCGGCGATCAGCTTGAGGTTGTGCAGGTCGTACAGGCTGATCCAGCCGTCACGGGAAGCAAAGTAGACAAAGCGGCCATCGGGAGAAAACTTCGGCCCACCGTGCACGGCAAAGTGCGAGGCGAAGCGGTCCAGTACTTCAAAGCGATCACCGTCGAGGATGTCGATATGATGATCGCCCGATTCCACCACCACAAACAGGTTCAGCGGGTCGGCGTGGTGTTGCGGGGTGCTCGGCAGTTGCCGCAGATCGGCCAGCAAGGCGTGGCTGTTGCGGATGTCCTGTTCGTTCCAGGTGGCAGGCGTGGCCGGGGGTTGTTGCAGGAAACTCACCAACCCGTCGATTTGCGCAGGTGCGAGCACCGGGGCGAACGCCGCCATTTGGCTGGCCGGGCGACCCTGTTGGATCACCTTGCGGATTTCGGCCGGTTTGATCCGCCCCAGGCTTTCCGGAAACAGGGCCGGGCCTGTGCCGCCGACGCGATTGATGCCATGGCAGCTTTCGCAGTGTGCTCGATAGTCCGCGGCGGCATCCGGTGCGCCATGGGCGCCACTTGCCCACAACAGAGGTACCAGCAGCAGGCGTTTCATACCGCCACCTTGGACTTGGCCGGTTGTCCAGGTGCAAGGCTGGCCGGGTACTGCAGGGCCGCGCCGGCAAACAGATTCACCACATGACCGATCACCGTCAGCGTCGGCACGCCGGCTTCGCACGCCATGGCCATGGCCGGTAGCTGGCGCAAGTTGCCGCGATTCACCTGTTGATCGGCGCGAGCGCCATTGCTGATCAATGCCGCTGGGGTGTCAGGGGGTAAACCTGCGGCGATCAATCGGTCCGAGATCATCGCCAGGTTCGACAGCCCCATGTAGAAAACGAGGGTCTGGCTGCCGTCTGCCAGGCTGTCCCAGGGCAGATTCAATGCTCCATTGCGTTGCAGGTGCCCGGTGACAAACCGGCATGAATTGACCAGGTTACGGTGGGTCAGCGGGATGCCGGCATAGGCGCTGCAGCCGGCTGCGGCGGTGATGCCCGGCACCACTTGGCAGCAAATGCCCCGCTGCAGCAAGTACTCCAGTTCCTCGGCGCCACGGCCAAAGATAAATGGGTCGCCGCCCTTGAGCCGCACCACGCGCTGGCCCTGGTCAGCCAAATCCGCCAGCAATTCGTTAATCTGTTCCTGGGGCAGGCAGTGGTAGCCGCTGGCCTTGCCGACGTAGTGGCGGGCGCAAGTCGGGGGGATCAGCGTCAGCAGTTCGGCACTGATCAGCCGGTCGAACACCACGGCGTCGGCCTGCATCAACAGGCTCCAGGCCCGCAGGGTCAGCAGGCGTGGGTCGCCAGGCCCGGCGCCCACCAGGGCCACTTCGCCGGAGCTGAAGGAACTGTGCAGGGCGCTCGGTATTACAAGGGGAGATGAGTGCATGAGACTTCCTTGGTTCATCATCAGGTTTGCCGCCCCCGGCTGTTTCGCCAGGTGGTCGGCCGGTGGTTCAGCATGCCGAGCAAGGAATGAGGGTGGGCGGTGTTCGGGTGATTTCTGTGTCGCTGAGGTGGCAACCGGGGTCCTGGCCCCAGAGGTCGCCGTCGGCCCAGGCGCGGGTACGTGTGTTGCCATTGCAGATGTCCAGCCAGCGGCAGTCGGCGCAGCGGCCGCCCACCACCCGTGGGTGTTCGCGCAGGCGCAGCAGCAACGGGTCAGGTTGATCCAGCCACAGGCTGCGAAACGGCGTGGTGCGCACATTGCCCACTGAGTGTTGCCACCAGTAGGTGTCCGGATGCACCTCACCGGTGTTGTCGATATTGGCGATGCCGCTGCCCGAAGCGTTGCCGCCCCAGGCGTGCAACAACTGTTCAAGTTGCGGGTAGTGTTCCGGCAGATGGCGGTGTACCCATTGCAGCAACAGCACCGCATCGGCGTCGTTGTTGCCGCTGACGAAATCGCTGTCCACGCCGTTTTGGATATCGCCCCAGGCCTGCTGGAAAATCAGTTCCATGGCATCGCGGCTCATTTGCCGGTGGGCATCGAGCTGACGGCTGCGTTTACCGCGCCCGCTGTAGTTGAGGTGCGACAGGTAGAACTTCTGCACATCGTATTCACGCATCAGCGCCAGTAATTGCGGGAGCTGGGCATGGTTTTCCTGGGTCAGGGTAGTGCGCAGGCCAACACGGATACCGACCTGGCGGCACAGGTTGATGGCGTGCATTGAGCGCTGGAAACTGCCCTGTAGCTGGCGGAACGCATCGTGGGTCGCCTCCAGGCCGTCAATGCTGATGCCCACATAGTCGAAGCGGGCGTCGGCGATCTGCTGGATATTCTGCTCGTCGATCAGCGTGCCGTTGCTCGACAGAGCGACAAAAAAGCCCTTCTTGCGGGCGTAGGCGCTGAGTTGGAACAGGTCGTCGCGCAGCAGTGGCTCGCCGCCGGAGAGGATCAATACCTTGACCCCAGCTTCATGCAAATCGTCGATCACCTTGAGGGCGGCGGCTGTGTCCAGCTCATCGCGAAACACACTGTCGGCGCTGGTGGCGTAGCAATGCTTGCAGGTCAGGTTGCAGCGCCGCAGCAGGTTCCAGATCACCACCGGGGCACGGTTGCTGCCAGGGGGCGATAGGCGGGGCGGCGGGCATTGGCCGACGAGGGTGCGCAGGTAATGACTGATCCTCAGCATAAGATGTTCCTTCTAAAGCACGTAATTCAGCATGGCGCAGGCGTCAGGCGCAGGCCGGTCTTTTTCAGGATGCGGCTGCTCACCAGCATCTCATCGGCGGTACAAGCATCCCCCAGCAAAAAACGCAGATGTTCGCGGTAGCTGTCGATTTCTTCGCGGCTGCGGCCGTGGACCATGGCGAACAGGTTGTAGCGCCAATCGGTGCGCCGTGGCCGGCGATAGCAGTGGCTGACAAAGGGCTGGGCGCCGATCAATTCACCGAGGCGTGGCATCTGTTCATCGGTCACGTCCCAGACGGTCATGCCGTTATGGCGATAGCCGATGCGGTAATGGTTGGGCACCGCTGCGATTCGCCGGATCGCCCCTTCGCCTTGCAGGCGCTTGAGCAGGTCGAGGGTGGATTCGACGCTGATGTCCAACTGTTCGGCGAGCCAGGCCCAGGGATCTTCCAGTAACGGCAGGCCGGTCTCGGTCAATTGGATCAAGCGTTGCGCCAGGGTTTCGTCAAACCGGGAAATATAGACCGACATGATAGGTTTGCTCCTTGGGCAGGTTGAGGACCCCCAGCCCGGTGATGGTTTCGATATGCGACAAGGTCTCGGCCAGGTCCTTGGCCGTGCTGCAGGCCAGCACGAACCACATGTTCCAGGGGTGCTCTCGGCGGTAGTTGTGGGCCACTTGCGGCAGTTCATTGAGCTGGGCGGCCACCTGCTCGAAGCGAGGTTCTGGCACCGCCAGCGCGGCGAGGGTGAAGGCGCCGCCGAGACGCTCGATGTCGAACATCGGCCCGAAGCGGGTGAGCACACCGTCTTCCAGCAACAGGTGGACACGGTCGAGCAATTCATCCGGTGTGCTGTGCAGTTCCTCGGCCACGACTTGCCAGGGATGACGCACCAGCGGCAGCCCCAGTTGCAGACGATTGATCAACAGCCGGTCGAGGTCATCCATGGGCCCATACCTGTGACGATGGCGGTGCAAAACGCCCGCCGCATTGCTTGAACGCTTGAGTGGTGAACAGCAGTTGATGGGGCAGGTCGCCCAGCAATTGCTCTTTCAAGACTGCCTGGATGTGCGCTTTAACCGCTTCGCGCTCCCGACCGTGGACCATGCAGAACAGGTTGTAGCGCCAGTCGGGCAGGCGTCTGGGACGCTGATAACACAGGGCGATGCCCGCTGCACGGCCCAGGCGTTGGCCGACCTCATCGATCAGCGCATCGGGCACGTCCAGCACCAGCATGGCGTTGGCGACAAAGCCCAAGGCGCGGTGGTTGAGCACCAGGCCGATCCGGCGAAACAGGCCTTGCTCGTGCCATTGCTGTACCTGCTGCAACACCTGATCCTGATTGGCGCCGATCTGTTCGGCGAGGTCCTGATAGGGCCGTGAAACCCTGGGCAAACCCCGTTCCAGGCATTGGCGCAGGTCGAGCAGTTGTTCGTTGTTGAGCGGGGTGATCACGAGTGGACTCCCAGGGAAAATCCCAGGTCGATGCGGTAGGCGCTGAGCATGGGCAGATCGAGGGGAGTAAGACCGGTGTCTTTTTCCAGCTCGTCGAGGACCTGCTCCAGGTGCTGGCGGTTAGGCCCGGTCAATACGAACCACAGGTTGTAGTGATGCTCGCGGGCATAGTTGTGGTTGACCTCTGGATACTGGCTGACCCGCGCTGCCACTTGTTCCAGGCGCTCGGCGGGTACCGCCAGGGCGGCCAGGGTGCTGGCTCCGGCGCGGGTGTGATCGAACACGGGGCCGATGCGTGACAGGGCACCGGTCAGTTCCAGGCGTTGCAGGCAGGCCATGACCGCAGCCTCGCTGCAACCCAGGCTCTGGGCCATCTCCTGGTAGGGTTCGGTGCACAGCGGCATGTCGTGTTGATAGCGGTCGATCAGGCGACTGCTAAGTTCATCAAGTTCCATCTTCAATACCCCATTTTTTGTGCGCGACTGCTGAAGAAAATTCCACTGGGACTCTCTGCCGGTAGGGTCTTGACCAAGGTCAGGCGATAAGGGTCCCAGACTTGCACCTGCTGGCCGTCGCGCACGGATAACCACAGTTGCTCGCCGCGTCCGGTGAATTCCATATGCAATACGCCAGGGCCGGGACGCAGGTCGGCGACTATCTGGTGGGTTTCGCTGTCGAGTACTTGCACCCGGTCATTGTCCGGGTAGGCGAAGTTGACCCACAGTTGGCGGCCGTCGGGGCGGGAGGTGACAAAAATCGGCTGGCCGGCCACCGGGATCGCGGCAGTCTGTTGCCAGGTGCGGGCATCCATCACCAGCACCTGATGCCGACCCACGGCGGGCACGAACGCCTGGTTGTCGGCCACGGCCCAGCCTTCCAAGTGGGGCATTTTGTACACCGGCAGCTTTTCCTGGCCCCGGCCGTAGTCGGCCAACACGCGCTTGACCCCGCGTTCCGGGTGCCACAGGTCGAGCTGGGCCATGCCGTCTTCGCCAAACAGCCCGGCCATGTAATAGCGGCCGTCGGCGGTGATCAGCGCGTCATAGGGTTGCTGGCCGATACCCTCGAAACGGGTGATGGTCGGGATGTGGCCTTGGCTGAAGTCGGCGCTCCAGATTTCGCCCGTATCAAACAGGCTGAACACAAAGCGCTGGCCTGGCGCATCCACCAGGCCCACCACCCGCGAGTGCTTGCCGTCGGCCAGGGGCGTTGCCGGAATGTCCGCCACTTGCTGCAAGGTCACGGCGTCGAACACCTTGACCCCGCCCGGCTGGTAATTGGACACGGCGATCAAGCGGCCATCCTGGCTGATGGCGCCGCCGATGCTGTTGCCGCCCTGGATGATGCGTTTATCGATGCGCTGCCCCAGAAGATCAACCTTGGTCAACCCGCCGTCGCGCCCGAAGATATAGGCGTAGCGCTGGTCCCGTGAGAACACCGCCGAGGCATGGGACAGATCACCCAGGCCGTCGATGTGTGCCAGCGTGGTCAGCCCACTGCTTTCAATAATTTGCAGGCTGCCCGTAGCGCGTTCTACCACCAAGCCCAGGTCACCGGAGCCGCGCAACGGCGGTTGCACACAGGCCGACAACAACAGGCCTGCGGCCATTGAGACAAGCAGTGGACGGATCATGGTGCAGAGGTTCCTTGCAGGAGGCGATCCACCAGCCAGGCAATGTCATCGCTGCTGAGCAGAGGTGCCCAACCGGGCATCGCAAGGGCAGGGCGACCGTAGGTAACGGTGGCAATCAATGAATCGCGGGTTTGCCCGGCCAAGGCCTGGCGAGTCAGGGCTGGGCCCAGGCCACCGGTCAGGTGCAGGCCGTGGCAGGCGCCACAGTCCTGGGCCAGCAGGTGTTCCAGCTGGACTTGGCGTGACGGCGCCGGTGCTCCATGCACCGGCGCAGGAATGAGGAAGAGCAACGCCATTGCCGAACCGATCATCGATGTTTTCATGGCGTGCTCCTTGTGCTTATTTCAGGGTCAATACCCACTTGGCCAAAATCAGGGCTTCGTCATCCGTCACCGGGTTGGCCGGCATAGGAATCGGGCCCCAGTTGCCCTGGGTGCCGTTTTTGATGTGGCTGGCCAGGGTGGTGGCAGCATCCTTGACGCCGGCGTTCTTCGCGGCGACTTCCTTGAGCGCCGGCCCTACCATCTTGGCGTCGATGGTGTGGCAGGCCGCGCAGGGTTTGCTCTTGAACAGCGCTGCGCCGTCCTGGGCGAATGCCGATGGCAGGCTCAGCGCAGCGCCGAGGGCGCACAGTGCAAGCAGGATATTTTTCATTGGGTTACCTCTTGTTGATAAAGCTCAATAAATGTCGAATTGGGTGTTGTAGACATTGAATTTTCCGGTCGGCGTAATCAGGCGCTTGTCCTTGATCACGTTCTTGAGCTTCAAGGTCTTGTCATCGATCACTACCAGCGCCGACTCCTCTTCCTGGCCGCTCCATACCGAGAACCACACTTCATCGCCGGCCTTGTTGTATTCCGGTTGCACCACGCGCAGGGCGCCTTGCTTGATCCCGGACCACTCGGCAATCGGCAGCACGGTATAGCCAGCGTCCAGCTTGTCGATATTGAACACGGCGACCGACTGGCTGAGCTTGGTATCCGGGTTCAGGGTGGTGTCGACGTACAGGTGCCGCGAGTTGGGATGGGTCTTGATAAACAGCGAACCGCCGCCCTGGCCCTTGAGCGAGACCACCTGTTTCCAGGCGTACTGGGCGTGCTTGACCGGGTCGGTGCCGATCACCGAGATGCCGCCGTCACCCAGGTGGCTGGTAGCCCAGACTGGACCGTATTGCGGGTGGATAAAGTTGGCGCCACGGCCGGGGTGCGGGGTCTTGCCGACGTCCACCAGGGCGGTGAGCTTGCGCTCCCTGGAGTCGATCACCGCAACCTTGTTGGAGTTGTTCGCCGCCGTCATAAAGTAGCGGTGAGTGCTGTCCCAGCCGCCGTCATGAAGGAACGGTGCGGCGTCGATGGTGGTGATGGTGAGGTTCTTGATGTCCTGGTAATTGACCAGCATCACCTTGCCGGTTTCCTTGATGTTGACGATAAATTCCGGCCATTCATGGGAGGCGATGATCGCCGCCACACGGGGCTCGGGGTGATATTCCTGCTTGTCGACGGTCATGCCACGGGTGGAGACGATCTGCTTGGGCTCCAGGGTTTCGCCGTCCATGATGGTGAACTGCGGCGGCCAGTAGGAACCGGCAATCGTGTATTTGTCTTCATAACCCTTGAACTTGGAGGTCTCCACCGAGCGCGCTTCGATGCCCACTTTGATCTCGGCCACCTTGGTCGGCTCGGCGGGCCAGAGGTCGATCATATCGATCTTGGCGTCGCGGCCGATCACCAGCAGGTAGCGCCCCGAGGCGGATATCCGCGAGATGTGCACGGCGTAGCCAGTGTTGATCAGCTTGACGATTTTCTTGCTGTCGCCATCGATCAGGGCGATTTTGCCGTCGTCGCGCAGGGTCACGGAGAACAGGTTTTCCAGGTTCAGCGTGTTGAGTTGTTTCTTCGGGCGGTCTTCGGGCTTGACCAGTACTTTCCAGGTCTTGAGGGTTTCGGCCATGCCCCATTCCGGTGGCGTGGGCGCGGTGTGCTGGATGAAGCTGGCCATGCTGGTGATCTGCGCCTTGGTCAGCGCATTGGAGGTGCCCCAGTTCGGCATGCCGGCGGGGGAGCCATAGGTGATCAACGCTTCCAGATATGCCTGGCCACGGGCCTGGGTGATGTCCGGAGTCAGCGGCTTGCCGGTGGCGCCCTTGCGCAACACACCATGGCAACCGGCACAGCGCTCGAAGTAAATCTGTTTTGACGCGTCGAACTCGGCCTGGCTCAAATCCGGCGCGCCGGAGCTTTTGACCATGGGCATGGCAGCCGCGGTTTGCTCGGCGAAAGCGTGCGTCGAAAGGGCCAGGGCCAACGCGCAGCTCAGGCTGGCGAGGCTCAGGGCGAAGGGGTTTCTGTTGCGAGTCAGCATTCCATATCTCCTCAGGCAAGACCTTTGCGATGCCCGGCGACGGCAGGGTAGAGCGCAGGTTCTTAGTGCCAGAGGAGACTATGACGAGGCGGGTGATTGCTCGCTTGACGGCGATCAAGTTTGCTTGGTGTACGACTTGCCAGGTTGTCGCAGGCGCCCGTAGCGTGGTCCTCAAACCCGCGTCGATCCAAGGTGTGCGATGACTCTCCCCGAACCGCTTGAACCCTTCTACCAACCGCTGAACAACGAACAGGTCCTGTTCGAACACGCCTGGCGCCACGGCATGCCGGTGCTGATCAAGGGCCCCACCGGCTGCGGCAAGACCCGCTTTGTCCAATACATGGCCCATCGGCTGAAACTGCCGCTGTACACCGTCGCTTGCCACGACGACCTCAGCGCCGCCGACCTGATCGGCCGCCACTTGATTGGCGCCCAGGGCACCTGGTGGCAGGACGGCCCGCTGACCCGCGCCGTGCGCGAAGGCGGCATTTGCTACCTCGACGAGGTGGTGGAGGCTCGGCAGGACACCGCTGTGGTCCTGCACCCGGTGGCCGATGATCGCCGCGAGCTGTTCCTGGAACGTACCGGCGAAGTGCTCAAGGCACCGGCGTCGTTCATGTTGGTGGTGTCCTATAACCCCGGTTACCAGAACCTGCTCAAGGGCATGAAACCCAGTACGCGGCAGCGGTTTGTGGCGATGCGCTTTGGTTATCCGCCGACGTTGGAAGAGGAACGGATTGTGGCGCGTGAGGCTGGTGTGGATACCGCGCTGGCTGCTCAGGTGGTCAGGTTGGGTCAGGCATTACGTCGCCTTGATCAACATGATCTGGAAGAAGTCGCGTCCACGCGCTTGCTGATTTTTACTGCGCGCCTGATCGCCGCCGGGATGAACCCTCGCGAGGCCTGCATGGCCTGCCTGGCGGAATCCTTGAGTGATGATCCGCAGACTGTGGCGGCGCTGATGGATGTAGTTGATGTCCACTTCGCCTGAGGGCACGGTCCAGCGGCGGCTGCCGGGGGATTTGGCGATGTGGTTTTTCATCCTCGCTGAACTGTCGGTATTTGCCATTCTGATCCTGGCGTTTGCCGTGACCCAGGTGTTGCGGCCCGAGGTATTTGCCGAGGGGCGGGGGCAACTGGATACCTCTACCGGGCTGGCAATGACCTTGAGTTTGTTGACGGCGGGGTTGTTGGCGGCGTTGGCGCAGCAGAAGGTTCGTCAGGGGCGCTCGCGTCTGGCTGGCGGGTTGTTGGTCCTAGGCCTGCTGGTGGCCGGTGCTTATGTGGGGATCAAGCTCGGTGAGTACGGGCACTTGGTTTCGATTGGACTTGGGTTGGAATACAGCACTTTTTTCACGCTGTATTGGATTTTGACCGGGTTTCATTTTTTGCATGTGTTGTTGGGGATGGTGATTTTGGGCTGGATGGCGCTGGGCTGTTGGCGAGGGGCTTATCCGGCGGGGCGGCAGACGGGGTTCGAGTCTGGCGTGCTGTATTGGCACATGGTGGATTTGATATGGGTGGTGTTGTTTCCGTTGGTGTATGTGATTCGTTGAGGTGCCGATGTCTGTTTCTCAGTTGGTGATGGTTTGCTGGGCCGCGCTAGTGGTCCTCAGTGTGGGGACTGTGATGCTGGGTGCTCCGGGCCTATGGGAGGCGGTGCTGGTGTTGGCGGTGGCCAAGGCCTGGGTGATTGCTGACGGGTTTATGGAGTTGCGGCATGCGCCGGGGTTGTGGCGGGGGTTGCTGTTGGGGTGGCCGGTGGTGTTGGTGGGGGTGATTGCGGTGACGCGATTTTAAGAGGGTGGCGATCCGACAAGCCCGCTCGCCACAGGTGTGGGCTCATCAGAAGATGTGTAGATACCTATCACACATTGCTGATGGAATTACCCCGTCAGAAAGTGTACTCAACCACCCCCATCACCGACGTCTGCAACCTGCGCTCGACAATCGGGCTCTTGCCTGCGTCATTGGACAAATACTGCACATCCAGCAGGGTGGAAAATTGGGTGTGGTCGTTGATGGGCAGGCTCCAGCTCAAGTTCATGCCCCGGCTGACTAACCCGCCCTTGGCGTCATAAGCGCGAAAGCGGCTTTGCGCGGCTTGCCCGGTGGTGACGCCGTACCAGGTCTGCACGTAATTACCGTCACCAAAAAGACTGTTGAGGCTGGCGTCCACGGTGCCGTAGTCGCCGTCATACAGGTTGGTGCCGATGCTCAGTTCCAGGCTGGTGAAGGCTTTGCCGGCGTCTTTTTTATCGTCCTCCTCCAGCGCATGTTCCAGGGTCGCGCCGAGGATCACCGAGCTCAGGGTATAGCTGGCGCTGAGGCCCAGTTGCGCCCGTGACTTGATCTCGCCCATGCTCTTGAGTCTGTCAGAGCCGGCATGACCGCTTTTCTTTTTGTCCTTGCGCCCGGCGCTGGGGCCCACGTAGGCGCTGAAGCTGGCGTTATCCCCTTCATACCCCCAGCCCAGGCCCTTGTCGGTATTGAGGAAAATCCCCCAGGGGCTGACGATTTCACCTCCCAGCAGCGGCGTGGTCACGCGCTCGTTACTGCCGCTGTAGCGGGGCAGGTTGGCGACACCGCCTTTGAGGCTGTATTGCCAGTCTTCGGCCAGTAAGGTCTGGGCGCCGGTGGCCAGGCACAGTGAGGTCAGGGACAGGTAGATCGTTTTTGAACGCATGATGACCTTCGTTTTGGGTTAGAGGTTCAAGGGGTTGTGGGGTGTATCGGTGCGCTTGAAGTGGTAGCCGGAGGCGCTCAGGCCATTGATCTGGCGGCTTACGGTGTCACCCAGGCCATAGCCGTTGCCGGCGAGCACGGCATGGGCGTTGTCCACCGGTAGCAGGATGTAGTCGGTCAAGGGCTGGTCGTGCAGTTGGCCGCGAATCACCAGGAAGCCTTCTTCCAGGCGCACGCTGAGGCCACTGAGCGGTGCGTCGGCTTCATGGGTGCTGAGCACCTGATAGGTGCCGATGGTGTTGGCCCAGGCGCCGGTCAGCGGCGTCGGTTCAATGCGTTCGCCCACCGGCACAAGCTGGCCGTGGCTGCGGGCGGTGAGCATCTGCCGGCCTTGAAGGGTCACTACGTCCAGTTGCACACGGCCCAGGTCACCCAGGTCCTTGAGCCAGAAGCCGAGGAGTTTTTTCTGTGCCCGCAGCCAGCCGCTGCCGTCGCGCAGCAGTTCGAAGCGGTCGTCGGCCAGCTCACCGTACAGCTGGTTGTTCTCTTCCTTGATCCGGAAGATGCCCCAGGCCGTGGCGTAAAAACCGGCCAGTCGCTTGCGGTCCATGGCGGCCGGTACGTGGCGATGGTCAAGGCCGCCGACGGGCGCCTGGCAATCAGCCGGGCAAATGGCCTGGCCACTCTGGGCCTGGAGCATCAGGCGCAGGGTTTGGGTGGTGAGGGTGGCGACCATGTCTTCGGCGTTGCTGTCGTTGCTCATGACGATCACCGCCAATTGCTGGTCCGGCAGCATCGTCAACTGGGCGGCGAAGTCGTCGCTTGCGCCGCTGTGCTGGAAGGTTCGCACCCCGGCGCTGACCGGTTCGTCGCCACAGGGCGCGAGAAACCAGGCCAGGCCGATCTGGCAGTCGAAATCCAGGGCGTTGCCGGTGTTTTGCTGGCTGAGCATCTCGTTGATCGATGCACTGCTCAGCAGCCGTTTGTCTTTGTAGGTGCCTTGGGCGAACAGCATCTGCACGTAATGACTGAGGTCCTTGGGGCTGGCCCACAAGCCGCTGGCGGCGAGGTCGCGGACCTGGGCATCGGGGCTGATGGCGCCGTCCTGATAGCCTTGGGCCCGGTATACCTGTTGCGTGGTGGTGCCGACAAAACTCGATTGCTCCATCTCCAGGGGCTTGAGCAGACTGTGTTGCAGCTGGTTTTCGAAGTCTTGACCTGCACTGCGCTCGATGGCCGCGCCCACCAGCGCATAACCCAGGTTGGAATAGGCCACCTGGGTGCCCGGTGGCGTACTCAACCAGACCCCCGAGACGCGCATCGGCATCTGGCTCATGGCGAAGCTGCTGCGCAGGTCCCGCAGGTGCTCGCTGGGCAGCCCGGACTGATGGCTGAGCAAACGGCGCAAAGTGATGTCGCGGTCGGCGGCGCTCTGGTCGGCATGAAAGCGCGAACGTACGTGGAACTCCTTGAGGGTGTCCTGGATCGGCGCATCGAGGGCCAGCCGCTGTTGCTCTACCAATTGCAACGCAGCGGTGGCGGTGATCAGCTTGGACAGTGGCCCGGCGCGGAACGCCGTGTTCGGCGACACCGGCACGCCCCGCGCCTTGTCGGCAAAGCCGAAGCCACGGGCCCAGATCAGCTCCTGGCCGTTGACCAGGGCGATGGAGAGTCCCGGCACGTTATGGCGAGCCATCTCCCAGGGAATGCGGGTTTGCAGGTAGCGAATGATTGCGCGGTAGTCGCCCTTGAGAATCGGCGGCGCAGCCGGTGGTTGTCCGTGGCACCCCATACTGCCCAGCAGACAACCCAGCAGCGGAAGACTGCGCAATGTGCGAAACATGGCAAGCACCCAGCAGGTAATTTGGATGCTTGAATGCTAGGGAAGGGGTGTCCAGCAGTCTTTGAGAGCTTTGTCGGGAAACTGTCAAAGACTGTTAAGTGGGCGCCTGTGGCATCAATGTCGCAATCAACGCCCTGATGGTTCCCGGCAACGCTTCCAGTTCGCGCACCAGGATACTGCGTTCACGTATGGCCCAGGTTTCGTCGAGCTTGACCGTCACCAGCTGCATGGTCCGGCTGTGCCGAACGGCAGCAGACTCGGGAATGATGCCGATGCCCACGCCAGCCTCGATCATCCGGCAGATAGCCTCGAAGCTCGACACCTGGATGCGCAGTGACAAGTGCTTGCCGAGGCGCTCGACATGCTCACGCAAGAAACTCAACAGCGTGCTGCCTTCGTGTAGGCCGATGTGTTGGTAGGCGAGGGTTTGTTCCAGCGTCACCGACGACTTGTCCGCCAGTGGATGCCCCACCGGCACCATCAGCACCAGGTGGTCGGTGCTGAAGTGCAACACCTGCAAACCCGCAGCTTCCACGGGGCCGGCGATGATGCCCATGTCGCTGGTGCCGTCGAGCACGCCACGGACGATGTCACGGGATAGGCGCTCCTGCAGGTCGACGGTCACGCCAGGGCGCTGAGACAGGAAGCCGGCGAGGATTTCCGGAAGGAATTCAGTCACCGCTGTGGTGTTGGCAAAGATGCGGATATGCCCGGCCGAATCAATACCGTATTGGGTGAACTCGCTTTTCAGGTAATCCACCTGGCGCATGATCAGCCGTGCATGGTGCAGCAGCCGTTCGCCCGCCGGGGTGATCTCCACGCCACGGCTGTCGCGGTACAGCAGCCGTGTGTCCAACTGGCCTTCCAGGGTCTTGATCCGCGCACTGGCGGCGGCAGGCGAGAGGAAGGCGCGCTTGGCGCCTTGGGTGAGGCTTGGGGACTCGGCGATATGGATAAACAGGCGCAGGTCGGTCAGATCGAAGTGCATGCAAGGCTCCCGAAAATAATCATGACTCCTCGTAGCAGCTGTCGAGCCCCGGCGAGGCAGCGTCAGCGGTGTATCTGACGCATCGCTGACGCAGCCTCGTTTCACTCGACATCTGCTACTGGGGAGAGGATTTGGCGTTCAGCATAGCCGAACGCTGCTTTATTAAAATGCAAATTCCCGGAACGACCACGGGCTTGCATGATCCGGTGCAGATTCCCTGCCCAAGGACATGCCCCCCGATGAGCGCCACAGACTGGATTGGCCGTAGCGAAACAGCCCACGACCACTTGAGCCACAACTTGCTCAAACGTATCGCCGCGACGTTGGGCGAGGAGGTTCCGGCCGATGGCGGTTCCGTTCCCGCGTTATGGCAATGGTGCTTTTTCCAGGACCCGTTGCCGGAATCGGCGTTGGGTGGTGACGGTCATCCAGCCCGTGGTGGTTTCCTGCCTCCCGCCGAAAATCGCAACCGCATGTGGGCCGGTGGGCGTATCGAGTTTTTCCATGCCTTGCGCGCCGGTGAGTCAGCCACTCGCGTGTCCACCATCACCCAGGTGGAAGAAAAAACCGGCCGTACTGGTTCGCTGCTGTTTGTCACCGTATGCCATGACTACACCCAGGACGGCCTCCTGGCGATTCGCGAAGAGCAAGACATCGTCTACCGCGAGCCCACGTCACCCAAGCAGGGCAGCGGCGAGGCGCTGACGCAGGGCGACTGGCGCGAAGCTGTCGACCCGACGGCCATCCTGCTGTTTCGCTACAGCGCCGTGACCTTCAACGGCCATCGCATCCACTACGACTACCCCTATGTCACCGGCACCGAAGGCTATTCGGGGCTGGTGGTACACGGCCCGCTGATCGCCACCTTGAGCCTGCGCGCCTTTTGCCGTGCCCACCCCGACGCGACCTTGCGCCGGCTTTCTTATCGCGGCGTTCGCCCGCTGATTGCGCCGCAACCCTTTGAAGTCGGCGGGCGCATCACTGCAAAAGGTGTCGCTGAGCTGTGGGCCGGTAACGCCGATGGCCTGGCCCAGCGTGCAGAGCTGCATTTCGAATAAACCACCTCCAAGAACAATAGGCGCAGAGCCCCATGATGAACCCGAACGACAGCGAAGAACTGAATGCCATCCGCGAAGGCGTACGCGCCCTTTGCGCCGAATTCGATGCCGCTTACTGGCGTAAGGTCGATGAAGAAAAGGGCTTCCCCGACGCCTTCGTCAAGGCCCTGACCGACGCCGGCTGGCTGGCGGCGATGATCCCGGTGGAATACGGCGGCTCGGGCCTGGGCCTGGCCGAAGCGTCGGTGATCCTCGAAGAAGTGAACCGCTGTGGCGGCAACTCCGGCACCGTCCACGGCCAGATGTACAACATGTTCACCTTACTGCGCCATGGCAGCGAGGCGCAGAAAAGTTTCTACCTGCCCAAGCTGGCCAGCGGTGAATTGCGCCTGCAATCGATGGCCGTCACCGAGCCCACCACCGGCACCGACACTACCAAGATCAAGACCACCGCCATCAAGCGCGGCGACAAGTACGTGATCAACGGTCAGAAAGTGTGGATTTCCAGGGTCCAGCATTCCGACCTGATGATCCTGCTGGCGCGTACTACGCCCCTGGCCGAAGTGAAAAAAAAGTCCGAAGGCATGTCGATTTTCCTCGTTGACCTGCGTGAAGCCATTGGCAACGGCCTGACGGTCCAGCCCATTGCCAACATGGTCAACCACGAAACCAACGAGCTGTTCTTCGACAACCTTGAATTACCCGCTGATAGCCTGATTGGCGAAGAGGGCAAGGGCTTTCGCTACATCCTCGACGGCCTCAACGCCGAGCGCACCCTGATCGCCGCCGAGTGCATCGGCGACGGCCGCTGGTTTATCGAAAAGGCCAGTGCTTATGCCCGCGACCGCGTGGTGTTTGGCCGGCCCATCGGGCAGAACCAGGGTGTGCAGTTCCCGATTGCCCAAGCCCATATCGAAATCGAAGCGGCAGACCTGATGCGCTGGCGTGCCTGTGAGGAATACGACAGCGGCGCCAACGCGGGGGCAAGCGCCAACATGGCCAAGTACCTGGCGGCCAAAGCCTCGTGGGAAGCAGCCAACGCTTGCCTGCAAACCCACGGCGGCTTTGGTTTTGCCTGCGAATACGACGTCGAGCGCAAGTTTCGCGAGACCCGCCTGTACCAGGTGGCGCCGATCTCCACCAACCTGATCCTGTCCTACGTGGCCGAGCATTTGCTCGAACTGCCACGTAGCTTCTGAGGGCCTGACCATGAGCCATACCCAAGCCCTCTGCCGCTTTCTGGCGGCACTGAATTACGAGCAATTGCCGGATGCGGTCCTGGCTCGCACCGAAGACCTGTTTCTAGACTGGCTCGGTTCGGCGCTGGCAAGCAAAGGCGCGCATCCGATCCCGTTGTTCGAACGTTACGCTTCAAGGATGGGCCCGGCCACGGGAGCTGCGCAGGTCATCGTCAATGCTGGCAGTAGCAGTGCTTATTTCGCCGCCCTGGTGAACGGTGCATCGTCGCACCTGGTGGAGCAGGATGACCTGCACAACAGCTCGGTGCTGCACCCGGCCACCGTGGTGTTTTCGGCGGTATTGGCCGCGGCCCAGGATCTGGGTAAATCAGGCCCTGAACTGCTGTTGGCCTCGGTGGCCGGCTACGAAGCGGGGATTCGCATCGGCGAGTTCATGGGCCGTTCCCATTACCGGATCTTCCACACCACCGCCACTGTCGGCACCCTCGCGGCAGCGGTGGCGGTGGGCAAGTTAATGGACTTTAACGAAGAACAGTTCATCAACCTGCTGGGCAGTGCCGGCACCCAGGCGGCTGGCCTTTGGGAGTTCTTGCGCGATGCCGCCGACTCCAAGCAATTGCACACCGCCAAGGCTGCGGCCGACGGATTGCTCGCCGCCTATTTAACCGCGGACGGGCTGACTGGTGCGCGCAATATTCTGGAGGGTGACCAGGGCCTGGCTGCGGGCATGTCCAGCGATGCTGACCCACGGCAGTTGTCTGATCGCCTGGGCAGTCGCTGGGCATTACTGGAAACCTCGTTCAAGTTCCACGCTTCTTGCCGCCACACTCATCCGGCGGCTGATGCGTTGCTGGAATTGATGCGGCGCGAAGGCCTCACTCATGAACAGATCAGCCGTGTGCAAACCCGTGTCCACCAAGCCGCCATCGACGTGTTGGGACGGGTAAAAGTGCCGCAGACGGTGCATCAGGCCAAGTTTTCCATGGGCACCGTGTTGGGCCTGATCGCCGTGCATGGCAAGGCCGGTTTGACCGAGTTCCATGAATTGGCGCTGCACGATGCAAGCGTGTCGGCCTTTAGCGACAAGGTCAGCATGACCCTGGACGCGGAAGTCGACGCCGCTTATCCCCGGCGCTGGCTGGGCCGGGTCATTGTCACCACGGTTGATGGTCGCGTATTAAGCGGCGCCATCGACGAACCCAAGGGCGACCCGGGCAACACTCTGAGCCGCGAGGAACTGGCCGAAAAATTCCAGCGCCTGGCGCAATTCAGTGGCGCCCGCACGCCGTCGCAGGCCGACGAGCTGGTCCGCAAGGTCTGGGATTTGCGCAATGCGGTGTCCATGGATCACTGGCTCTGAGGAATTGTCATGACTGTTAATCAACGACCGCTGGACGGCATAACCGTTGTCAGCCTTGAACACGCGATTGCCGCGCCGTTTTGCACCCGTCAATTGGCCGACCTTGGCGCGCGGGTGATCAAGGTCGAACGCCCTGGCGCCGGTGACTTCGCCCGTGGCTACGACGAACGGGTACGTGGCCTGGCCTCGCACTTCGTCTGGACCAACCGCTCCAAGGAAAGCCTGACCCTGGACCTCAAGCAGGATGAGGCGGGTGCCATTCTGGAAACCCTGTTGGCCGATGCTGATGTGCTGGTGCAAAACCTCGCACCGGGTGCAGCGGCGCGTATGGGGCTGTCATTCGAAGCGCTGCACGAGCGCTTTCCACGGCTGATCGTTTGCGACATCTCCGGCTACGGCGAGGGCGGCCCTTACGAGAAAAAGAAAGCCTATGACCTGCTGATCCAGAGCGAAGGCGGCTTCCTCTCTGTGACCGGTGGCCCTGGCGACGACCAGATGGCCAAGGCCGGTTGCTCCATCGCAGACATTTCCGCCGGCATGTACGCCTACAGTGGGATTCTTTCGGCACTGCTGTTACGGAGCCAGACTGGGCAGGGCAGCCGCATCGACGTCAGCATGCTGGAAAGCCTGGTGGAGTGGATGGGGTACCCGATGTATTACGCCTTTGACGGTGCGCCCCAGCCACCGCGCGCCGGTGCGGCCCACTCGACGATTTACCCGTATGGGCCGTTCCCCACGGGTGACGGCGGCACGGTGATGCTCGGCCTGCAGAATGAGCGCGAGTGGGCGGCATTTTGCGACAAGGTCCTGCTGACCCCGGCGCTGGTCGCTGACGAACGTTTCTCGGCCAACTTCAAGCGCTCGGCCAACCGCGAAGTGCTGCGCCAGATCATCGTTGACAGCTTCTCGCAGCTGAGTGCCGAAGCGGTGATCCAGCGCCTGGAAGATGCGCAGATCGCCAGTGCCCGAGTCAATGACATGCAGGGCGTGTGGGACCACCCGCAACTCAAGGCCCGTGACAGTTGGCGCCAAGTTGACAGCCCGGCGGGCCCGTTGCCGTCGCTGTTGCCACCGGCCCGCAACAGCGCGTTTACCCCGCGCATGGATAGCGTGCCAGGGCTGGGGCAACACAATCAGGGGATTCTGGGCCAGTTGGGCTACTCCACCGAAGCCATCGAAGCCCTGCGCACACGCGGCGTCATCTAATAAGGAATTGATCCATGCCAAACCCAATTGTGCGCTCCGCGCTGTTCGTTCCGGGCAGCCGCCCTGAGCGGTTTTCCAAGGCCCTGGCCAGCGGCGCCGACGCGGTGATCGTCGATTTTGAAGACGCGGTGGAAGAACCTCTCAAGCGTCAGGCCCGGGACAACCTCGGGGTATTTTTGCAAGGCACGCCAGAGGCGCGTGTCTGGGTACGCGTCAACGCCCCGGGCCACCCTGAACATGCGGCGGATCTGGCGTTCTGCAAAGCCCATCGCGGTGTCGCCGGGGTGCTGTTACCGAAAGTCGAAAGCGCTGCGCAGGTGGCCTTCGTGGCGGCCACCGGCAAAGTGATTTGGCCCATTATCGAAAGTGCGCGGGGTTTGCTGGCGGTGGCTGAAATCGCCCATGCGCCACAGGTTGAGCGACTGTCGTTTGGCGGCCTTGACCTGGCGCTGGACCTGAACCTGAGCAGCAACTCCAGGGCCGCCGAGTTTGCGTTGGACCAAGCCCGCCTGGCGCTGATCGTGCACTCGCGCGCCGCCTGCCTTGTGGCGCCGTTGGACGGCGTACACCCGGCCATCGACGACCCCGATGGCCTGCGCCGTTCGATCCGCCATGCCTACGAAATGGGCTTTGCCGGGGCGCTGTGTATCCATCCCAAGCAAGTGGCCGTGATCCACCAGGCCCTGGCCCCCAGCGCTGAAGATTTGGTCTGGGCTCAAAGAGTGGTGGATGCGGGGAGCCACGGGGCAGGGGCCTATCAGATTGATGGGCAGATGGTGGATGCGCCGGTATTGCTGCGGGCGCAGCGGTTGTTGGCTGCACAGCTTTAGCGTTCGTCCACACCGAACGCAGGTATCAAAAAATCGAAATTCTCTATACGCGTGACATCAGGCACCTTGCCCTATAACACAACAATAAGAAGGTGATTTCCATGCTCAAGCTTTCCCGAGCGCTGTTCTGCGCCGCTTCCTTGTGTGCTGCGGGCCTGGCCCATGCGGCCGACCCCATCGTCATCAAGTTCGCCCACGTCGTTGCCGAAAATACCCCCAAGGGCCAGGGCGCGCTGCTGTTCAAGAAACTCACCGAAGAGCGCCTGCCGGGCAAGGTCAAGGTTGATGTCTACCCGAACTCGTCGCTGTTCGGTGACGGCAAGGAGATGGAAGCACTGCTTTTGGGTGATGTTCAGATGCTTGCACCATCCCTGGCCAAGTTCGAGCAATACACCAAGAAAGTGCAGATCTACGACTTGCCGTTCCTGTTCAGCGACCTCGCCGCTGTCGACCGTTTCCAGGCCGCCCAGGGCAAGGAACTGCTGAGCGCGATGCAGGACAAGAACATCCTGGGTCTTGCTTATTGGCACAACGGCCTCAAGCAGCTGTCGGCGAACAAGGCCCTGCATGAACCCAAGGACGCCCGCGGCCTGAAGTTTCGCGTGCAAGCTTCAAGCGTGCTGGAAGAGCAGTTCAAGGCCATCCGCGCCAACCCGCGCAAGATGAGTTTTGCCGAGGTGTACCAGGGCTTGCAGACCGGCACTGTCAATGGCACCGAGAACACCTGGTCGAACTATGAAAGCCAGAAGGTCAACGAGGTGCAGAAATACTTCACCGAGTCCAACCATGGCCTGATCGACTACATGGTGATCACCAACGCCACGTTCTGGAACGGTCTGCCGCCGGATGTGCGCACTGAGCTGGACAAGATCATGGTCGAAGTCACCGTCGAGGTGAACAAGCAGGCCGAAGCGCTGAACCAGTCGGCCAAGCAGAAGATCATCGATTCCAAAACCAGCGAAATCATCGAACTGACCCCCGAGCAGCGCCAGCTGTGGCGCGAGGCCATGCGCCCGGTGTGGCAGAAGTTTGAAGATGAAATCGGTGCCAACCTGATCAAGGCGGCGGACGAGTCCAACCAATAATGGCCACGTGAAGGTACAACCTTCTTAGCAGCTGTCGAGCTCCGGCGAGGCTGCGTCTGCGGTGTACCTGATACTCCGCCGAACGCTGCCTCGTCGGGGGCTCGACAGCGGCTACGCGATGTTGAGCCTTACCGTCATTTCCCCTCCAGTTTCGCGAGGTTTTGCCATGCAATCGCTAAGGCGCGTCTGGGAGCACCTGGAGGAAGGGTTTATCGCCTTCCTGCTGGCCGCCATGACCCTGGTGACGTTTGTCTACGTCATGCTCAACAACACCTACACCCTGTTCTTCGCCCTGGCAGACAAGTGGGCGATCAGCAGCAACTTCTTCAACGCCTTGGGCGACGGCACCATGACCTGGGCCCAGGACATGACCTGGAGCGTGGCGCTGACCAAAGCCATGTTTGGCTGGCTGATTTTTTTCGGCATCTCCTATGGCGTGCGTACTGCTGGCCACCTGGGCGTCGATGCATTGGTCAAACTGACGCCGCGCCGGGTCCAGCGCCTGCTGGGCATGCTCGCCTGCTTGTGCTGCCTGGCCTACGCGGGGCTGTTCATGGTTGCCAGTTACAAGTGGATGAGTGCGGTGATGAACGCGCATATCGGCGCCGAAGACCTGGATAAGTTCGGAATCGATGTCGGTCATATCGTACTGATCGTGCCCATCGGTTTTGCCCTGGTGCTGATTCGCTACCTGGAAATTTTCTACCGACTGTTCACCCACCGTCAGGTCGGGTTGGGGCTGGCGGATGAAGCCGGTGAAGCCAGCAAGTTGGCTAGCCGCCATGAGGAGCGTCACTGATGGCCGTTCTTTGTCTGTTTTTGCTGCTGTTTGTGTTCATGTTTCTGGGTGTGCCGATTGCCATTGCCCTGGGCTTGTCGGGGGCGGTATCGATCCTGATGTTCAGTCCGGATTCGGTCAGTTCGCTGGCGATCAAGCTGTTTGAAACCTCGGATGCCTACACCTTCCTGGCGATTCCGTTTTTCCTGCTGTCTGGCGCATTCATGACCACTGGTGGCGTGGCGCAACGGCTGATCGATTTTGCCAACGCCTGCGTCGGCCACATCCGTGGCGGTTTGGCGATTGCTGCGGTACTGGCGTGCATGCTGTTTGCAGCGTTGTCCGGTTCATCGCCAGCGACGGTGGCGGCAGTGGGTTCGATTGCGGTGGCGGGCATGGTGCGTTCGGGTTATCCGAAGGAATTCGGTGCCGGGATTATCTGCAACGCGGGCACCCTGGGCATCCTGATTCCGCCGTCCATCGTAATGGTGGTGTACTCGGCGGCAACCGAGACCTCGGTGGGCAAGCTATTCATGGCCGGTGTGATTCCGGGGTTGTTGTTGGGCCTGATGCTGATGATCGCGATCTACATCGTCGCGCGTATCAAGAAGCTGCCAGCGCAGCCACGGGCGACCTTCCGTGAGTGGCTGACCTGCGCGCGCCGGGCATTCTGGGGCCTGCTGCTGTTGGTGATCATCCTTGGCGGGATCTACAGCGGTATGTTCACCCCGACAGAAGCCGCGGCGGTGGCGGCGGTGTATTCGGCGTTTGTCGCGCTGTTCGTCTACAAGGACATGAAGCTTAAGGACTGCCCGAAAGTGCTGGTGGAGTCTGGACGCCTGGCGATCATGCTGATGTTTATCATCGCCAACGCCATGCTCTTCGCCCATGTGCTGACCACCGAACAGATTCCCCAGGAAATCACTGCCTGGGTGATCTCCGAAGGACTGACGCCAATTGGCTTCTTGATGATGGTCAACGTGGTGTTGCTGGTGGCGGGCAGCTTTATGGAACCGTCGGCCATCGTGCTGATCCTGGCGCCGATCTTCTTCCCCATTGCGATGAAGCTGGGTATCGACCCGATTCACCTGGGAATCGTGATGGTGGTGAACATGGAAATCGGCCTGGTACATCCACCGGTGGGCCTGAACCTGTTCGTGACCTCAGCGGTGACCGGATTGACCCTGGGCGAGACTATTCGCGCGGCGTTGCCGTGGTTGATGATCCTGCTGGCGTTCCTGATTCTTGTGACCTATGTGCCGTTTATTTCACTGGCGTTGCCGGGATGGTTGGGGATGTAAACCCGATCCAGAGCGCACCAAAAAACAGTGTGGGCGTCGGGCTTGCCCGCGATGGCGGTATGTCAGTCAGTACATCTGGCGATTGACACGCCCTCATCGCGGCATAGGTATCTACACATCGTTGAGGTTGGCATTGCGTAGCAAGCTGTCGGCGTGCACGGTGTATCTGACACACCGAGGTATCAGGTTTACGACTGCTTCGTCGGGGCTTATTGGTCCAGCGCCTTCAAGATAGCGTGGGCCGCCTTCACCCGTTCCGCATTCGGGTAGTTCTTGTTCGCCAGGATCACGATGCCGATGCCTTTGCTTGGGACATAAGCCACGTAGGCGCCGAAGCCACTGGTGGAACCGGTCTTGTTGACCAGTGTGTCGGCCCGAGGGGGCTGCGGCGGTGTCAGCCAGTTGACCTTATGAGGTTCCAGGATCATGGCTGTCGAGTTGCCGGCGAGCAAGGCGTCCAGTGTGATCGGGTAGGGGTACATCTCCCAGCCCAGGCCTTGGGTGGTGCCGTCGACGGTATAGAAACCGGTGTGGGTGGCGGCGATGGTCTGTTGCAGCGGTTTTTCCAGATTGGCCGGGTGCATATTCACACCGACGTAGTGGATCAGGTCCGATGGGCTGGTTTTCACACCATAGGCTTCACTGTCCATCGCGCCAGGGCCGACGCGCACCGGCTTGTCGTCCTTGCCATAGCCTTGGGCGTACAGGTTCATTTGCGCGTTGGGCACGGTGATGTAGGTGTGCTTGAGGCCCAGTTTCGGGAACAGGGTCTGTTCCATCATCCGGTCGAACGGCTGCCCCAGGCTTTGCGCTGCCAAATAACCGAACAGACCCAGGCTGGGGTTGGAGTACAGGCGGTGGGTGCCAGGGGTGAAATCGGGCTTCCAGTGCTGGAAGTAGCTGATCATCCGGTCGGCGTTGTCGGCATCGCGAGGAAACTGCAACGGCAGGCCGCCAGCGGTATAAGTCCCCAGGTTGAGGACGCTGATGTGGTCAAATTTGCTACCGCGCAAGGCTGGTAAGTACTGGCTGGCCGGAGCCGACAGCTTCAGTTTTCCGGTGGCCTGGGCGTAGCCGGCCAGGGTCGCGGTGAAGGTTTTGCTGACCGAGCCGATTTCAAACAGGGTGTTTTCGGTCACCGGTTGCTGGCCGTCTTTTGACGCAACGCCGTAGTTAAAGTATTGAGCCTTGCCGTTCTGCACGATGGCCACTGACAGGCCAGGGATAGCCTGTTGCCGCATCAGCGGTTCAATGGTGTCATCCACCACCTTGCGCAGATCGGTGGCGGCCATGCAGTTGCCTGCGCCGAGCAATAAGGCGAAGATCGCGACGTTGTGCATCCGAAACAAAGTCTTTTCGTACATGATTGTGTCGCTTCCATGAGGTTGAACTTGAATACTGCTACCTGCGCAGGCGCTGCAAATCTAGGCACTTTCCCCCCGATCGACAAACGATGATATCTCGCATCAGCCATTAGAAAAATTTGGGGTTAAGTCATGCTTCGTTCTCATCTGCCCCTCAATGCCCTGCGAGCCTTTGAAGCCTCGGCACGGCATTTGAGTTTTACCCGCGCCGCCATCGAGTTGTGCGTGACTCAGGCGGCGGTCAGCCATCAGGTGAAAAGCCTGGAGGCGCAGCTCAATGTCATCCTGTTCAAACGCCTGCCCCGTGGCCTGATGCTCACCCGTGAAGGCGAAACCCTGTTGCCGGTGCTGCGCGAATCCTTCGACCGTATCGCCCAGACCCTCGGCCAGTTCGAAGGCGGGCATTATCGCGAAGTGTTGACGGTGGGCGCGGTGGGTACCTTTGCCGTGGGCTGGCTGCTGCCGCGCCTGGGGGATTTTCAGGCACGCTACCCGTTTATCGACCTGCGCTTGTCTACCCACAACAACCGCGTCGATGTTGCCGCCGAAGGCCTGGACTACGCGATCCGCTTCGGTGCAGGTGCCTGGCACGGTACCGACGCGGTTGAGTTGCTGGAGGCGCCGCTCACGGTGCTGTGCGTACCGCAGATCGCTCGGCAATTACACACGCCCGCAGACCTGTTGAAGCACACCTTACTGCGCTCTTATCGTGCCGACGAATGGACTCAGTGGTTCCAGGCGGCGGGATTGCCTGCCGACACGTTAGTACCTCGTAGCGTCGTCTTCGATTCCTCATTGGCGATGATGGAGGCTGCGCTGCAAGGTGTCGGTGTGGCCCTTGCCCCGGCGATGATGTTTTCCAGGCTACTGGTCACGGATGCGATCCAGCAGCCGTTCGAGGTGGGGATCACCACGGGCAGTTACTGGCTGACGCGCTTGCAGTCACGGGCCGAGACGTCGGCGATGCTGGCGTTCAAGGAATGGTTGCAGGAGGTGGTAGAGGCGCCACTATAGGGACCCCAGAGCAATTTTTATGGCGAGCGTGCTTGTTGTGGCGAGCGGGCTTGCCCGCGTTGGGCTGCGAAGCGGCCCCAGTAAGGTCACTGCATTCCTTTAGACAGAACTAGGTGTCCGGTTTTAGGGCCGCTTCGCGCCCCAACGCGGGCAAGCCCGCTCGCCACAACAAGCCTGCCTGCCACAGATTCTGTGTCAGCATCTGATTGAGCCTAAACCAGGTACTTGCGAAACCACCCCAAGGTCCGCTCCCAGGCCAGGTTCGCGGCTGCTTCGTCATACCTGGGCGTGGAGTCGTTATGAAAGCCATGGTTGGCGCCCTTGTAGATAAAGGCTTCATAGTTCGTGCCGGCCGCTTTCAAGGCTGTTTCATGGGCTGGCCAACCCTCATTGATCCGCGTATCCAGTTCGCCGAAGTGCAACATGATCGGCGCCTTGATGTTGGGCACATCCTTCGCCTGCGGCTGGCGGCCATAAAACGACACCGCTGCCCCCAGTTCCGGATAGGCCACGGCCGCCGCATTGGTCACGCCGCCGCCATAACAGAAGCCGGTAATGCCGACCTTGCCGGTGCTGGTGTCATGGTTCATCAACCATTCGATGGCGGCGAAGAAGTCGTTCATCAGTTTGGTCGGGTCGACGGTTTGTTGCAGCGCCACGCCTTTTTCGTCGTTGCCGGGATAACCGCCTACCGAGGTCAGTCCATCAGGTGCCAAGGCGATAAACCCGGCCTTGGCCAAGCGCCGGGCGACGTCTTCGATGTAGGGGTTTAGCCCACGGTTTTCATGCACGACCACCACAGCCGCAAGCTTACCGGTGGTTTTTGCCGGGCGAACCAGGTAGCCGCGGACCTCGCCATTGCCCTTGGGTGAGGGGTAGGTGATGTAGTCGGCGACGATGTCCGGGTCAGTGAATTTAACCTGCTCGGCCAGGGCGTAATTGGGACTCAGGGAGGCGAGCAGGGCCGACGCGGTCAACCCGCCGAAGGTGAACAGCGCCGCACGGTCGAGAAACTCTCGCCGGTTGATCTTGCCGTGGGCGTAGCCGTCGTAGAGCTCCAGCAGTTCAGGGGCAAAGTCTTTGGCGGTCAGACGAGTCATCGGTGCATTCCTCTTCACAGGGACCGTTCAGCAGATGGCATTGAATGTAGACCACTATCAGGCTTGCCGAGCATGGGCCGCAGTTGCCAACTGTCCGGTATCGACCTGCACGAAGATTGAGTCACCAATCGCCGTCAGCACGCCATCGGCATACACCTCGCAGACCACCCGGCTCTTGCGCCCGACTTCGCCTTCGACTTTGGCCCGCAAGGTCAGTGGCACGCCCATGGGAGTCGGTTTGATGAACTTGATGCCGAGGTTGCCGGTCACGCAGTCGATGCGCGGCAGGCTGCCTGGGGCGCGATGTTCAGCCTGGTAGTGATAGGCCATGGCGGTCCAGTTGGAATGACAGTCCACCAGCATGGCGATCAACCCGCCGTAGACCAGGTCTGGCCAGCCGCAGTATTTGGCGTCGGGCTGGTGTTCGGCGATGACGTGGACGCCGTCTTCGTCCCAACGGCTCTTGACGTGCAGCCCGTGTGGGTTGCTGGCGCCGCAGCCATAACAGACGCCGTCCGGCGCGGTGGTGTCTTGCAGGGAAGGGGTGTGCATCGTGGTTCCTTGTTTTTGTGGGTGAATGTGACTCCCATCATCCGACGAGCCTAATGCCAGGCACTGGAATAAATCCAGCAACCTGAGCTAGCGGGCAAACTTCTTCGCCCCGGCCACGCACACAATCACCGCCACTGTCACTCCCAGCATGCCCAGGCTGACCTGCTCATGGAGCAAGGTGGCCGCCAGCGCCAGGCCGAAGAACGGTTGCAGCAACTGCAACTGCCCCACCGCAGCGATGCCACCCTGGGCCAGCCCGCGATACCAGAATACAAAGCCAATCAGCATGCTGAACAGCGACACATAGCCCAGGCTGAGCCAGGCCGGCAGGCTGATGCCCGAGAATGAGTCGGGTGCCAGCACGGCGGTCAGTGGCGCTACCACCGGCAGCGACAGTACCAGTGCCCAGCAAATCACCTGCCAGCCGCCCAGGGTTTTGGACAGCTTCGCCCCTTCGGCATAACCCAGCCCGCAGGCCAGTACCGCCAACAGCATCAGCAGGTCGCCGATGGGTGCCGCGCTGAGCCCTTGGGACACGGCGTAACCCATCACCAGCAGGCTGCCCAGTATCGAGAATAACCAGAACACCGGTCGCGGCCGTTCGCCGCCGCGCAGCACGCCGAATACGGCGGTGGCCAGGGGCAGCAGGCCGATAAAAACGATGGAATGGGCGGAGGTCACGTACTGCAACGCCAGGGCTGTCAGCAGCGGGAAACCTATCACCACGCCCAGGGCGACGATGACCAGTGGCATTAATTGGCTACGCGCAGGGCGCTTTTCCTTGAACAGCCAGAGCAGGCACAGCCCAAGCAGGGCGGCGATGGTCGCTCGGGCGACGGTCAGAAACACCGGATCGAACTCCAGCACCGCCACCCGCGTCGCCGGCAGCGAACCGCTGAAGATCAGCACGCCGATAAAGCCGTTGATCCAGCCGCGGGTGCTGTGTTCAGCGGTGCTCAGGTGAGAGGTACGTTCCATGGGAGTTGCGCTCGATAGGTGGGTTGCATTCAGTGCATCCTATGATCGAAGATTAAGACAATCAAAAAATTGTCATGGATACATCACCTATGCCTCGCGCTCGTTATAAGTCGTTGGTCGATACGTTTGCCAGGGATATCCGCAGCGGGCTCCTGGCGCCTGGCACCCGCTTGCCGACACATCGGCAGTTGGCTGCCAGCCATGGATTGGCCTTGGTCACGGCGAGCCGGGTGTATACCGAACTTGAGTCCATGGGCCTGGTCAGCGGCGAAACCGGGCGCGGCACCTTTGTCCGGGAGATATCGCTGTCGCCGGGGCAGGGCATTGGCCAGGTCGCCGTGGCAGCGGGCATGATCGACCTCAACTTCAACTATCCGTCGGTACCCGGCCAGGCCGATCTGCTGCGCACGGCGTTGCGTCAGTTGGCGCTGTCCGGCGACCTGGAATCCCTGTTGCGCTACCAGCCCCATGGCGGGCGGCCGCATGAGCGGGCAGCGATGGCGCGTCATCTGCGCAGCCGAGGGCTGACCGTTGCCGCCGAGCAGGTGCTGATCGTCAGCGGTGCCCAACATGGGCTGGCGGTGGCGATGATGGCGTTGCTCAAGCCCGGTGATGTGGTGGCGGTGGATGCGTTGACCTACTCGGGCTTTAAGGTGCTGGCCGAGACACTGCACCTTGAAGTCGTGGCCATACCAGTCACTGCGACGGGGCCTGATCTTGTCGCCCTGGAAAAGCTTTGCCGCACCCGCTCAGTGCGAGCCGTGTACAGCATGCCGACCCTGCATAATCCGCTGGGTTGGGTGATGGGGGTCGAGCCGCGTCAGCAACTGGTAGCTATCGCTCGCGAGCATGATTTGATCCTCATCGAGGATGCGGCCTACGCATTTCTGGTGGAGGATGCGCCGCCGCCACTGGCGCAGTTGGCACCGGAAAGAACGGTGTATGTCTCAGGGCTGTCCAAGAGCGTGGCCACCGGTTTGCGGATCGGGTTTGTCAGTACGCCTGCGCAGTGGGTGTCTGCTCTGGAACGCACCCTCATGGCCACCGTCTGGAATACCCCAGGGGTGATGACGGCCATTGCTGCCGCCTGGATTGATGACGGCACCGTCGCCCAGCTTGAAACGCATAAGCGCCAGGATGCCCAGGCCCGGCAAGCCTTGGCCGCCGAAGTATTGGGCGACCTGCATTACGTTAGTCATCCGTCCTCGTATTTTCTGTGGCTGCCACTGCCGGAAGACGCGCGGGCCGACCAGATCGCCATGGCGCTGATGCGCGAAAATATCTCGGTGTCGACGGCCGAGCCGTTTGCGATCTCGGCCCATGTGCCCCATGCACTACGCCTGGCGCTGGGGTCGGTGGGTATGGCTGCATTGCGAGAGGCGCTGGTAAAGGTGCGGCGGTTGGTGCAGGCGTACTAGGCCGTCTGCCGGCGTATCGTCAACAGCATCGTCCCGAAAAAGATAAAGGTGGAGCCGATCACGCGATTAACCCATTTCGAAAACCCCGGCCGGGCCAGCAGGCCTTTGGTTTGGGAGGCGAGCAGGGCGTACAGGGTCAACGACAGCGCCGACAGCGTCATGAAGATCAGGGTCAAAACCAGAAACTGCGGCACCAGGGTCGAGTGCCGGTCAATGAATTGCGGGAACAGCGCGGTGAAGAACAGCACCGCTTTAGGGTTGGTGGCGGCGGTTAAAAAGGCTGACTTGAACAACTTCATGGGTGACGGGCTGCTGACACGCATCGGGACTTGCGGGTTATCTGAAAGCGTCGAGTTTGTCTTCAACAGATTCTTCGCCCCCAGGTAAAACAGATAGCCGGCACCCAAGATCTTCACGGCACTGAAGATCCACTCGGAACTGACGATCAGTGCCCCCAGCCCCAACATCGCCGCCGCTGATATGCAAAACAGTCCGCTGACATTGCCCAGGGAAGACCACAAGGTGGATTTGGCTCCGTAAGTGAGGCTGTTATTGAGCGCCATTAGAGTCGCCGGGCCAGGGCTGGCGATGGCAATGCCGGCGACGAGGGAGTAGGTCAGTATCGAGTGAATGTCCATGTTCAGTCTCGTGGATGTTGAAGCGCAGATAGGAATAACAGATTGGCAGTATAAGTCCCTAAACGCCCCGTGGAAACGCTGTTCACTGCCCGGAGTTTCGCGTTCGTCGATATGCAAGTGCGCTTCAGATCACTGGCAACGCCTGCCAAAATAGCTGAGGCCGTCGTAGCGTGGGGTTAAGGCGTGTCCTTCACGAACTGCGTCTGCCCCTCGCTTTTGATTAGCCCGGCCTTGGGCACTTGCAGCGTGTGGAAGGACTGGCCCGACGGGTCTCCCGGTTCGCGTTTGAGCAGGTAGAACATGTCGTCTGATTCCGCTATCTGGCAGGCGGTGTAACGGTCCAGGTTACTGAAGGTCAGCGTGCGTTCCTGGCATTCTTTTGCTGTTTCTAGGGCTGCATTTTTACCCGACTCCAAAGGGACGCTGACGGTGAAGTACCAGGCGGAGTAAGCCACGGCGGCGAGGGCGACACACACCCCAAGGAGCTTGAAAGGTGTGCTCAATTCGCTGGCGCGTCGACGTCGGTTGTCGATCCATGTGGGCAAGGTTCTGGCCGGTGGAGGTTGTCTGCCGGGTTTTTCGCTCAGGGCGATGAGCATCGTCATGGCAAATACCAGAGCAATCATGAACAGGATGGCCGCGATGACTGAACTCAGCCCAGCGCCACCATAAACGGCCAGTTTTTGCGCGCTGAAGTTCAAGCGGTCAATGGGCACGTCCAGTACCAGGTAGTATTTTTCCAGGTGGGCATAGCCGTTCAGGATGAACGCGCCCAGCATGCCGGCGATCAGCAGCGCCGCCTCGATCTTCAGGTACTTTCTATAGCGAGCCAATACGGGTTCATCCGGACTGTCCATGTTTTTATCTCCTTGTTTAATCCGCTGGCTTGCGGCGCGCTATGATTGCCCGACTCAGGACGTAGCAGGGAAAAAAGATGGATTTTGACTGGCACAGCAGCTCTATCACTCGCGATACCGCGGTCTCCAAACACTATAAAAACACCCAGAACGTGCGCCGCTTCATGCTTGAACACTGCGGCGCAGGGTTCAAGTTCGACCGGGCGTTCATGGCGTGGATTGGCAACGATATCCCCAAGACCATGGGCGATGTCGTTGACGAGTGGCAACGGCGGAACGGCAGTCCACAACCGTCTGCTGGCCGGTAGTTCCGGCACAATCGGCATTGAGCACTCAGATTCGCAGGCTTGAAGAGTTGCTCGGCCAGCGGCTGTTGCGCAGAACCGCTGCTACAGAGTGTGTAGCAGCGGTGCCAGTCACGTTTAGAAGCTGTACTTCGCCGTCAATCCATAGCTGCGTGGGTTGCCGTAGGTTTCGGTAGACCCCCAGGTAGGGCTGGTGCCAATCGCTGCGTAATAGACGCGGTCGAAAATGTTGTTGGCGTTCAGTTGCAGGTCCAGATGCTTGTTGACCTGATAACCCGCCATCAGGTCGGCGACGGCGTAGCTGCCTTGTTCGAGGCGATAGGTGCTATCGGCCACGGCCACGTCGTTGTACATGCGGCTCTGCCAATAGACGTTGCCACCGATACGGAGTTTTTCCAGAGGGCCCTGGAGGTGGTAAACGGTCGAGACTTTGAACAGATGCTCAGGCGTGTCGGGGTCGAAACGCTGTTTGTTGTTGGCCGGGTTGGTGTCCTTGATGAAGTGGGCCCGGGTGTAGGTGTAGCCGGCACCGACTTGCCAGTTCTCGGTGAGCGCGCCTTGCAGCTCCATATCGATCCCTTGACTGCGGACCAGGCCGGACGCTTCGTAGCAGGTGAGCACCGGGCAGCCAAGCTGGGTAACCGCTTCGGTGGCGCGGTTTTTCTGGTCGGTCTGGAACACCGCCAGGCTGGCGTTGAGGGCACCGTTGAAGTACTCGCCCTTGATGCCGATTTCGTAGTTTTCCCCCACGATCGGGTCCAGAATTTTTCCGGACAGGTCCTGGTTTGATTGCGGCGTGAATATGTCGGTGTAGCTGGCGTACACGGAATGGTGATCATCAAGCTTGTAGATCAGGCCGGCGTAGCGCGTGAGGTTGCGGGTAACCTTGTAGTCGTTGTCGCCTGCGCGGTCGTCGGAGTCATACCAGTCCAGGCGGCCGCCGAGTATCAGTGTGAGCGGGTCGGCCAGGCTCAATCGGGTCGTCAGGTAGACAGCGTCCTGGGTGGTGATGGTGTGGCTTTTACCGTCGCGCACGAAGTCCGGTTTCGGTGCGCCGATCGGCAATCCGGTGTCGTAAGGGCTGTAATCCTTGGTGGTGTTGTCGTAGATGCGCTTACTGGCGCCGACCACTACTTCATGGGTGCGACCGAGGGCTTCGACCGGGCCGCTGGCATAGGTGTCAAAAGCGCTTTGCTTTTCGTCTTGCCTCGATTGATAGGCGGTGGTCTGCATCGGGCCGTTGTAGCGCGACAGGTAAGTACCCGAGAACAGGCCGTCCAGAGTCGAGGTGGAGCCTGCTACGTGCAGTTTCCAATCGTTGTCGAAACGATGTTCCACGTCACCGAACACGGTGTCGACACGCAGCTTCTTGTTTTCCCAATCGGTGCCGGGGTAGGTGGAGCGGGGCAGATTCAGGTGGTGGCCGTCGGTGCCGATGGGCAAGCCGCCCCAGAAGAAGTTGGTCTGGTCTTCCTGACGGGAGAAGCCCAAGCTCGCGGTGGTGCTGTCGCTCAGGTCGGCTTCCACGATCCCGTAGAACAGGCCGTGATCGCTTTCTTCCTTGTCGCGAAAGCTGTTGGCATCGCGATAGGAGCCCACCACTCGCCCGCGCAGGGTGCCGCTATCGTTCAGCGGGCTGGAAGCATCGAATTCGCCGCGGTAATCATCCCAGCTACCGGCGGCACCGGTCAGGGTGACCTGTTGGTCGGCAGTGGGGCGCTTGCGCACCATGTTGATGGCCGCCGAAGGGTTGCCAGCGCCGGTGACCAGGCCGGTGGCGCCGCGAATCACCTCCACGCGATCAAACATCGCCAGGTTCGGCTGCACGCCCATGGTCCAGCCCGAATAGGCGCTTGGCAGGCCGTCATACATGATGTTGTCGATATCGAAGCCGCGAGAACTGTAAGTCTGGCGGCCGGGTCCGCTGGCCTGGCTGAGAAACAGGCCGGGCGTGTTCTTGACCACATCGTTGACGCTGGTCATGGCCTGGTCATCCATGCGCTGGCGCGTAATGACCGTCACTGCCTGCGGGGTTTCGCGCATGGTCAGTGGCAACTTGGTTGCGGTCTGCATGGCGCCGGTGGTGTAGGACCCGGTGCCTTCGGTAGTGGTACCCAGCTGTTCACTGGTGATATTGGTGGCGCCCAGTTCCAGCGTGGCGGATGGTTGTCCGGATGGGGCTTGGGTAGATTGGGTTTCGGCGGCAATGGCTGCCTGAGTGCTTGCGATGCAGACGGCCATGGCCAGAAGACCAGGTGAAAAACGCATACGGCTTTGCAGTTGATGCCCCGGCATGAATCTGGCTCTCCCCGAAGCCGTCCCTGGCAAATAGCAATAGTGTTGATAAGTATTCTCATTAGTGTGGCAGATTGTTTCGGCTCAAAAAAGACTCTGCGCACAGATACTTAACAAAGTTTTCACATTTGCCGGGAGCGGTGGCCTGTTGTCGCAGAGGGGTAACTGCGTATTGACCTTGATTTCAGAGGAGAAGCAGCATGGATCGATTCACGGGTGGTTGCCTGTGCGGCAATGTTCGAATTGAGGCGGCGGGACGGCCATATCGAGTCGGCCTTTGTCACTGTCTCGACTGTCGCAAACATCATGGCGCGCTTTTTCATGCGTCTGCGGTGTTCCCTCAGGATGCTGTGACGATAGACGGCGAAACACGTGATTACGCCGGACGGTTTTTCTGTCCACGCTGTGGCTCACCAGTTTTTGGCCGCACCGGCGACGAAATCGAAGTGAACCTGGGCTCCCTGGATGCCCCGGACCAACTGGTACCAACCTACGAAAGCTGGATTGTTCGTCGCGAGTCCTGGTTGCCGCCGTTTGCACTGACGAGACGATACGATCGCGATCGTGACGCCACGGGGCGCGTTGAGGAGTAGGTCGTTGCTCAAGATCGGTCTTGCGGTAGCCATCAATGAATTGCTCAAGCGTCGCAGCGCTGCTCAGGAGCCCACGGAGCCGGTTTTTCTTACCTTGCCGTGCGGGTTACCGATTGACGTCAGGATGATACGAACCGCCATGACCACGCCTACGAGAACGGCAGCAAGACCTGACGCTTCCCAAGGCGTTGGCACGGGCCCACCAAAAATGACACCTGCGGCAATACAGGCGCTGTAACGTCGGCTTTCGACCCTTAGCTGACGTTCGCGGATGTCAGCAATCGGCTGTGGATTCAACCGATCAAAGCAACAGATTGGCTATATCTTTCAGCGGGTGTTTCGTCGTTGAGTGTTTCCCTAGTACGGCTATTTAGCTGACAACCTGATCACCGTTTGGGTTGAGGTGGTCGGCCGCTATGCGGACGGCCAGGTCGAGACAGAGACCAAGATTCAGCTCGGGCGCTACACCGTGTTGCGCTTGACCCGGTTCTACACACCCTGGCAGTAACCGGAAAAACTTTGCACCTAACTGGAATAGCTTTTCCGGGGCGTGGCCAAGTCGGCGCCCTTGTGCGAATTGCCCGTTTTTCAAGGTGAGCGTCATCTAGCTGAAACCGGATCGCCAGAAAGGGATAGTCTTGGGTCTACTGGAGCAGGACCACGGCACGTTCCAATACCACAAGCCGGTTCATTTCCCCAGAGGTGGCGACACCTTGGTTAAATCACCTTCAAATTAGAGTTTTGAAATGCCTATTCTTATCAAGAGCGTGTTGCGGTCTGCTTTGATCGCAACAGCCCTGCTGCAAGTTTCCGGCTGTGCGTCTAATGGCTTCTTAGTGCCGCAAAAGGATTTCATTGTTAACAATTCACGCCTGTCTGTGGATGATGTATTCGACGTCCTAAAGTTCAGTGGCGCAACATGCAGGATAAACAAACAAGATGGGCATGGCTTTGGCGATGGCAAAATTACTAACATTTCCGAGTCCTGTATTGCAGCGAAATACCCAACTTGTAGCCATTGGTATGACCAAAACCTAGACATTGCCTGCGTGATGGCTATTGCCAAACCCGCGTATGACGAAGATTTGACGGCAAAAGCCAGCATGAAGCGGGCTGATGCTTTCGCGCAGCAGAAGGCCGACCAGGCGAACAAAGAACGTGCGCGTCAGTTGCAGGTTCAATATGAGCAATCACCTCAAGGCATTGCTGACAAAGAACGCACTGTTTCTGAGGGAAACGAAACAAGAGCGATGTGCAACAAGGTCGTTGACAAGTATGCAAAAATTAATATGTTCGAAGTAATGAGTCGCAACGAATACAGAAAGATTAGTGAATAAAAATACAGTTGCATGGCTGTTTTTAAACAAGGATACAAGGCGTATCCAATAGTTGTGACGTATGACGCTCAGTCAGATCAGTATGTGGGAAACTCCCTGTAGATTTTCACTATCTCAATAGCCACCTATCCGGGGGTGGCCATGTCGGAAAAGTACGCCCCTGGCAGGCCTCTCACCTGGTGCCTACTACCACCTTTGAGCGATATCGCGCACGCACAGCTGCGCCCGCATTGGAGGTTTGAACATCGCCCAAACGATCATCTTGGCACCGGGCAACACTGCAGCCCTATCGACGGACGTGCTTGTTGAAGCTGGAAAGGTAGCGACCATCGGCGTTTACAGTGGGCTGGAGGACGCTATCTATTTTCCATAGTCTGTCCTGCGACTGCTTTTGGCCGATTTATGCCTGTCTTGACGGGCAGAAATCGACCCGTAGCTGCCTCTCGCGAAAAATCGCATCGTATGTACATTTGGGAATGTAGCTAAGCCCGAATAATTCCGTTGGAAGCGTTTCTTGTTACCAAAAAACGGCGATACACATCCCCGTAGCAAATGCGACAGAAATAGGGAACGTGTTCACGTCAAAGATACCGTGCAGCGGATACCATGCTAAGCATCCAGCAACAGCTAACAGGGCGATCCAGCCCCGATTACGGCGTAAGGTTTCTTCCCAGCGTCGAGGTAATTGAATGATGCTCCGGGCTAGCCATACCGCCACTATTCCTGAAATCATTACCACAGTTAAAAATATCAAAAAAGTGAGCACGATACGCCTCTTTAGGGGGGCGAGCCCGATCGTATATAAAAACGCAGAAAAAAGGGACGGATTTATTATTTTAAAGAGGCGGGTTTATTTTCCGCCCCTTTAAAATAATAAATCCGTCCCCTTTGTTGCTAATTAATTTTGAACCCCTTTAATTTTTTCCAACCGCATAGCATTGCCCTGCCCGACTTGCGTAACGCTCTCAGTCTCGATGGTCTGCACAACGCGACCAGTCTCGTCCTTGGTAACTTGAATGGACTTGGTGTAAGTCCCTTGCACGCAACCGCTCATTGGCAGCACGAGTGCGCATAAGACCAATCCAAAAATACGATTCATCAAAATTCCTTGTTTAATCCTAAGTTGTTTGTCTCGCGGAAGATTTCCATCGTCCAGCGTTACGAACCGACAGTACCCTATCCAGCTGAAAACATCGTCCATTAGTTATTCGTAGCAAGGCAAAAAACGAGCCGCTGTCGCTAAGAGACTGCCGACTACTCGGGTAAGCGCATGGACGATACCTGGTGCGCGACAGTGGAGGTGGATTGAGCCGAATCGCTGACATCTATCATTCATGAAAGTCCGCTCCTGGCCGATTGCTGCCTGTCCCAAGGGGCTGTGATCGACCCTTGGCCGCCCGTCATACATAGGTACATCAACCTGCCCTCTATACAAGCAAAGGGACAAAAGCCCCGGCCCAGAATGACTACGTTGTATGACTTGCGGCTTCTAGGTTACTCAGCAACCACTTGCTGAAGCTTTGCGCATTGCTCTCACTGTCACGATGGGTCAGCAAGGCCCAGTTCGGGCCGCGAATGGTTTGCTCCACCAAGGGTTGCAACAATCCGTTGGCGCGCGCCTGGCGACTCAGTAATTGGCTGACCAGGGCGATACCGAGTCCTGCGCACGCGGCGTCCAGCAGCAGGCCGGGATCGGAGAAGTTCAGCCCCTGATCCTTCTGACCCACATCGATGCCTGCCTCCACCGCCCAGTGATTCCAGTCCATTTCACGCTCGCCGTGAAGGGTTGTGCGCTGTTCGCGTGGTAGCGCCAACAGGTTCGGGTGACAAGCCGGGTAGAGGCGGTCTGCGTGCAGCACCTTGAAGCTGCATTCGGCTTGGGAACTGATGTCATCGCGCACAGCAATGTCGATGGTCTGGCTGGCCATGTCCGGGACTTCATCGGTACTGAAAATCCAGAGATCGACTTGAGGATGCTGACGGCGAAAATCCCCCAGGCGCGGCAGTAGCCAGTGACGGGCGAACGCCGGGGTGGTGTTGAGGACCAGTTGGTTGGGTTTCTGATATTGCCCAAGGCGGCGAATGCCAACGGCCAGTTGCTGTAGCAGCGCCTGGGTGGTGCTGAGCATGTCGTGACCCGCATCGGTCAGGCTGACGCTGCGCCCACTGCGAAAGAACAAGGGTTGTTCAAGGTACGCCTCAAGGCCGCGGATCTGCTGACTGATGGCCGACTGGGTGAGGTGCAACTCGGCGGCGGCCTTGTGGAAACTGCCCAGCCGGGCGGCGGCTTCAAAGCCGCGAAGGGTGCCGAGCGGTGGCCAGTGTTTGAGCATATTGATAAGTTCTCCTAATCATTTTTCTGCAAAATCCATCGTTTGTCCCCCTGTATTTACAGTCGTAGCATACATGCCAAGACCGCCAAGGCAGTTTTCATTGAACACAATTACTTAACTTAAAGAGCTTTTTATCATGCCGCAGAATGAAATTCAAAACAGTGGTTGGTGGATGCCGGCAGAGTGGGTCAGGCACGCCGCGACCTGGATGGTTTGGCCACATAACAAGGCTCTTTGGGAGTCGGGTTGGGGCGTGACATTGGCGCTGGTGCAAGAGGACTTCGCTCGCGTGGCCAACGCCATTGCCCGTTTCGAACCGGTGAAAATGGTTGTCGACCCCTCTGCTGTCGCGAGTGCCAAAGTGTTATGTGGACCCAACATCGAACTGATCGAGTTGGCAGTGAACGACAGTTGGTGCCGTGACTCCGGCCCGAGCTTCGTCTGCCACCCGCAACAAGGCTTGGCCGGTGTGAGTTGGCGTTTCAATGCGTGGGGCGGCAAGTCGGCGCATGACTTGGATGAAAGCCTGGCGCGCCGTGCACTCAACCACCTGGGCGTACAGTGCTTTGGCACACCCTTGAGTAACGAAGGCGGCGCCATTCATGTCGACGGCGAGGGCACGCTGATCACCACCGAGTCGGTACTGCTCAACCCCAATCGCAACCCGGGCATGAACAAGGCTGAGATGGAGGAAATCTTTACGCGTCTTCTGGGCGTGAAGAAAACAATCTGGCTGCCGGGCGATCCGGACTATGTGACTGGCGATATGACTGATGGCCATGTCGATGGCGTGTGTGCGTTCGCGCGCCCTGGGGTTTTGCTGGTGGACGCCACCCACGACAGGAGTTCGGTGTATGCCGAAGTTGTCCGGGAAAACCGTCGCGCGCTTGAACTGGCCACTGATTCCCTGGGCCGACATTTTGACCTGATCGAGTTGTATGAAGCCTCCGAGGCCGTGGACACCGACGCTGAAGTGTTCTGTGCCTCCTACACCAACTTCTATATTGCCAACGACGCCATCATCATGCCGGCCTATGGCATTGATGCCGACCAGGCGGCTGCCAAAGTTTTGGGTCAGGCCTTTCCGGGCCGTGAGGTGGTGCCGGTGCGGATCAATCATCTGGCGCATGGCGGCGGCGGTGTGCATTGCATCACCCAGCAACAGCCTGCATGGCTATTGGAGGGTTGATGCCGATTGCCACCGCGAAATGGATGCAGGCCGATGTCCAGACTTCGCAAACCATGTAATAGCAACAAACATTCAGGGAACAACACATGTCGACTCGTCGCGAGTTCATTAAGCAGGTCTCGATGGATGTGCGATATCGGGGCCAACTTTGTCATCGATGGGGAAGGCGGGCTCAGCGCCGTGGATTTCAACTTCAACGGCTGGGGCAACAAACAGCAGCATAGCGAGGATGCGCAGTTGGCCGCTTTGGTTGCCAGCACCGTGGATGCCCGTTATCTGCGTAGCGAGTTGGTGGGCGAGGACGGTGGTATCGAAGTCGATGGTCACGGAACCGGGATCATGACCGAAAGCAGCTGGATCAATACCAATCGCAACCCCGACTGGAGCAAGGCCGAAGTCGAGCAAGAGCTGAACGCGCGCCTGGGCTTGCGCAAAATAATTTGGCTACCTGGCATTAAAGGCAAGGACATCACTGATGCCCACGTCGATTTCTACGCCCGGTTCGTCAAGCCAGGCGTTGTGATCGCCAACCTCGACAACGACCCCGAGTCATACGACCACAGAGTGACGCTGGCCCACCTGGATATTCTCAAAAATGCCACGGATGCCGATGGCCGCAAGCTACAGGTGCATACCGTGTCGCCACCGCTCAATCCGCGCAAGAGCACGTTCAGCAACAACAACCCGGACTTTGCGGCTGGCTACATCAATTATTTTGTAATCAATGGGGCGGTCATTGCGCCCGAGTTTGGTGACAGGGCGGCAGATACAAGAGCCTTTGATCTGTTGTCTGAACTCTACCCGGACCGTGATGTGGTGCAGCTCAACATCGACGCAGTCTCGGCCGGTGGTGGCGGTATCCACTGTGTGACCAGCCACCAACCGTTGGTTTAGCCTGTTTCAAGGTTTCTTCCTCTGGAAACGCAAGTGCCAGAAGCGAACAAAGCATGCAAGGTGCCTTGTTACCCAAAGCAGACAATTAGACTGCCTTGCAAACATGGCCATTACGCCAGCATTCACGGGTATGTTTGCAATGCAGCGTCAGACTGCGTCTCGGTAACTCGCTATAGGGTGTACCATCGAACTCTGTCCATCAGATATTAGGCAGTCATGCCCACGCTAAGCGAAGAGAGCCGCCAGATCGTAGCTTCTCTGGCGCACCGTGTTGGACCCAGCGCTGATATTGCAAGAATCGCCGATGCGATCGTTTCGATATTGCAGGATATGGACGCAGCACTTGCGCCCATCATCGGCCAGCCAGGGGTTGTCGCGCTGTATCGCCGCAGCTTCCATCTGTGCGCCTCTACCCATCCCCGACTGGCCCGCACTTACGACAGTGCGCAGGCCGTGCTGGACCTGATTGCCCTTAAATCCGTACTGGTCAAGCAAAGCGAAGTCGATGCACTGTTTTTCGGTGAAGTGCTGCTGACGACGTTTTACGAGTTACTGACCTCGCTGATTGGGCCATCTCTCACTGCCCGTTTGCTTCGTGGCGTGTGGGAACTCTCTTTGAGCGACACCCCTTCGCAGGAAAAAACGCCATGAGCACCAAAGTGACTATCAACCGCCTGGCCACCGGCGTGCCAGGATTGGACGAGGTGCTGGGCGGAGGATTGCCGGAGTTTTCGTTCAACCTGATCGCCGGCCCCCCTGGCTGCGGCAAGACCACCCTGGCGCATCAGATGATGTTTGCCCTTGCGACGCCTGAACGCCCCGCGCTGTTCTTTACCGTACTCGGCGAGCCGCCGCTGAAGATGCTGCGTTATCAGCAGCAATTCGACTTTTTTGACAGCGAAGCGATCAACCAATCTATTCGCTATATCAACCTGGCCGACGATACCCTGGCTGGGAATCTGGACGAGGTATTGCGGCGCATCGTCAGCGAGGTGGAGGTTCACTCTCCGTCGCTGGTGTTTGTCGATTCGTTCCGCTCGGTGGTGCTGGCCAGCCAGACTCAGGACAACCCCAACAACAACCTGCCGCAGTTCGTTCAGCAACTGGGTATGTTGATGACCTCCTGGCAGGCGACGACTTTCTTGATTGGTGAGTATTTCACCGAAACCGATACGAACCCGATTTTTACCGTGGCCGACGGCCTGATCTGGCTGCGTCAGAGCGTTGAGCGCAACTCGATGGTGCGTAAGATGGAAATCATGAAGATGCGTGGCCAGCCGACATTGCCAGGCCTGCACACCTTTCGCATTGCAACTTCCGGGATCAAGGTTTTTGCACCCGCAGTACTCAGCCCGGCTGAAACGCGGCTGAAGTTCCCGATCAGTCGCCTGAGCGTGGGTGTGCCGAAGGTTGACGAGATGCTCGGCGGTGGCTTGCCTAGAGGTTATTCGTTGCTGGTGGCCGGGCCGTCGGGCTCGGGCAAAAGTATTCTGGCGGCGACCTTCCTGGCTGAAGGCGCGCGCAATGGCGAAACCGGTGTGATCGCGGTATTCGAACAACGCCCCAACCACTCGCAAAACGCCACGCTGGCCAATTTGATCAAGAGCGGCAAGGTAGGCTTGGTGGATAGCCGGGCACCAGACTTATCCATTGACGAAATCGTTCACTTGCTGATCAGCGAGATCACCCGACTGAAAGCTACTCGTGTGGTGATCGACTCGTTGTCGGGCTTTGAACTGGCGTTGGCGCCAACTTTCCGTGAAGACTTCCGTGAGTCGCTGTCGCGCATGGTCACCGCGTTGACCCGTGTCGGGGTCAGCGTGTTGATGACCTCGGAGCTGGAAGACCGCTACACCGACCTGCGTTTCAGTCCTTACGGCACGGCGTTTCTCACCGACGCGATCATCGTTCAGCGCTATATTGAAGTACAGAGCCGTTTGTTGCGGATCATGGCCGTGGTCAAGGTGCGCGCCAGCGCCCACTCCGATGAGTTGCGCCAGTATCACATCGACGATAATGGCCTACAGGTCGGCGAAATGCTGCCGGATCAGGAGGGCTTGCTCGGTGGTCGACCAACAACAGGGAGTTTAGGTGTGGTATGCACAGGAGATAAAATATTTGAGCATAACGCATGAGTAAAATCGACGACAAGAATGAGCGTGAGGTGGCCAGTGCCGCTCACGAACTCTTCCTGCTGGGCCAGAAAACTGTTGAAGCGCGCGCCATATTAGCCGCACTGCAAAAGCAGTTAAGCGACGCCAGCAGCCGGTTGGTGGATACCCAGCAGGTCGAGCAAGTGATCGAGGCCAATCAGCAGTTGGTGTTGGCGATGCTCCTGGCGCAATCAGACGCTGTAACACCCCCTCACGTGGAGGAGCAGCGTTTGTACCAGGAACTGCGCGAGGCAAACGCGCAACTGGTCCTCGCTGCGCTCAGCGCTCAAGACCTTCAGGCTACCGCCGAGCTCGCACTGAGCCAGCAGAAAAGCATACTTGCGATGGTGGCCCATGAGCTGCGAAACCCACTAACACCCATCAGCATGATTGCAGAACGTATGGTACGACTGCCTAGCGATCAGCTGCCGCGGATGCGTGAGTTGATCGAGAGCCAGGTACAGCATATTTCACAGCTGGTCGATGATCTGCTCGATGTCTCCCGCGCCAGCACTGGCAAGCTGCGAATCAATCGCTGCGATGTCGACATGATGAAAATTCTGAGTGGCGCTATTGATGCGTGCGGCCCTGTGATGGTTGCGCAAAAGCAGCATTTCGACGCCCATCTTCCCGATGGTGTCTTGATGGTGAGTGGTGACCCAGGACGCCTGGCTCAGATTCTCCAAAACCTTCTGGCCAATGCGGCCAAATACACGCCAGCCAACGGCAGAATCAAGCTGTCTGTAACCGTAGAAACCGACGTTTTGAGGATAAGTATTTCCGACAATGGAATCGGCGTTACGGCTAAAGCACTCCCTTTTATTTTTGACCCTTATGTTCAAGACGCACACGCCATAGGTTTCAACGGGGCCGGCTTGGGCATTGGGTTGACCGTAGTTCGGGAGCTGGTCGAAGCTCACGGTGGCACTGTGACCGGCATGAGCGAGGGGGACGGTAAAGGAAGCGAGTTTGTGGTGACGCTACCGCTTCTGATCGAATACGCCGGGCGGACCTAACCGGCGTCGTCCACTCTTGGCCAGGTCAGCCGCGCAGACAGGCGTTACCAGCCTTTCACTCCGCTCATATCCGGCAGCTTGTGAGCGATGCCCTTGTGGCAGTCGATGCAGGTGGCCTCACCGCTGGCCAGAGACGTCGAGTGCATGGCCGCGGCGCGCTTGCTCTGGCGGGTGAAGTCCATGAAGTCGAAGTTGTGGCAGTTGCGGCACTCGCGAGAGTCGTTGGCCTTGAGCCTGGCCCACTCATGTTCGGCCAGTTCGCGACGCAGGGTAAGAAATTTATCGCGCGTATCAATGGTGCCGAAAATTTTGCCCCACACCTCCTTCGAAGCCTGCATCTTGCGCGCAATTTTATGGGGCCATTCGTGGGGGACGTGGCAGTCTGGGCAACTGGCGCGCACGCCGGAACGGTTGGTGTAGTGAATCGTGTCTTTCAACTCGACGAATACGTTGTCCCGCATCTCATGACAGGAGATGCAGAATTTCTCGGTATTGCTCAGCTCAAGCGCGGTGTTGAATCCGCCCCAGAAAATAATCCCGGCAACAAAACCCCCAAGCGTTAGAAAGCCCAGGCTGTAGTAGATGCTCGGACGACACAAGATGCCCCAGTAATCCTTAAGCAGGGCGAACAGTGCTTTCATGTTGCCTCCTCAGGGTTTCTGCGCAGCGTTGGCATCGTCCTGCAGTATTTTGTCGATGGTCTCGAAGTTGTTGCCCACCAGGGGTTGCACGTCTTTTTGCGTCACATGGCATTGGTTACAGAAGTACCGACGCGGTGAAACCGCTGCCAGCGCCTGGCCGTCGCGGTCCATGTAGTGGGTGATGCTGATCATCGTCGCCTGGCTCCGCGCGCTGTTGGCACGGCTGTGACAGGAAAGGCATTTGTTGCCGTTCTTGTCGATCTGATAACCGCGAATGCTGTGGGGGATGGTGGGAGGCTGGTCGGGGTAGTTGCGTTCGCGCTTCAGGTCCTTGTTTTCATCGTTGGCAATGGGCGGGGCCGGCATGCTTTGAGTCAAGGTGCCGCCGGGTCGACGCCCATCCGGCCCGGACGCATCGAGGGGGTAGTCGATTTCTGCAGCGATCACCACGCCAATCGCGGCGAGCAGGAGCAACGGCAGGATTCGAAAAGGCATGACGGTTCTCCTCAGGCCACGCTGATCAACTCAATTCGTATCGCGCATTTTTTGTAGTCGGTCTGCTTGGATATCGGGTCGGTGGCATCGAGCGTGACCTTGTTGATCAACTTGTTGGCATCGAAAAACGGCACGAATACCAGCCCTTGAGGGGGTTTGTTACGCCCGCGAGTTTCGATGCGTGCACGGATTTCACCGCGCCGGCTGATCAATTTCACTTCACTGCCGCGCCGTGCCTTCAATGCCTTGGCATCTTCGGGGTGCATGTAGACCAGCGCGTCCGGCACCGCTTTGTGCAGTTCTTCGACGCGTTGGGTCATGGTGCCGGTGTGCCAGTGTTCGAGGACGCGCCCGGTGCTTAGCCAGAACGGATAGTCGGCATCCGGGGCTTCGGCTGGCGGCTCGTAGGGGAGGGCGAAGATGATCGCCTTCTTGTCGGGGTAGCCGTAGAACTGCACCTCGCTGCCTTTCTCCACATAGGGGTCCAGCCCCTCGCGGTAACGCCAGCGGGTTTCCTTGCCGTCGACCACCGGCCAGCGCAGACCTCGTTCGCTGTGGTAGCGATCGAATGTGGCAAGGTCATGACCGTGGCCGCGACCGAACTGGGCGTACTCTTCGAACAAGCCTTTTTGCAGGTAGAAGCCAAAGGCCTCGGCTTCATCGTTTTTGTATCCGGCTTCCATTTGCTCGACCGGGAACTGGTCGACCTGGCCATTCTTGTACAGCACCTCGAACAGGGTCTTGCCCTTGTGCTCAGGCGTCTTGGCCAGTAACTCGGCGGGCCAGGTTTCATCGGTGGTGAAACGCTTGGAAAACTCCAGCAATTGCCACAGGTCCGATTTGGCGTCTCCCGGCGCGGTCACCAACTGATGCCAGAATTGCGTACGCCGCTCGGCGTTGCCAAAGGCGCCTTCCTTTTCCACCCACATGGCGCTAGGCAGGATCAGGTCGGCGGCTTGAGCAGAAACGGTGGGGTAGACATCGGAGACAATCACGAAGTTATCCGGGTTGCGCCAACCCGGCAGGACCTCCTGCATGATGTTGGCCCCAGCGTGCATATTGTTACTGGCCAGGGTCCAGTAAACGTTGAGCACGCCGTCCTTGAGCATGCGGCTCTGTTCTACCGCGTGAAAACCAGGCTTCTCCTGAATGGTGCCAGCGGGCAGCTTCCAGATTTTTTCGGCGATGGCGCGGTGCTTGGGGTTGGTCACGACCATGTCGGCGGGCAACCGGTGGGAGAACGTCCCGACTTCGCGCGCCGTTCCACAGGCCGACGGCTGTCCGGTCAACGAAAAAGGGCTGTTGCCCGGCTCGCTGATCTTGCCCGTGAGCAGGTGGATGTTGTAGATCAGGTTGTTGGCCCAGACGCCACGGGTGTGCTGGTTGAACCCCATGGTCCAGAACGACACGATCTTGCGCTTGGGGTCGGCATACAGCTCGGCCAGGGCCTTGAGCCGTTCAGCCGGAACTCCGGTTTCCCTGGCGGTTCGCTCCAGGGTGTAAGGCTTGACGAAGGCGGCATATTGTTCGAAGGAAATATCAGTCCAGGTGTTGGCCTTGCCGGCATTTTTTGCCTTCATTTCCCGCGGATCGTCAGGGCGCAGGCCGTAGCCGATGTCGTCAGCGCCTTTGGCGAACCGGGTGTGTTTAGTGATGAAGTCCTGGTTCACCGCGCCGCTTTCAATGATGTGATTGGCGATGTAGTTGAGGATCATCAGGTCGGTTTGCGGCTTGAACACCATGGGGATGTCGGCCAGCTCGAAACTGCGGTGCTCGAAGGTGGACAGCAACGCCACTTTCACGTGAGGCTGGCTCAGGCGCCGGTCGGTGACCCTGCTCCAGAGCACCGGGTGCATCTCGGCCATGTTCGAGCCCCAGAGCACGAAGGCATCGGTGGCTTCGATGTCGTCGTAGCACCCCATCGGCTCATCCATGCCAAAGGTTCGCATGAAGCCCATCGCCGCCGAGGCCATGCAGTGGCGAGCGTTGGGGTCGATGTTGTTGCTGCGAAAACCGCCCTTCATCAGCTTGTTGGCGGCATAGCCTTCCCACACGGTCCATTGCCCCGAGCCGAACATGCCTACCGATTCGGGGCCTTTGCTCTTCAAGGCTTCCTTGAATTTCGTTTCCATAATGTCGAAGGCCTTCTCCCAGCTAATCGCCTGGAATTCGCCCTGCTTGTCGTACTGGCCATTCGTCATGCGTAAAAGCGGTTGGGTCAGGCGATCGACGCCATACATGATCTTTGAAAGAAAATAGCCCTTCACGCAGTTCAGCCCGCGATTGACCTCTGCCTTGACGTCGCCATGGGTGGCGACCACCAGGTTATCCCTGGTCGCGACCATCACGCTGCAACCGGTGCCGCAGAAACGGCACGGCGCCTTGTTCCAGTCCAGGGTGACCATGTCCGCTTCAGTCACCAGGTTACTGGCGGTGGTAAAAAACGGCAGGCCGGCAGCGGCGGCTGCAATGGCGGCGGCCTGGGCCTTGGTGAACTCGCGGCGCGTCATACTCATTCGATATCTCCTGCGGGGTCGAGGAGTTCGTGATAGATCAACGCGGCGTTGAGTACGCCCGGCATGCTATTGATCTGTTCGATGCGTTGCAGTATCTGGTTTTCGTGTGTGGCCTCAAGTACCACCACCAGTTTTCCGGCAGCACTTTCCTGATGCAACTCCAGGCCGTCCAACAGGCGCAGGTTTGCTTTAACCGCGTCAAAATATTCAGGCCGGGCAAGTACTACCAGGCTGGCGATATGCAGGGCTTCGTCCATGCGCTGGCTCCAGGAGATTTCAGGAGAAGGGCTGTCAGCTGGGTGGCCCGTAGAGCATTTGGGAAAACCAGATGATAAAACCGTAACTGCCGACGATAGCGACTGACAGCAACGGAAAGAGGCAGGCGACAAGAAAGACGAACAGCCGGGTCTCCTTGCGGCGCTCAGATTTTCGTTCTTTATCCAGTGACATGGAGTGATCTCCAGCCGAACTTGCATTGATACTAGATCACGAGATTTTGTAGAGGTCCCTGTCATGATCTTTCTCGACCGACGGTTAACCTTCATGCCCCGGTGCGAACCACGTAAAGGCTATGTACGAGTGGGATCATGTTCGGGCTGGACGCGATTGCTCTGCCTATGGCAAGGTCGAAAAATAACAGGGCATATAACAGCTGAGACCAGAACGATGTTGGGAGGTGATGAGTCCGGAGCAAGGACGTCGATGGGAACGCTGAAAGCATTCAATCTTTGCGTACTCCAGCTTGCTCGTCTCGCTCGAGAGCGTGGCGGGTCTCATTTCATTGCAGACGGCCTGCAGGTATTTCGCCAACTGGTGCCCTTCGTTTCAGCGTGGTGGGGCGAGATGTCTGTGTCAGATGCCAGTATTCCCCCAAAAAGCTGGATGCATGGGCGTATTGATCTGCCCGAGTCGTTTGCCAGCGAATGGCACAAGGTGGCGAGCAGTGACAGCTTCTCCCATGACACGTTGACTCAACCAGGTGAGGTCGTGCGCGCAAGTGAGTACACCGACCCCTGCGAGGAGGTGAACGAGTTTGCACGGCGCCACGATCTTTACCACTTGATGTGCATCACCTTCGAGTTGCCCGAAAGCGGCTTGATGTTCTTCGTCTGTCTCTATCGTGGCATGCATGCACCGGCGTTCAATGACAGCGAAGCTGATTTGTTTTCGGCCTTTTGCGACCATCTTTTGCAATTGTGGCGATTCCAGGTGAAAGACATGATTCGGTTCGACACCGACAACGGGGTGACAGACTTCGGTGTCGCACGTATGGACGGCAGTCTGCTGTACGTGGGGGCAAGGCTGTGCGCAGCAATCCAGCGCGAGTTGCCCGGGTGGAATGGCTCAGTCCTTCCCGCAGAGGTGATCGCGCAACTGCAAAAGGCGCCCTGCGTGATACGCCTGGGCCGCTCTGCACTGACACTGTGCCCTAACGCAGAGCATGTGATCCTGTCACTCGAAGTGCAGTCGCGCGGCGCGGTGCTTGCACCGCGCGAGAGAACGGTAGCCCTGCTGTTCGCCGCCGGCCATTCCTACAAGGAAATTGCCAAAATCCTTGTGCTGAGTCCTGCGACAGTGCGCACCTATCTGCGCAACTGCTACTTGCAACTCGGCGTCAAGAGCAAGGTGGAGCTCGGTTCGGCCCTGCGATCGCCGACCCCACCTGCGGATGCTACGCGCCGCGATTAATTGCGGCGGCCTGGGCCTCCAACTAATTGCCTCACCCTCCTCATTTGCAGAGGTCCATACGACTCCTGCGCTCTATATGGTGTGCCTTGCATATTGAGGGGTTGTACGGCACAGGCTCATACCCGTGTGAGTCGTAATCGGCGATGCGTAGCGAGGACTCACTCATCTCGTCGCTAGCCCAATAAAAACAATAAGGGGTTTCGATGCAACGATTTATTCCAAGCGTGTTGGCTGCTGCACTGGCCTATTCCTCGCTGCAAGCCATGGCCGCTGCCGATCTGGTACTCACCAATGGCAAGATCTTTACCGGTGTCCCCGGTCAAGGCCTGGTTCAAGCCGTTGCGGTGGAAAACGGCAAAATTCTTGAAGTTGGCACCGATGCACAGATCAACGCACTCGCTGATGCACAAACTCAACGGATCGATCTTGCCGGCAAGGTCTTGATGCCGGGCATGATTGACACCCACAGCCACCCGGTGGTGGCGGCCTTCGACGGTCTGGGGGCCACACTGCTGGATGAGGAAAAACCGTTGCCCGAGCTTGAGCAATGGATCATCGAACAGGATAAAGCCGGTAACGCACGCGCCGGGGACGTCATTGTTATTGCCGGCACCAGCTCGGCCTATTGGGATAAAAGCCGTGACCTGGGCAAGATTTTCAACCAGGGCCGCTGGGCCGACCAGCCGCTGGTGCTGAGCGGTATTGACGGTCACACCGGCTGGGCCAACAACGCCATGCTCAAGCGGGTAAAAATCGACGCTGCCAGGGTCAAAGGCCTGCCAGAAAACGAGCGTGCCTATGTGGGCCATGAAAAAGACTTTACCCCCACCGGTTATTTTGCCGAGTCTGTCTGGGACCAGGTACGCAGCCAGATTCCAGCGCCAACCAAAGCAACCATGATGAAGGCCGCCCGCGAAGCGGTGAAAGTCAATAATGGTTATGGCGTCACCGCCTGGATGGATGCCGCGTCGAACGCTGGCGGTTCCGACTCGCTGTTCGACTTCACCGCAACGGAGCAGAGTTACGGCGTACTGCCGTTCTACCGTGAACTGGCAGAGAGCGGCGAACTCAGCGCCCACGTCGCCGCCTTGATGCTGACCAACTCCAAGAGCAAGCCGGCTGACCTGGAAGTCCTGGCCAAGGTGGTGAAAAAATTCGAGGGCGTGCCCAATCTGACGTTCCCCGGTATCAAGATATTTGGCGACGGCGTTCTGGAGTTTCCAGGACAGACCGCAGCCGTCATCGTCCCTTACAAGAACAGCAATAAAAACGGGCAGTTGTTGATCGAACCGGAGCATTTTGGCGAACTGGTGGTCGCGGCTGAAAAGCGCGACTGGATCGTGCACGTGCACGCGGTCGGCGACCGTGCCGTACGTGAAGCACTCAACGGCTTTGAATACGCGCGCAAGCTAAATCCTGTGCCAATGGCCCATAGCATCAGCCACCTGCAACTGGTCAATCCAAAAGAGTTCCCGCGCTTCAAGGAGCTCGGCGTCATCGCCTCCATGCAACTGCTGTGGGCCACCAGCGAGAGTTATACCGAAGCGCTGGTAAAGCCTTATATCAGCGCGTTTGCCTACGGCTACCAATACCCCGCCAGGTCGCTGCATGACGCGGGCGCAATCATCGCGGGCGCCAGTGACTGGCCGGTGTCGAGCCCCAACCCATGGAACGCCATTGCTCAGGCCAGCACTCGCAAAGGTCCATTGGGCGTGCTGAATGCCAAGGAAAGCATTGATCGCCAGAGCATGTTCTATGCCTACACCATCAACGCGGCCAAAACCCTGCGTCTGGATAAGCAGATTGGTTCCTTGGAGCCCGGCAAACAGGCTGATCTGATCGTCCTCGATCGGGATGTGTTCAACGTCAGTGACGATGATCTGTACGAAACCAAGGTCCTGAAAACCTTCTTCGCCGGCAAGCAGGTCTACGCCCCCGACGCCTGACCCCTTACGCCAAGCAACCTGCCTGACGCCGCTCTCTGCGCGGCGCTGGGCACTGCTGTGCCTGAAATACCCCACAAAACTCCATAACAATAAGAGAAACCCCATGAAAGCACTTTCCATCTTCATGCTGGCCGGTCTCGCCCTGACGCCACTGATAAGCGCCCAGGCCCTGGAGCTCAATGACAACTTCGAGCTCATCATCACGCCAGCGCTGACCACTGACTATCGCGTCAGCGGACTCTCGCAAACCCTGGGCGACCCTGCCGCGCAACTGGCGGTAACCCTTAGCCACTCCAGCGGTTTGTACGCTGGCATCTGGACCTCGAATGTCAACTTTGGCTACGGCTCGAAAGCGCGCCAGGAGATCGATTATTTCGCAGGCTACTTCTGGCAGATCAACGACAACATCAGCCTGGACACCTTCTACACTCAGTACGAATTTCCCCGTGAAAGCGGATACAACCAGAGCGACATCCGGACCCTCCTTGATGTGTACGGCGTCCTGCTCGGCGGCAAATACGTCAAGAACATGAAAGGCCCTGACTACGAAGATGAGGAAGGCAACTTCCACAAGGGCAAAAAAGATGAAGACCTATCTTCGATACTGATTGGCTACCGCACCGTACTGCCCTCCGAGTTTGGCCTGGAAGCACGCTATGAATACGTCGACTATAAGGACGACGTATTTTTCAAGGAGAACGGCAAAAGTCGCGCCAACTACTACAACTGGGAAATCAAACTCAGCCGTGAGTTTGTCGGCGTGAACTGGGCGCTGAGCTATATCGACACCGATCTCTCAAAAGAAGAGTGCTTGAGCTTTACCGGCTTCGACGACACCTGTAACGCTACCGTCGTGGCCAGCGCCAGCAAGACCTTCTAACAACAAAAACACCCGTCTGCCCCTTAAAGGAAAGCACCGTTATGACCAAGGCCTGCGATAGTCAGCAGCGAAGTTCGCTGATCGAGACCCGTTCGATCGATTACATTCCCGAGGCCGAGCGCCACGGCAGTCTGTACAGCCAGTTCACCCTGTGGCTCGGCGCCAACCTGCAGATCACGGCGATCGTCACCGGCGCCCTGGCCGTAGTACTGGGCGGCGATGTGTTCTGGTCACTTATCGGCTTGCTGATTGGCCAGCTGTTTGGCGGTGCGGTGGTTGCTTTGCACGCCGCACAAGGGCCCAAGCTTGGACTGCCGCAGATGATCTCCAGTCGCGTGCAGTTTGGCGTCTATGGTGCGGCGATCCCGATTGTGCTGGTGTGCCTGATGTATCTCGGCTTCAGCGCCACCGGTGCGGTCCTGTCGGGGCAGGCCATTGCTCAGTTGATCGATGTCAGCGATAGCACCGGCATCCTGATGTTCTCTGCCGGCATCGCGTTTCTGACCATCTTCGGTTACCGGGTCATCCACCTGGTGGGGAAGGTGGCCAGCGTGCTGGGCATTATTGCCTTCGCCTATCTGTTTACCCGGTTGATAACGCTCAACGATATCGGCCTGTTGCTGGAGAACCGCCACTTCGGCTGGAGTTCCTTCCTGCTGGCGGTGTCGCTCTCCGCGTCCTGGCAGATCGCCTTTGGCCCCTATGTAGCCGACTACTCACGCTACCTGCCGAGCAAGACCTCGTCCTGGAAGACCTTCACCGCCGTCGGCCTTGGCACGGTCGTGGGCGCCCAGGCGTCCATGGTGTTGGGGGTGTTCGCTGCGGCGTTGGCGGGTGCGAATTTCCGCGGTCATGAAGTGGCCACCATCGTCGGCCTGGGCAGTACCGGCGTGATGGCCTCCTTGCTGTATTTGAGCATCATCTTCGGCAAGGTCACGGTGTCGACCCTCAATGCCTACGGCAGCTTTATGTGCATTGCCACCATCCTTAGTGGCTTCAGGAGTCGCCTTGAAATCACCGCCAGACAGCGCATGGTGTTTGTGCTGGTGATTGTCGCGGCGTCCACCACCTTCGCCCTGTTGGGCCAGGACTCGTTCCTTAACACCTTCAAGTACTTCATCCTGTTCCTGCTGACCTTCTTCACGCCCTGGAGCGCGATCAACCTGGTGGATTACTACTTCATCAACAAGGGCCGTTATGACATCAAGGCATTATCCGACCCACAAGGTCGCTACGGTCGCTGGAATGTATTGGGGATCAGCGTGTATGCCGCCGGCGTATTGATTCAACTGCCCTTCGTCGACAGCCACTTCTACTCCGGGCCGATGGTCGCGCAGCTCGGCGGTGTGGATATTTCCTGGATTGTGGGGTTAGTGGTGCCTGGTGTTCTCTATTACCTGCTGGCCAGGACATCAGTCCAAGCCGTGTCGCCCAAACTCGTAAAGCAGCCTGAATGAAGCACAGGTTGTAAAGCTCACTCGCTGAGGCCAAGGCAAGTGGTGTTACTCGATTATCGGGCAGCGTCATCGCGGCGGGAGGTTTTCCTGGGCGCTTAGTGGATATTTTAACTAGCATTCCTGCTGAGACCGTTTGAATGATTGCTTTTGGCCGATTGCTGCCTGTTGTGAAGGGCTACTTTCGGTCAGAAGCGGGCACTCACGGGCGGCATTTGTTGTTCGCGCTGTCGAACCTGTGGATGGCACGCCGATACTTGTTGGCGTGCGCAGTAAATGGCTGCTGCGAAGCGCTTTTCTGTGGCCCGGAGGGCTGAAAAATGAAGAGGTTGGATCAAGTTTCGACATGCGTCTTTTTTTGAAAATTGCTGGCGGCTCGATAGCCAGAAAATATCCGGCTACTTCAGAACATCCTTAGCCGCCTGAATTTCAGTGGGTAAGGGAGCCTGCGACCTTACCTTATTGATTCACCAACGCCGATAGGGAGCTTAAGTTCGCTATAATCGGCAGGCATTGGCGTTTTACTTTCAGGCATGCCTTTAATCTTGTGTAACATATCTTTGGTTGGCAATATAAATTGCCCATCGTTTCGGGACAATATCAATTTATCGATACTTTCACCCTGTTTTAAATGCTGAATGACCTCGTCAATGCCAAATGCGCGCGACTCATTTAAGGGATGATCCCCTTTGTTTACCCAAATATGCAGATGCAAGGTAGCAGTTGAAGGTGCTACCGGGAAATGGAAAAATAAATTAACCTTGTCTTTTTCAGCAGATACCCCGTAGATATCAACTAAATGCTGAAAGCTATCCAGCTTTAGTTTTTCCAGCATCCCGACATCACCCTGCTCTAAATCCAATATAGAAGTTAATGATTTCGCGCCTGATGTTAACTCAGCGCGATGTTGATTTAGCTCTTCCTTCTGGTTAGTCGGTGTTTTTCCTATTGAAAGATCACCATTAATTTCCTGGATTAAATCATGTGGCACTGTAGGGTGAACGGCCCAGGCCGTCAGCTGGATGCCTTCTGACCTAGTAGCCAAATCCGTGATTTGTCCAGCGGTGTAGGTTTGCGACATGTAGGGAATATTCGGGTAAATTAGAAACCCATTACCCGTTCCCAATGGGGCAGAGTAATGGAAGATATTAGGATTTTCTTTATACACCTCATTATATACCTTGTCGCCTGGTTCTCGACTGTTACCGCGTAGCAGTTCAACCAAAAATTGGGTGGCATTTGTATTTTTGTATGTTTCCTGGAGTTGTGCCAGGTTTGTTGTTGTCAGTGTTACCTGAGCCAGGTCGTTAGTTTGATATTTTTGCAAACCTTTTGGGTTTAGCCATCTAAAACTGCCATAGTCGTCTTCAGATTGTTTGGATATATAGACGCCATGGGTCAAGTCGGCGGTACCTGATTTGTTTTGTTTGATCAATACATGATATTTGTCTTGATTTAGCTGGCTCAGGGTTTTCCGATTATCATCTATACCATAAACATCCAATGTTCTGCGGATCGCAGAGCTTTCGTGTTGCTTCAGGTTGACCTGAGAGTTACGTACTGCCTGTACATCCAGGGTCTGATGGCGTGAGTGACCCGAGTCAGCGGGCATAGTCGCAGCAGAACGCTGTAATGCCTGAATTGAAATCATTAGTTATCTCCTGTAATTGTCATACTGCAAGTTTCAGGTACGTTGGCTGCGCTCAGTAGCTAAGGCCTGCCTGATCGTACTGCAACGTGCAAAAGAACGGGCATAATCGATTACAAGGGCAGGTTTAGAATATTGTCGTGCACACCTTTAAATGGAATGCCGCTAATATTCTTAATGGAATCCGAGGTAGGTAAAAAATAGGATCCTTCATTTCGGTTAAGGACAAGATCGCTGATCTCTTTTCCAGACTTAAGTTGCGCAATAATCGTATCGAGATCGAAAGACCTAGGCTCATTTAGCGGATGATCGCCTTTGTTAACCCAAGTGTGCAAGTGGAGCGTGGCGGTTTTTTCTGCGACGGGAAAATGAAAGAACATTCTGGTATTATCATGTTCATCTACAGCATAGACATTTCGAAGATGTTGCAATGTCCCTTGCCGCAATTTTTCGAGCTGCGGAAGATGTTCTTGTTTTAAACTTAAAATGCTGGTCAAGGAGTCAATCTGTGTTTTTTTATCGATCGTCTTTTGTGGTGTCTGCTGGCTTGCTTCAAGCCTTTCGGAGCCAGATTGATGATGTCGCGCCTCCAGAAACGAGGACTGTATCCCCGGATGAATCGCGTAGGTACACAAAATGATGCCATGTTTGCTATTTTTGAGTGTCTCGGGAGCATTGACATAGGTATCTAACACTTTTGCATCACAGTACGGTGTATTGGGGCTAATGAGATAGCCATGCTGCGTGTGATCGATCGGCGAGATAAACTGAGCCAGACTCGCATTCCGGCGATAAAGATGAGTATCCAGACAGGCTTCTGCATTGAGTGTCCTAATGAGAAAATCCGGTAAGGGAGTCTCCGAGTAGGTATCGCTGAGCTGTGTTAGCTGATCTTTATTCGTAAAGGTGATAACAGCGACATCTTTGGTTTGATATTTCATCAGGCCCTTTGGATTTAACCAGTTAAAGTTTCCATAGTCATCTTCGCCCTGTTTAGATACATAGGCGCCGTGGGTTAAATCAGGGGTGCCTGAGCGGTCTTTTTTAACCAATACATGATACTTCTCCTGATTTAGCTGGCTTAACCTTCTCCGATTATCATCTATACCATAGGCGTCCAGCGTTCTGCGCATCGGCGAGTTTTGAGTGTTGTGCACTGCCTGTACCTTTAGGGTCTGATTGCGCTGATGACTTTGCTCAGTCGGTATAATAGAGGTAGAACGATGCAATGCATGGATTTGGGTCATTGCCTATATCCTTGATAAATATAGTTGAGTTGATTGGATTTGTATTATTAGGTGCCTTCTTGGTAAATAGCAGAGTTAGCGAGAATACTGCCTCACTAGTGCTTTTATATCATTCTGCGCGATATGCTTGGCGTGGATATCGAGTTCGTTGATATTGACGCCTTGTGCCGCCAATCGAGCTAAAAGATGTTCGAGTTGAGGTCGCTGCGGTATATAGTGGCCGGAATCCAGATAAAATGATTTCGCTTTTCCTTGCTCAATGAGTATCATACCCGCTGATAAAACCGGCTTGCCTTCTGTCGTCGAAGTATGTTGCCATTTCCCTTTTTCATACGGGTGAACAAAGATATTTCCGTCGCGATGGATAACGATAGCAGCGTGGCCCTCCATCCCGGCCTTGCTTGGTAGATGTGTCGTATTCAATAATTTATTCCCGGTTTTCCATTCACCTTGTGAAATAGTTACCCAATAGTCAGTGGCCTGGTCTGGGGACAGATAATTGATATAGCCGACATCCAGAGATAGAGGGTGCTTAGGTTTATTCTTGAGCGTATTGATTTCAACATCGGGATATTGATCAATCCATTGGAATAGCCCAGTCTTGTTATTAACGTCTTCCAACCATGCACTTAATGCACCGGACTGTGCATCAAGGCCGTTCAGCGAAATACGATCGCGATGCTTTGGATCTTTAATTTCCAGCCAGTACTTTTGGCTAGCACCTGCTTCCCCATAATTTTTTCTTGGCATCATTTCTATTATGAATTGTGCGGTCTCTTTGAAACGCATCATGCTTGGGGAATTTTTTATAGTTTTAACCGGTAGTGATGGTGGTTTATCCTGCTGTTCTGCTTGGTGTACGCTGACCTGAGCGATGTGATTGACTTTAATTTCCAGCATTAAATATCTTCTTTCATCGGTGGTTAGATATTATCTTCAGTGCGCTATGGAAGTTATAGATGACTTGGCTGAGTTTGTTTTCAACTAATGCAAGCGGATTAACTAACGCTTTTAATTCGAAGCCATCATTGCATTTACCTAGCGTTAAGTGGCCCGTTTCAATGTGCTCCATTGCGGTTGTAATGACGGGTATGATGCTCTTGGAATTGTCTATTAATAGCTCTTCGCTAATCGGGATAAATGACCAAATGAAGAGGCGATCGTCGACCAGTGAAATATTAATAGATCGCTCTTCATTCATATCAATAGCTATGGTTGAGTGTGAGTCAAAATCGTGCAATAAGCGGTCTGGAACTCCCAGTTCGGTCAGTGCATCGCGAACCAACAAACTAAGTTCATGATGAATATTTTGAGAGAATGATAATGGGTTGTAGGTCATGAACTTCAACGACCTGCCCAAGGAGTGGGTTTGACGATCAATTTTTCTGTTCATGGTATTACCTTTAAGAAAAAATATGCCATATATTTTGACCCGATAAGCATGAGAGGTCTTACGGAAATTGTTTTTTTCTATTGAAATCGGTACAAAGGTTGGCCTTCCGTAACTTAGGTGATCCTGTTTGCAATAGTGTGCTGTTCTCGAAATAATTTACCCATTAGCCTGCAAGGCCATTGCCTCTCGGGCTCGCTGTATCTTGTTCAAGATATCCTCTCCCTTTGCATTCTAGATGTAGTGGCCAACTAACCCCGGACACGATGTTGAGTTTTTCCTCGGCCCACGCTGGCGCCAGCCCGCCGTTGAACTGATGCGGTCGAATCCAGTTGTACCGATGCATAAAAAAATGGCTTATGTCGCGCTGTGCTTCCTGCGTAGCTCTATAACCTAAGGTCGGTATCCATTCAGTTTTCAAACTCCGGAATACCCGCTCCATCGGCGCATTGTCCCAGCAATTTCCCCGGCGACTCATGCTCTGACGTATGCGGTATCGTCACAACCGCTGGCGAAATAACCGGCTTGCATATTGCGATCCTTGATCCGAGTGGAACAGCAGATCCGAAGGTCTGCCACGCTGCTCGTAGGCCATATGCAGGGCCCGGATCACGAGTTAGGCGTCCGGTTTTTCCGACAGCGCCCAACCCACTATCCGGCGCGTACAAAGATCCAGGACGACGGCCAAGTAATGCCACCTTCCTTGCACCCAAATGTAGGTAATGTCTCCACACCAGACTTGATTGGAAGCCGGCACATCAAACTCTCGGTTCAAGGTGTTTGGGATATCGAGTCTTTCTACTGTCGCTCGTTTATAGGTATGTGAGCCGGGTTGTTTACTGACTAAATCAAGCTCACGCATCAAACTGCGCACTTTGAATCGACCGAGTTGCTCACCGTCTTCAGTCCGTTCGACAGCTCGGCAACCGATTGCCGAGTGGCATGGAAAATAGCTTGGCCATCTCCTGGTTGTGCAGTTCGGAGGGTAAACTCCTATTTCATGTCCACTACTCTTTTTTGTTTGGATTTATGGTGCCCTCGAATCTTGTCCGAGTATCCGCTTCTGGCCGAAAGCCGCCCCTCAATAAAGGCAGCCTTCAACCATCCCTCAGATCCGTGCCAGTGCCTGAGCCAAGTCCGTCCGCAAATCCTCAACCGCTTCCACGCCCACCGACAACCGCACCAACCCATCGCCGATGCCCAACTGCGCCCTGGTTTCGGCCGGGATGCTGGCATGGGTCATGATAGCTGGATGTTCGATCAAGCTTTCCACGCCGCCCAGGCTCTCGGCCAAGGCGAAGATCTTGACGTTTTCGAGGAAGCGCCGGACCCCGGCCAAATCGCTGTTCAGGTCCACCGAAATCATCCCGCCGAAGCCGCGCATCTGCCGGCGCGCCAGTTCGTGCTGTGGGTGCGAAGGCAGGCCCGGATAGTAGACGCGTGCTACCTGTGGCTGCTGCTCCAGCCATTGCGCCAGTTCCAGGGCGTTGCTGCAGTGGCGCTCCATGCGCAGCGCCAGGGTCTTGACCCCGCGCAGGGTGAGGAACGCGTCGAAGGGGCCGGCGATGGCGCCCACCGAGTTTTGCAGGAAGCCCAGGCGCTCGGCCAGTTCCGGGTTTTGTCCGACTATCGCGATGCCACCGATGACGTCGGAGTGGCCGTTAAGGTACTTGGTGGTCGAGTGCACCACGATGTCGAAGCCTAGTTCCAGCGGGCGTTGAATCCACGGGCTGGCAAAGGTGTTGTCGGCGACACAGAGGATGCCCCGGTCGCGGCAGATGCGTGAGATGGCGCCAAGGTCGGTGAGGCTCAGCAGGGGATTGCTCGGTGTTTCGACCCATACCATGCGCGTGTCGGCCTGCAATGATGCTTCGAAAACCGCCAGGTCCGTCAGGTCGACGAAGCTGAAGTGATGCCCGGCGCTGCGTTGGCGCACCTTGTCGAACAGGCGGAAGGTGCCGCCGTACAGGTCATTGCCGGAGACGATATGCGAGCCTGCATCAAGCAGCTCAAGCACGGTGGAAATCGCCGCCAGCCCGGAAGCAAAGGCGAAGGCCTGGGTGCCGCCCTCAAGGTCGGCCACGCAACGCTCCAGGGCAAAGCGCGTGGGGTTGTGGGAGCGACCGTAGTCAAAACCCTTGTGCACGCCGGGGCTCTCTTGCAAATAGGTGGAGTTGGCGTAGATCGGCGGCATCAGCGCGCCGGTGGTGGGGTCTGGCGTTTGCCCTGCGTGGATGACGCGGGTGGCGAAGGCGCTTTTATCGTGCTGACTCATGCAAGGGATCTCCGTAAATGATTGAGCAGGTCGACGCGGGTAATCAGGCCATGGAAGCCTGTAGCGTCGGCGATGATTGCCACCAGGCCGCGGTCCAGTTCTGCCTGCAGTTGCGCCAGGCTGGCGCTGGGGGCCAGGGTTTGCAGGGTGTTGGTCATGGCGCTGGCCACGGTCATGTGAAAGTGCGAGGCGTCGTGGTGGATGCCGAGCAAGATGTCTGACTCGTCGATCACGCCTACCAGCCGCTGGCCGTCCACCAGCACTGGCAGTTGCGAAACATCCGCCAGGCGCATGCGCTGAAAGGCGGTGAGCAGGGTGTCGTCCGGGCCTACGCTGATCACCCGGCCATCCTCGAAGCGCCGGGCGATCAGGTCGCGCAGGTCGCCGTAGTGCTTGTACTGCAACAGCCCCTGATCGTTCATCCATTGGTCGTTGTAGACCTTGGACAGGTAGCGAGTGCCGGTGTCGCAGACGAAGGTCACAACACGCTTGGGCTCGGTTTGCTCGCGGCAGTAACGCAGTGCGGCGGCGAGGAGGGTGCCGGTGGAAGAACCGCCGAGAATGCCTTCGGCGCGCAGCAGTTGGCGGGCATGGTCGAAGCTTTCTTCGTCGCTGATGGAGTAGGCCTGGCGCACACTGGACAGGTCGGCAATCGACGGAATGAAGTCTTCGCCGATGCCTTCTACCGCCCATGAGCCTGGCGTGCCGAGGGTGGCGCTGCGGCTGTATTCGGCAACCACTGAACCCACCGGGTCGGCCAGTACCATGGCCAGGTTCGGTTGCACGCGTTTGAAGAAGCGGGTCAGCCCGGTTAGCGTGCCGGCTGAGCCGACACCGACGACGATAGCGTCCAGGTCATGCTGAGTCTGCGCCCAGATCTCCGGCGCGGTGCTGGTCTCGTGGGCCAGCGGGTTGGCCGGGTTATTGAACTGGTCGGCGAAAAATGCGTCGGGAATGCCCCGCGCCATCCGCGCCGCCACGTCCTGGTAGTATTCGGGATGGCCCTTACCGACGTCGGAGCGGGTAATGTGCACCTCGGCGCCCATGGCCTTGAGGTGCAGGACTTTTTCCGTGGACATTTTGTCCGGTACCACCAGCACCACTCGATAACCCTTGGCCCGGCCTACCAGGGCCAGGCCCAGCCCGGTGTTGCCAGCGGTGGCCTCGACGATGGTGCCGCCGGGGCGCAGCCGACCATCGCGCTCGGCGGCATCGATCATCGCCAGGCCGATGCGATCCTTGATCGAGCCGCCGGGGTTCTGGGATTCGAGCTTGAGGAACAGGGTGCACGGGCCAGTATCGAAACGGCTGACACGCACCAGCGGCGTATTACCGATCAGTTCGAGCACGGCGGGGCGGGAATCGTTCGGCATGTCTTTACCTCACTACGGGGGTAATCGTATTGGATCGACAGCAGCCTGCGGGTGGTGGTTGCAGACAATGCACTGTCTGGAACATAGGCCGGTATCGCGCCACCTGCAACCGTATGGGTTCTCCATGCTGCACCGAAAGCAGGCCTTACTGTTTCATTAGGGGGCTTTACCTGAGATGCCAACGTTCTTTAGTCTGGCCAAAGCCTGTATTCATTGACTGTTTAGCCGTTGGCCACGGCTTGCTTTAGAGGACTCCAGCTTGGATACAAGATGGAGTCCACCATGCAGAACGAACAGTGCCCCTTTTTTGGTCGGAGGTGAACCCATCTTGCTTTTTATCGTCGTGGGTTCGCAGCTTCAGAGATAGCCAAAGCAGCGCTTTCTGCAGTCGCGAAAAAATGGCTTAAGATAATCGAAGGCTGGAATGGAACATCTCGACTAAAGGACGCGACATTTATGGAAACCCCCTTTTCTCAAATCAGCGAGCGTTTGAACAATCGCCGATTTACGGTAGCGGACAACACCCACGGGCTATCCGGTGCAGGCACAGTATTTCATTACCATGTCGAGGAAAATGCCATTTCGGGCACTTACCAAGGCGGCCGGATCCGCATGGGTAATCAAGTCGGGCGTGCAACAGGCCCCGATACCATTGAGCTTCTTTATCAGTGCTTAACTACGGATGGCGAGATTCTTGCCGGCTGGTCTCGTGGCAAGGTAGGCGTTGATCACGCAGGACGTACCACTCTGACCTTCATATGGGGTTGGTTGTCGGGCGCGACTGGAGGAGGGGAGTCAAGCTACGTCGAGCTTGCCGCATAGCGGTTAACGGACTAAAGGGGACAGTCCGTGCTCAAACGGGCGTATATGTCGAAGGTGCCTGGGTTGCCGCGAACCATACGAAATGACCTAAACCTCCCTTCGTAGTGGAATTTGCAGCGTCCAGCACCCGAAGAGAGCGACGTTGACTGCATTGTTCGGCCGCGTTCTCGCGGTACGTGCCATCGCAATACCTAAGATCAGCTCTCAGAGGAAATGATTGAGTCGTGACTGGATTCAGCAGCTAGTTTCAATTGGTCAGCTTTACTAATGTATTTAGACTTGCTTGGCGGTGCCAATTTGGCACTAGCCTTTTTGGCGTGAGCCTTTAATAGCTGCTTTATTTTTTTACGACGATTCATGTTTTTCTACTCAGCTTGTAAGGTCTTGATTGACTGGTTAGCCGGCATTAGTAAGGGCGAAATTCTTCTCGGTTCTTAGTGCATCGGCATCGATCTTGGCAGCGCTCGTTTCGAGGGGACTGATGTATGCCTCGGGAAGCCCATGCTCTTTGATCCCGTAGAACAGTACCAAGGCCGGCAGTCGAGGTTTATCGGCTGCCAGCCGCAGATTTCTCAGCAACCGCCCAACGCCAATTGCCGACGCTCGGCCCCAAAGAAAAACGGCCGCAGACGCACGCCCACGCTATTACCGATAAACGCAGCCACTAACCACAGCCAGCCATGCAGGCTGCCCGAGGCGATGCCACTGAAGTACGCGCCGATGTTGCAACCGTATGCCAGGCGCGAACCATAACCGAGCAGCAGGCCACCAATCACCGCCGCGAACAGCGAACGGGCCGGAATTTTCAGGTTGGGTGCAAAACGCCCGGCCAAGCCTGCGGCCAATAGCGCACCGAGGATGATGCCGATGTCCATGACGCTGGTGATGTCTTCCCACACCGGCGCGGCCAGGGCTTTGGCATTACCCGGGATCTGCCAGAACACCCAACTGCCGACATCGACGCCCAACCCGCTAGCAGCCTTGGCGCCCCACAGCGCGAACGCCGAAGTAATGCCCCACGGCCGCCCGGCCAGCGCCAGAGTGGCGTAGTTGAGCAGGGCCAATCCAATTGCACCCCATACCAATGGCCACGGCCCGCGCAAGAAGCGGCGCAGACCTTGGTGCTCGCTGGTCACGCCCTTTTCAAGCTGCCCATGACGGCCCTTTTCCAGCCGTACGGTCACAGCCGCAATCATCCCGAACACGGCCAGGCTCACGAGCAATGCCGGAACCACGCCGAAACTTTTGACGATGGAAGTCGCCGGGAACGAGGGCAGAGAAAACCACCAGTCAACGTGGTGAGTGGCGATCAACGAACCGCAGATAAAGAAGAACAAGGTCACCAGCATGCGCGCATTACCGCCGCCCACGGTGAACAAGGTGCCTGACGCACATCCGCCGCCCAACTGCATGCCGATGCCGAAAATGAACGCACCGAACACCACCGAAATCCCGGCCGGCGCCACCAACCCGACCACTGGCTGACCGAACAGAGTGCCCGCCCCCAGTGCAGGGAAGAACAGCAGCACCGCCACCGCCAGCATCACCATTTGCGCACGCAAACCCGCGCCACGCCGATCATTGATGAACACCCGCCAGGCCGACGTAAAACCGAAGGCTGCGTGATAAAGCGTCAAACCCAGCGCCGCGCCGACCACCAGCAACAGCACTTGGCGCGAGCCGACGCTGTTTTGCAGGAACGCGGCGCCAACTAACAGGAATACAAAAGCCACCAGTGGCGCGACCAGCTTGCGTTCAGGTGTCATAGAGAGAGAACGGCTCATGAGGTATCTCAGTTCATTTGAGTTTGGTTAATTTCGATGGCGCCGAGTATAAACCCAGGAGGGTGTCTGATCTTTGTATAAATGGTCATTAGGTGCCCATTGCCTTTGCCAAGGAGTGAATTGCCCTGATTGTGTAGACACAAATGACTGGCAGCTATGGGTCGATTTCAGTCAGTCGAGACAGGCAGAAAACGGCCAAAAGTAACCCGTTGTTGCTTCGAGCAGCTCATCTATCAGATCGATCGCCTGGGAAACTGGCGTGGCACCGTCAATGTCGAGCTGGCGTTCAGCGGGAGCTTCCTCCCGCTGGAAACCGAAGGATCCTAATCCTGCGCCAGTAATCAGAAGCTGATTGTTGGAACGATTTGGGATAGGCCCCTTGTCTGCCAACGGCCCGAAATCGATTCAGTCAGCGCCGCAAGCCGGTCTGCATTTCAGGGTGGTTATCACGGTCACTTCAGTCGCCATAACTCTAGACCGGGCCGGAACGTTCTGCGCCAACTGAACCTTGAGCGGCTGGCAGAGTTTGATTTTGGTCACTCGGTATATTTCTGATGCGAAGGACATCTTCAAGTACCTCCTTGAAAATCGGTGCTGCAATCGCTCCCCCGAAGTAACCCTTGGCGGTGGGCTCATCCACCAATACAGCCATAATGAACTCAGGCGCGTTGGCCGGAGCGATACCCACGAATATGGCTCTATATTTATTGCTTTGATATCCGCCACTGGATGCCTTGCGTGAGGTCCCGCTTTTACCCGCAATTACATAACCTTTGATTGCTGCGCGCTTTCCGCCTGCTCCAGGTCCATCGACTGCATGCACCAACATGTCCAGAATACTGTTGGCGACCTCCGGGCTTATGACATTGCGGGGTGGCTGTGCCTCACCTTTGATTATCGATAATGGAACCAGGTTTCCATTATTTGCAAAGACGGTATAAGCCTGAGCTAGTTGAGCCAAGTTGACCGACAAACTGTATCCGTATGAAAGGCTAGCGGTGGCGATATCTGACCATACCCTCTTGGTTGGAACAGTCCCAACACTTTCCCCTGGAAAGTAGACCGAGGTGTTGTTTCCGAATCCCAGCTCAATCAGCAATCGCGAAATGACTGCTCCACCTGTCGGAATCGCGACCTTGCTCATGCCGACATTTGAAGAGCGGCGGATGATGCCCGGCAGGTCTAACTGATTGTCCCTACCCACATCTCGAATCGTATATCCATTAATTTTTACGAAGCCAGGCGCTATTTGAATTATGGCATTTTTGTCAACTATACCAGCTGTCAGAACGGCGGCCATACTGAATGGCTTTATCACTGATCCCGGTTCATATACGTCAGTAAATACTCGGTTTCGAATGACGTCCGCGCTAAAGCTTTTACGCGCATTTGGATTGAATGAGGGCATCGTGGATAATGCTAATATCTCTCCTGTTTTAGCGTGTATAAGAATTGCACTTGCCGACCGTGCTGCATTGTTCTTAAGTCCTTTCAATAGTGCTTTTTCAACGTAGTGCTGAAGGGTGGAGTCAATTGTTAAATATAGATCCTCTCCAGGGGTGATGAGCTTGTGCACAAGGATTTCGCTAGTGACTCTCTTGCGTAAATTCAAGGTGAGTTCTTCTAGGCCAGACATGCCTGAAAGTTTATGATTGTACATTAATTCAATGCCTTCAATGCCCTTTTGGTCAATGTTGGTGAAGCCTAATGTCTGAGCTAGCATCGAAGACTGCGGATAAAATCGCTTGTATTCCTGGCGCTCATAGATGCCTGGGATAGATAATTTTATTATCTTCCTTGCGACCTCTGGATCAACCCTTCTGGCTAAATAAGCGAAGGATTTGCCTTGGGAGTTCAATGTCAAATGGCTAATCAGCGAGGCATCAATATCAAGATGCTCGTTCAATATTACTGCCTGCTGTTTAGTTGGGGCGAACTGTTTAGGATTCACCCACAAGGTGCTGACGGGTGTGGAGACCGCCAAGGGCTGTTTGAATCGATCAAATATAGTGCCGCGGACGGGGACTGTTTCAGTCAGTCGCGTTGAACGTTTGCGGCCTTCGTTATTCAAGAACTCATGAGAAAAAATTGTAAGGTGAATAATCCTTGCCGCAAGTACCATTGAAAGGAAATAAAAAATAGCTAAAATTATCGTAAATCTTGGATTTTGCGCTAGGAGACTCATGCAGCTTTCCTGATTTATACGTACTATGAAAAAAACAGCCTAACTAACTTATTACTATTTTGCTTGGTATTATTAAGAAACAGTTTTTCATGAGTTACGGGAAAACAATTACGGTGAATCAAGAGTGAAATGCAGATGTTTCAAGCGAGTCTAGTCCCTTGCTATTTCGTAATGCCGTACCAGTTCGCAGTAACGGCGCGGATCCCTGCGTTTTTCATACCCTGTTAAAAGACGGTGAGAGAAATCGATGTCTTCGAAGCTGAATGACCGTTTTTGGCCGATTGCTACCGGTCACCAAGGGCTGCAATCGACCCAAAGCGAGCACTCAAGTTCGAGATGACTTACTTAGCCTGCCGTCGTTTGAGCGCCTACCTTACTAATCAATCTCAGCCAACACCTTGAGAGGCGTAACAAGAGCAGCCCAATCCTGATCGAGTGGCGACCAGGCGGTTGTTCGATGCCATGACGGGGATGAGGAAAATCGACATCGCGGCGAGCTAAGGAGCGTTGAGGCGTTAACGGAGGCTCGTTGCTACTTGCCTGGCCCTGACGCAGGATCAGGACGGATGTGCGATGGATATGGACTTATGACTTCACGGTGATCATCGGCGCGCGTTAGAACAGGCTGGTTGGGCATCGCCGTTCACTGCTTGATCCGCTCTGGAATAGCAATCCGGCTCGTCGTCTTCACCTCCCGCAATGCCAAACTCGACTGAATCGACGCAATCCCCAACTGGCGCCGCAACACGCTTTCAACAAACTCACTGTAACTGTCCAGATCCTCAGCCAACACCTGCAACAAATAGTCGGCATCACCAGTGATCTTGTGGCACGACTGCACCTGTGGCAGTTGCTTGATCACCGCTTCGAAGGCTTCAGGGGTGTGGTCGGTGTGGGTGGCAAAGCGGATATGCACGAAGGCCATGATATCCAGGCCCAGCTTGCGTCGGTCCAGGTTGGCCTGGTAGTCCTTGATCACGCCTTCTTCTTCCAAACGTTTACGCCGTCGCCAGCAAGGTGTGAGGCTCAGGGACAGGCGCTCGCTCAGTTCGGCGTTGGAGATACTGGCGTCTTCCTGCAGCAGGGCGAGGATCGCAAGGTCGGTATCGTCAAGCGCGGCATGCTTGGTTGTTTTTTTCATTATTGAATGTCTTTGGGGAAAATATTCCCGATTACGCTAGCATCACGAGAAGTAAAAGCAAAGAAAGCCCCTTGCGGCCAGAACAAAATAGACGCCTGGATCTCATTAGGCGGATATGTACTCATGCTGACTATTTTTAGCGACTCCCATCGTTTGCACCATGGCACCGAATTGAAGGACGGCGTGCTCAAGCCGTCTTTCGAGCAGCCGAGCAGGGCGGACACCGTTCGTGATCGCGTCAGGCAGGTAGAGCTTGGCGATATCATCGTCCCGCGCACGTTCGACCGCTCGTGCTACGTCAACGCCCACAGCGAGCGCTACGTGTCCTTTCTGGAAACAGCCTGGGCGCAATGGACCGCCATCGGCCGCAGCCATGACGCATTGCCGCTAGTCTGGCCGGTTCGCGACCTGGCCAACGATCAGGCCCCCGACTTTATCGACGGCAAGCTCGGCTTCTTCGCCATGGATGCCGGCTCGCCGATCACCGCGACCACCTGGGAAGCGGTCAAGACCAGCGCTGACATCGCGCTCACCGGCCTGGCCTTGATCGACGAGGGTCACAACAGTGCCTTCGCCCTGTGCCGTCCGCCCGGCCACCACGCCGCGCGGGAATACATGGGCGGCTATTGCTACTTGAACAACGCGGCCATCGCGGCGCAACAGGCGATAACCCAAGGAGCCAAACGCGTCGCGGTGCTGGACGTGGATTTCCACCATGGCAATGGCACACAAAACATCTTCTTTGATCGCAGCGACGTGATGTTTGTCTCCCTGCATGGCGAGCCATCGGTGTCCTATCCCTATTTTTCCGGGTTCAGTACCGAACGCGGTGCCGGTGCGGGCGAGGGGTTCAACCTGAATTACCCGTTGCCAAAAAACACCACCTGGCCAACCTACAAAACAGCCTTGATCGACGCCTGCCAAAAGCTGCGCAACTTCGCGCCTGAAGTGCTGGTGATTTCCCTGGGCGTCGACACCTTCAAGGACGACCCCATCAGCCATTTCCTCCTGGAAAGTCATGACTTCACCGGCATGGGCGAAATCATCGCCAGCGTAGGCGTGCCCACGCTCTTTGTGATGGAGGGCGGCTACATGGTCGATGAGATTGGCATCAATGCAGTCAACGTGCTGCGAGGCTATGAAAGCAAACATGCCTGAAAGTTGACCCCCTGAGTCCGAGCCCCACCCACAATAAAAATCGCCCGATATTTTTCTGCCAAAACTCAAAAACATAAGATCAAGAGGTTTTGTGATGAAAACAACTACGCCTGGGCTAATCGAAAAGCCTGCGTTGCAGCGCACCTTGAGCAATCGTCATATTCAACTCATGGCCATGGGCGGGGCGATCGGCACCGGCCTGTTCATGGGATCCGGCAAGATCATTGCCCTGTCCGGCACCTCGATCATCCTGATCTACATGATCATCGGCCTGTTCGTGTACTTCGTCATGCGTGCCATGGGCGAGTTGCTGTTATCCAACCTGAACTTCAAAAGCTTCGCCGACTTTGCCGGCGCTTACCTCGGGCCGCGCGCGGCGTTCTTTCTCGGCTGGTCTTATTGGTTGAGTTGGAGTGTGGCAGTGGTGGGGGATGCGGTGGTGGTGGGCGGGTTTTTCCAGTACTGGTTCCCCGATGTACCCGCCTGGATTCCCGCCATTGGCATGATGCTGACGTTGTTCGCCTTGAACGTACTGACCGTCAAACTGTTCGGCGAAGTGGAGTTCTGGTTCGCGATCATCAAGATCATTGCCGTCGTCACCTTGATCGGTGTGAGTGTGGCGCTGATCGCCAGCTCCTTTGTATCGCCCACCGGCGTTACCGCATCCCTGACAAACCTGCTGGATAAGCAGGCGGTATTTCCCAATGGCCTGTTTGGCTTCTTCGCCGGTTTCCAGATGGCAGTCTTCTCCTTCGCCGGCACTGAACTGATCGGCACCGCGGCCGCCGAAACCCGCTCCCCGGAAAAGACCTTGCCCAAGGCGATCAACTCCATACCACTGCGGATCATTCTGTTTTACGTGCTGGCCCTGGCTTGCATCATTGCTGTGACGTCCTGGCAGCAGGTGTCGCCGAGCAAGAGTCCGTTTGTTGAACTGTTCCTGATCGCGGGCTTTCCGGCGGCGGCTGGTATCGTCAACTTTGTGGTACTGACCTCGGCGGCATCGTCCGCCAACAGCGGGGTGTTCTCCGCCAGCCGCATGCTGTTTGGCCTGGCGGACCTGGGCAATGCGCCGGGGATCTTCCGCCGGCTGTCGAAAAACAGCGTGCCGTTTATCAGCCTGGCCTTCACCACCTTTCTGATGCTGCTGGGGGTGTTGCTGCTGTTTATCGTCCCGGAAGTGATGACCGCCTTTACCATCGTCTCGACGGTATCGGCGATCCTGGTGATCTTTACCTGGTCGACCATCCTGGCGTCCTACATTGCCTACCGCAAAAAAAGACCTGACCTGCATGCACAATCGCTCTACAAAATGCCGGGTGGGGTACCGATGGCCTGGTTCTCCCTGGCGTTCCTGGCATTTGTGCTGTGCTTGCTGGCCTTGCGGCCGGATACACGATTGGCGCTGTGCGTGATGCCCGCGTGGTTTATCTGGCTGGCCATCGCCTACCAGCTCTCGCATTTGCGGAATCGGTTTGTGGCGAGCGCGGTGGCCGGGCGAGTGGGTTGACGCTACTTTCCAGTCCGGTCCCCGCGAAAGCTTCATCCGCACGCTTTAGCAAGCGCTTTCCCGGTCCTGATCCGCTTGATTCTGCTGTTCCGCCTGCTGGCAGGATGCCACAATGCCATTTTGTCGCAGCATTATGATCAGGCGGATCAAATGAATGGCCTTGGGCGTGGGCAGGACCAGGATTTTTCCATAGAGGAACAGGTGCGCACTGATCGACTGCACCAGTTGTTTCGCCAATCATTTTTTGCCGTTTTCGGCAGTTATATGGCCGCGATCATGCTCTGTTGGTTGTGCTGGGACCGGTTTGAGCACAACGTCATGGTCAGCTGGCTGGCGCTGCTGGCGGGGGCGACGCTGCTGCGTGTCGCGATGTTCATGGCCTATTTTCGCAGCCCTAAAAGTGAACGCACGCCCCAGCGCTGGGAGCGCCGCTACTGGAGCACCCTGGTGCTATCCGCTGGGATCTGGGGGGCCGGCGCGTTTGCGGTGATGCCCACCGACGATCGGCTGTCCCAGGCGCTGGTCATGCTGTTTGCCGTGGGCATGTCGGTCAGCGCGGTGTCGTGTTACTCGGCATACCGTTACATGACGCTGGGGTCTATCGGCCTGGTGTTGTTGCCCTGCACCCTGTGGCTACTGTTTCAACCGGCATCGATGCAAGTGGGCATGGCCATGGCGGTTCTGGTTTTCTCTTCGTTTGTGGTGGGCGCCACGCGCAAATTGTCCGAGGCCTTGGAGACTGCCTTTCGCCTGACCCGGGAAATGGAGCGGGCCCACAACATCTCCACCCGTGCCGCACAGACCGATGAACTCACCGGCCTGATGAACCGCCGGGCTTTCTTCGAGCATGCCCAGCTGTTGTACAACCAGTGCAAACGCAACCAACAGCCGTTGTGTGTGTTGATGCTGGATATGGATCACTTCAAGGCTATCAACGATACCTACGGCCACCAGGCCGGCGATCAGGTATTGCGCCAGATCGGCGGGGTGATCAGTGCGTCGTTTCGCCAGGCTGATGTTTATGGTCGCCTGGGTGGCGAGGAGTTCGCGGTGCTGCTGCCGGACACCACTGTCGAGGTGGCGCGGGACATTGCCGAGCAACTGATCCGCGCCATCGCGGGCTTGATTACCGAACCGGTACTTGGCCTGACCGCCAGCCTCGGTGTCGCCTCGACGCAATCAGTGGACGACGATCTGCACGGCCTGATGAACACCGCCGACAAAGCGCTGTATCGCGCCAAGGCCCAAGGGCGCAATCAGGTGGCGGTGGCGTCGTAGAGTGCGCTCAATCCTTGCGCATAGCCTTGGCCAGCCCCCGCGTGCCTGGCCGTCCATCGCGTTCCGTCATCTATTTACTGCACCCCGAACAACCCCGTCCAATAAATTCCCGCATCACTTTTCGGGTCAAGTCCATAAGCAGCGCCCAATTCGCGCAACTGCGGGTTCATCAGGTTGGCGCAATGGCCAGGGCTGGCGAGCCAGCCGTCGACCACCTTGCGTGGGGTGTCCAGGCCGGCGGCGATGTTTTCGCTGATTGCCTGGCCGATATAGCCCGCCAGTTCCGCTCGGTCGCCCGGCGTACGACCGTCGCGGTCAAGGTGATCGAAGAAATTGTTGTTGGCCATGTTGCGCGAGTGACTGTCGGCGGCGCTGGCAAGTTGGGTGTTCCAGGCCAGTGGTTTGGTCGCTGCGAAGGCTTGTCCGCCACATTGGCGCGGTTGATTGCGGGCGGCGTTGATCATCTCAAGTACTTGCTGGCCGGCAGCCTGCGAGCTACCCAGGCCGCGGGTCAGTAGCGGACGGGCCAGCACGATGCGCCAGTCCTGGCCATTATTGCTCACGCCGATGTCGACGAATTGCGGGTCCAGCACCACCCGGCAGAAGCTTTCGCGCACGGCCTTCATGGCGGACTGGGCGTCCCGTGGGCCGGACAGGCTGATGGCCTGGACGTTGACCATCGGGTACGCCGCCCGCGCCAGCGCCTGTTGCAGGTCACCGGCGTTGTTGACCGGCAGCACCAGGCGCGCATCGGTGGCCAGGGGGGGCAACTCCTGGGAACCCTGGTTGCCACAACGTTGCACCTGGCTGCGGTACTGGTTGATCGAATCTACTAATTGGCTTTCTTCGCTCGCCGACGCCTGGGCACAGAACACCAGACTGGCGGCCAGCGTCGTAAACCCCATCATCAATGACAGCACGCGCATGGACGTTATCCTTGAGCTTAAAAGTGCCCATGATGCGCGATGAAGGGGCATCCATGCACCCGTTGGTCAGTTTTTTGGTCAGTTCTTGAACGCCGAGTGCTTGCGGCCCTGATCACACAGGGCAAACACCACCACCAGCACCGAGGCGATTGCGAGGATGATCACCACGCCATCCGTTGAATGGGTAGCCGACGACGCCACCAGCGACAACGCCCCAAGCGGCGCCAGGCCACCGGCGATGGCAGTACCGATTTCGCGTCCGGTGCCGAAGCCTGAAGAACGGGTCTGGGTAGGAAACTGACGGCTGAGGAACGACCCCTGGGGCGCAAACATCATCGGCGCGAGAATACCGGTGCCCACACCAATGGCGATGTAGATCATCAGGCTTTCACCAGTGTTGAGCAGCGCCAGGAACGGGTAGGCAAACAGCAGCGACAACACACCGCCGAGCATCAGCACCTTCTTGCTGCTCCACTTGTCGCACAGCCAGCCGAAGCAGGGCACGGCGACGATGGCGATCAGGCTGGCAATGGTCACCGACAACGAGGTGACATGCACATCAATACCCTTGAACTGGGTGAGGTAGGCCAGGGAAAAGGTTTTGAAGATATAGCTCAGGGCGTTGTAGCCAACCGCCACGAAAAACACCACGGCCAGGCCCTTGAGGTCGTTCTTGAACAGGGCCTTGAGCGGCGATACCTTGGACTTGGCGGTTTCCTTGCTCAGCTCTTTGAATTCCGGGGTTTCCGGGATGCTGTTACGCACCCATAAGCCGACACCCACCAGCGCAATGCTGCAGATGAACGGGATACGCCAGCCGCCAGCCAAAAGGAATTCGTTGCCGTTGATGGTCAGCAGGTACACGGTCAGCGAGGACAGCAGCAGGCCCAGGTTCAGCCCCAGCGCCGGCCAGGCACCTTGGCTGCCGCGCTTGCCTTCGGATGCGTGCTCGTAGGACGTGACCGCCGCGCCGGACAATTCGGCACCGGCGCCCAGCCCTTGGATGATCCGGATAAACACCAGGACAATCGGCGCCCAGATGCCGATGGACGCGTAGCTTGGGATCAGGCCGATCAGTGTGGTGCACACACCCATCATGCAGAAAGTGATCACCAATACGTGTTTGCGGCCGAACTTGTCCCCCAGGTAACCAAACAGAACGCCGCCGAAGGGGCGGGCGATAAAACCAATGGCAAAGGTGGAGAAGGCCATCAGCGTGGCGGCTTTCGGGTCACTGTTATCAAAGAATATTTTCGAAAAGACAATCGCCGCCATGGTTGCGTAGAGGTAAAAGTCATACCACTCCAGCATCGAGCCAAAGATGGTGGCGGCAGCGACCTTGCGCAGGCGTTTTTTGGTTTGTGCCGGGGTTTCCACGGCGGCGGTGTTGTGGGCTGGTGCCGTCATTCTGTACTTCCTTATGAGTCATTATATTTATTGTTAAATTGACGCTTACTACGCCCCAGGGGCCGTTTTTCGGCGATAGGGGGTTGGCAGTCCACCTCTTGGCGAAGTCAACCGACGGATAAAACGGGTGGGTTTCAGTTGGACTTGAACATACGGTCGGCGATCATTTCGCCAATGGGAATGGCCGAGGTCGCGGCGGGCGAAGGTGCGTTGCACACGTGCAACATGCGCGGCGTCTGGGCGAACAGGAAATCGTGGACCAGCGTGCCGTCGCGCATGACTGCCTGGGCACGAATGCCTGCTTCGTAGGGCAGCAGATCGTCAATCTCCAGGGACGGGCAATACTTGCGGCATTGCTCCAGGTAGCCGGACTTGAACAGTGAGTTTTTCATCTCGACGCTGCCGGAGCCCAGGTTCTGCCAGATGGTTTTCCAGAAGCCCGGGAAGCTGGCGTACTCGGCCACGTCTCGCCAGTTGATGGAAAACTTCTTGTAGTTCTCACGACCCAGGCCCAGCACAGCATTGGGGCCGACGGTGACGCTGCCATCGATCATCCGGGTGAGGTGTACGCCCAGGAACGGCAACTCCGGGTCCGGGATCGGGTAGATCAAGTGATTGACGATGTTGTTTTTCGCCGCAGGCAAACGGAAGTATTCACCACGAAACGGGATGATCTGGTGGTCAATGTCGATCCCGGCCAGGGTCGCCAAGCGATCCGATTGCAGGCCCGCGCAGGCCACCAGGTGCCTGGCTTGCCAGGCGCCGTCGTGGGTGCTGACGGTGACCTTGTCGGTATCTTCCTGGATCGCGGTGACGGTTTTTTCCAGGCGGATTTCACCGCCACTTCGGCGAATGACTCCGGCCATGGTTTCGCAGACCTGGCGGTAATCGACGATGCCGGTGGCGTCGAGGAACAGCCCGCCGAGCCCGACAATATTGGGTTCGCGCTGGCGCAGTTGATCGGCGTCTAGGCGCTCGACCTTCATGCCATTGAGTTGCGAGCGGGCGTAAAGCGCCTCCATCCGCTCCACTTCCAGCGCCGTGGAGGCCACCAGCAATTTGCCGCACACCTCGAACTTAATGCCGTGCTCGGTGCAGAACTGCTTGGTCGCCTCGGCGCCGCGCTTGCACAGGTCCGCCTTGAGGCTGCCCGGCGCGTAGTAGATGCCGGCATGGATCACGCCGCTGTTGTGACCAGTCTGGTGTTTGGCAAGCGCCGGTTCCTTTTCCAGAATCACCAAGGATGCCTCGGGCTGGCGCTTGAGCAGCTCCATCGCGGTGGCGAGGCCGACGATACCGCCGCCAATGATGCAAAAGTCATAAATCATGGTGTGTGGCTACCTAGAATCAATACATTTCAGTCTGCTTATCAGGTTGTCAGACTAATGTTTTTGTTAAAAAAACGGCGCACTAGAGGCACGCTTCAAATAGTTGGGTGAATCAATCAATCGGTGGCAGGCAGTTCAAGTTGTAGGCGTTTGGCGGCGGCACGCAAGTGCGATTCGGCGGTCGCGGCTGCGCCCTGGGCGTCACCGTCGGCGATGGCCTGGTAGAGCGCCTGGTGTTCCTGGGTGGCGTCGGCCGAGCCGCTGGCAAAACGCGATGCCGAGTTTTCCCAGGCGGTTTTACGGGCGCTCGCCAACTGGCTTCTGAGGAAGTCATGGAAGGCGACAAAGTAGTCGTTCTTGCTGGCTTCGGCGATGGCCCGGTGAAATTCCACGTCGGCGAGGGCGGCGGCTTCGAAGTCGGCGCGCTTGTCGTGCATTTCCTGCAAGGCCTGTTTCATGCGCTTGAGGTCAGTGGCGTCACGGCGGCGGGAGGCAATGGAGGCGGCCTGGGTTTCGATCCACAGGCGCACTTCGAACATTTGCGCCAAGTCTGGCCGGCGCCCGTCTTTTTCCGGGAAACGGAAAACAGTTCCGGTCGGCGTTTGCGAAATGAATGAGCCCAGGCCGCGCCGGGCGGTCAGTACGCCATCGGCCTTGAGCTGGGCAATGGCTTCGCGCACCACGGAGCGGCTGACGTTGAGCTGTTCGGCCAACTGTTGCTCGGTGGGTAGGCGCGACTCGGGCGCGAGCTGTCCGGAATCGATCTCGGTACGAATGGCGTTGACGACACGCACGACGAGCGAATCAGGGCGCTGGAGTTCAAGCATGGAAGCAAAACCTTAGTGGTCAGGTTGTCAGACAATAGCCGCGGTGATTTTCTCTTGTCAAGGCGCCCGTGAAAGCTGGGTGGCTGCCGAGCGATGGCTCAAGGCAATCAGCAACGCCGCGCCGATCAACCCCAGCGCCACGGCGAAGGTGATGCGCAGGCCGCTGCCAATCGTTTCAGGCGTGGCTACCGTGATGTCGCCCGTGGCCAAGGCGAAGACCGCACCCAGCGCCCAGGCGCCAGTGATCAGCCCAAGGTTGCGCGACAGGTTTAGCAGGCCTGCGATCACGCCGCGCCGATCCGTCGCCACATTGCTCATCACGTTGGTGTTGTTGGCCGTCAGGAACTGGGCGTAGCCGAGGGTGAGGATGGCGAGGGCGCCGATATACCCGGTAACGCCCAGGTTCAGCGGCGTCAGCGCCAGCAACAGGCAGCCGCCAAGCATGCCAGCCAGGCCTGCGAGGGTCATGGGATGGCCACCAAAACAATCGGTCAGACGGCCCGCAGGTATTCCCACTAGCGCAACAATGCATGGCCCGACCACCATCACTAAGCCCATTGAGGCCGGGTCAAGCCCTACTCCATGGGTCAGGTAGAACGGCCCGGCCACCAGCGTTGTCATCATGACGGCAGAGACCAGCGTACTCATGCAAAGCCCGGCTCTTAGCGGCGCGTCGCGTAACACCGAGAAAAAATTGAAATCGGCTCGCGTCGAATTCTGCTCATTACAGTCGACCATCAGATAGCGGCGGGTGAGGGCAAACGTCAGCACGCCCAGCGGCACCATGAAGAAGAACAACGCCTGCCAGCCCCATCCAGCGATCAACACGCCGCCAATACCTGGCCCCAGTGCGGTGCCAATGGCAGACATCGTGCCCAGTAAACCCATGGCGTGGCCGGTCCGGTCTTTGGGTACCGTCTCGCCGACCAGGGCCATCGTCATTGCCATCATGGTTGCCGCACCGAGACCTTGCAGAGCGCGTGCGCCTATCAGCAGTCCCAGAGAAGGCGCGGCACCGCACAGTGCGCAGGCCAGGGTGAACAGTGCCAGCCCCGCCAACAACAGACGGCGGCGGCCTAGGCGATCACCCAGTCGGCCGACACTGACAATCACCGCAGTAATTGCCAGCAGGTAAGCCAGGACGACCCATTGCACCGCCTGCAATGACGCATCAAAAGCCTGGGCCAGGCTTGGCAGGCCGACATTGGCGATGCTGGTGCCCAGGGACGCCAGCAGCATGGACAGCGACAGGCTGGCGAGGGCGCCGCGAGGGGTTAGGGATGTCATGGGCGGTTCCTTGTTCTGACCACTGCCAAACGGACAGCTGTCAGAAAGTTACGCCCTCGCATAACATGGCGGAAGACGCAGCAGTTGCACTCTATGCTTGCGCCTGACGCCTTGTGAGGATTGCCCCGTGTCGACCCCTGATTTCAATCTGCTGGTTACCCTGGACGTGTTGCTTGCCGAAGGCAGCGTCGCCCGTGCCGCACAGCGTTTACGCCTGAGCCCGTCGGCGATGAGCCGAGCCCTGGCGCGCTTGCGTGAGACTACCGGCGATCCGCTGCTGGTGCGCGCCGGTCGCGGCCTGGTGCCGACACCGCGTGCCCTTGAGCTGCGCGAACAGGTCAGCCAGTTGGTGCAGGACGCCGAGGCGGTGCTGCGTCCGGCCCAGACTCTGGACCTTATACACTTGGTGCGCACCTTCACCCTGCGCACCAGCGAAGGCTTTGTCGAAAGTTTCGGCCCGGCACTGCTCGCCCGTGTTGCCGAACAAGCCCCCGGCGTGCGGTTGCGCTTCGTGCACAAGCCGGACAAGGACAGCACGCCCTTGCGCGACGGCAGCGTCGACCTGGAGACCGGCGTAGTCGACAGTAACGCCAGCCCCGAGGTGTTGACCCAGGCGCTGTTTCGCGACCGTTTTATCGGCGTGGTGCGCAGTGATCATCCGCTGAGCCAGGGCAAGATCACGCTGGCCCGCTATGCGGCAGGCAAGCACATCTACGTGTCCCGACGCGGGCGCGACAGGGGGCAGATTGACGATGCTCTTGAGTCTCTCGAACTGACGCGAGACATCGTCACCATCGTCTCCGGTTTCTCTACCGCACTGGCTCTGGTGCGCAGCACTGACCTGATCGCCAGCGTCCCTGAGCGACACACCAGCGGCCTGCGGGATGGCCTGTATAGTTTTGCGTTGCCGGTCGAGTTGCCGGTGTTCAGTGTCGCGATGCTCTGGCATCCACGCCTGGATGCCGATTTGGCGCACCGCTGGTTGCGCGGTTGCCTGCGCGAGGTGTGTGCGCAGTGAAACAACGCATCTGCGTCGAGGTGTTGCTGCAACAGGTACACTCTGCCCAGCCTTGATGCGACACACCAGGAAACAGGAATTCAATGTTCAGCCTTACCCACTATGAAACCCCGTGCCCCGAGCACATCAACAGCCAGATCTTGCAGATGGTGGTCGACTACCTGACTGACATCAGTATGGTTGCTATCGCGCCGAGCAACCTGCTCTACAACGTCTACCAATATACGATCGGTTATGAAGTGCACCTGTACCTGGAAGCGGTCGGAGGCTCGAAGGGGATTGCGGTTGAACTGATCGTCGCCGTGGACGAGCAGGCCCCGGCACAGGCCATCGGCTTTTTGCTGTACCTGCCGGTCAAGGGCGACCCCGACGCGTGCGGCGTGGCCTATATGGCGGTGCATGCCAGTCATCGGCGCCAGGGCGTGGCGCGAGCGATGATGCAGGACATGCTCGCTCGCTACCCTCATGCCGAACTGACCTGCGCCGTGGAAAAGGTACCGGCGTTTGAATCCATGGGCTTTCAGGTCCGGGGCGTACGCGGTACTCAGGTGTTGATGAACACCCGCGACTACAGCACCGATGGCTTGATGGGGCTGTTGGATGTGGCGTCGATCTACAGTTCGTTGGAAGTGCGGCAGATTCACACCTATCTGCTGCAAAAACACGGCAAGCGGGCAATGGTCGACGCCGAAAAACAGCGAGACCGGCACTTCGACCAGATGACGCACAAGGCCCAGGGTTTTGTGCGCGGGCGTTTGGGCGAGGACTGAAAAAACGCCCCCTTACTTTTCCAGGCGTGCACCGCGATTGACCATCGCCTTGATGTTGGCAAACAGTTCTTCCTGCGCCTCCAGCGGGCTGACTTCACCGCTGGCAGCCGCATGGGACAACGCCTCGGCCGCGCCGAGCATTGCCCGCAGACTCGCCTGGGAAATGGCACCTGACACTGCAAAAGGGGCGAGGGCGGCGCGGCACTTCTCCATGAAAATCATCTCGTACTCGCGCTTGAGGGTTTCCAGCTCCGGCGAACTGCTCAGTGCTGCGATCACGCCCGGTATCTCCCGGCCCTGGAACAGCACGCAGTCGACATAGGACGAAGCGATCACCCACGCGCGCTCATCAAGGGTCGGTTCGCTGGCCTCCAGGGCACAGGCCATCAACTGGTTCTGGCGTCCGTCGAAATCCTCATACAGCGCCGCCAACAGGCCGGCCCGCGTAGTGAAGTGGTCATACACCACCGGTTTGGTCACGCCCGCCATTTCTGCCAGTCGACCAAGGGTCAGTGCTTCAGTGCCTTCTTCGCGAACCAACTGCCAGGCAACATCCAGCAACTGGCGCAGGCGATCCTCCCGCGCCAGGCGACGGCGTGGCTGTGGGGTGTTCGTTTCGGTGCTTGACATACTTATATACCAAAAGTAACTTACCAAAGGTAACTTATGTCCAGCCTATACGGTTCGCCTTCTGCTCGCAAATTGCCCCCGAGTCTTCGCCATGCACGCGCTTATCGTTGTTGCTCACCACGATCCTCAGTCCCTCACCCATAGCCTCGCCACACAATTGGCCGAAGGCCTGGCCCTGTCCGGCGATACGTTCGACATCGCCGACCTGGCCGCTGAAGGCTTCGACCCACGTTTCACCCTGGCCGATCACGCCGCCCACCGCACCCAGGCAACGCCACCCGCCGATGTTCTCGCCGAACAAGCACGGATCGACCGCGCCGATGCGCTGGTACTGGTGTTCCCGGTCTACTGGTGGTCCATGTCAGCGTTGCTCAAGGGCTGGATTGACCGGGTCTTTGCCAACGGCTGGGCTTTCGATTTCAGCCTCGACGCCAAGCTGGTGAAAAAGCTCGGACACCTGCACGTGCAGTTGATTGGCGTGGGCGGCGCCGATGGCGGCACTTATGAGCGCCATGGTTATGCCGAGGCCATGCGCGCACAAATTGACCATGGAATTTTTGATTATTGTGGGGCGAGGGTGGTGGGTTCGCAGTTGTTGCTGGAGTCGGAGACGGCTGAGCCTCAGGTTCATCTGGCAGCAGTTCGGGCGATGGGGCGTGACGGGGTTATGTTTTCCAGGTAATAGCCGGCACACTGTTTTTGGCCTTTTGGCGGCAGATCGACCGTGCTACCCCGGCAGAGCTTGATCTGCACGTCATTCTGGACAACAGCTCGACTCACAAAACGGCGGCCATCAAGCAATGGCTAGAAAAACACCCGCGTTTCAAACTGCACTTCACACCAACCAGTGCCTTGTGGATGAACGCAGTAGAAGGCTGGTTCGCTCAACTGGAAATACGGGCGCTGTATCGTGGCGTCTTCATCCGCGATGCCGAACTAAAAGCAGCTATCCGTCAATTTATTGAGGCTCACAATGAACTTTCAGGCTCAGCCTTTTCGGTGGAACAAAACAGCTGAATCAATCATCAGCTCTGTAAGCAGAGCAAAGCTTGGCGCGATAAAGAGTAAGTGGTTGAATTAATCGCTCAGGCCGCTAGTCGGTTGCAGCAGGTGGTTTGAAGGTTTTTGGTTGTTATTGGCTAATCCAATGCTTTCGCTATGACTTCCGCCTGGTATCGGGTCAAATATTTCAGTAAAGCTTTCATGAACTGACGTTGATCAGAGATTTCATCGTCGAAGTATGTGTCAAATAGATAAAAAGTGGAGTCGAAATTATCATCGGTGGCTAAATAGTATTTTAGGGCGCTTATAAACCAGTCCTGGTCGGCTTTTGTATATGAAGTAAATTCTGGCTTGGTAAGGGCCTCGAAAAGTTCTGACAATTTTTTTGAGGTGTTCACGCTTTTCGAGACGATAAGCTCTTCTCACTCGAGGTTTTTTATGTTTTCAATGTTGTATGTGTACAAACAGACCTCGAACTATCGAAAGGTTAGGTGGGTTTTTCATTTTTAGATCCCGTAAAGATGCCGCTAGATAGAGAGAAGAAGATGGGTGTATTTAGTTTTATTCACGGTCTTACCAAGTGGACTGATCTTCTAGGCTGGCCTTCTGGATGTCATCTTCCCATTCCTTATTGGCTAATCTAAAAACTTCTTCGAAAAAACCTCTCGGGTCATCTATCTCGGTCTCATCCCAAGCCATGCTTATATATTTGTCATAGTCGCTTTCAAATTCTTTCGAAAAATCAAACTCTGGAATTTCTAATGCGTCTTTCAATATGGTAATTAAGACAAAGCGGTGTCTGTAAGGTAGGTACATAAGATCTTTTAAAATAAACGACCTAATGATCTCTTCTCGGTCTTTAGAATCGTTAGGGTTGTATTGCCAAAGCGCTTCGCCTTTAGTTTCTTCACGGTCATATATCGAGAGTGCTCCCAGTATGTGGGAGATTTTTGGCTCGTAGGGAGCATCTATATATGGAACTTTTAACATTTCTTATCTCACTGGAAACGCGGTGAAAGGACGGCTCACGTTGTGTTTGTCGAATCGGACTTCTGCTTTATTCATGTTTTCGAAGTATTTAGGATTGTTTTTATCTTTGTTGTTTGGCATGTAGCCACGCCCTGCTCCTGGCAACTCCATACGGACTACTGGATTGCCGTCACTGTCATATCCTGTAGGTGAAGGATTATTGCCCTGCATTTTAGATAGCGCCTTATTTATCGCATGAAGCTGCATTTTCCAGCTGTTAAATTGAGAGCTGGAACTTACTTTTCCCTTTTTGCCATTGGCTGGATTAGTCCCATCTATAGCACGTTGTCTCATAGATATTCCCGGTATCTCTGGTCCATGCTTGACTACAGTATGCATGTTGTATTTCTTTTCAAACTCTAGGACTCGCCGTTTTGCGTTCGCTTCCGTTAGCTCGTTAATTCGTTCCCGGCGCTCGGCCTGTGTTTGTTTGGGTAGAGGCGGCTCGCCGTCATCTACCTTCGCCTTTGCCGCTGGGTTTTCGCCCCCTTCACTGGGCTTACACCCATCCCCACCCGGACACGTACTCAACCCCAACGGATCCACCCACCCCGTAGGGTTGGGCACGTACTGGTATCCGTTCAGCCCGCCCGCCAGTTTCACCGG